>JAGKWZ010000504.1 GCA_021151605.1 Verrucomicrobiaceae bacterium
TCCTTCATCTTCGCCCGCGACACGCTCTCGCTCCGCTATTTGAAACAGCAGAACCTCCGCCCGTCCGTGCTGGAACTCGGCCTCGACGGCACCTTTGGCATCGCCGTCCGCGATGAAGCACGCGCCACACGCTGGCTGCGGCGCATCGGCGCGGAAGAGGGGAAGTTCATCTGCGTGCTCCCGCGACTGCGCTACACGCCTTACTATCAGGTGAAGAATCTCGCCCGGGATGAAGGCGACTACGAGCTGGATGCCGTCAATGCCAGACACGCCGCCCGAGATCACGCCCCGCTGCGTGACTTCATCACCCTCTACGTCCGCGAGACGAGTCACAAAGTGCTGCTGTGTCCCGAGATGACCTACGAGATCGCCGTGGCGAAGGAGCACCTGCTCGATCCGCTACCCGCCGATGTGAAACCGCACGTCCTTTGGCGCGATACCTTCTGGCTCGCCGATGAGGCTGCGTCCGTCTATGCCCGCGCCACGGCCATCGTCAGCGCGGAGTGTCACTCGCCCATCATCGCGCTATCACAGGGCACCCCGGCCTTCTACGTCCGCAACCACACCGACACCGTGAAGGCCCAAATGTTTGCCGACATCGGCCTCGGCGACTGGATCTTCGAAAGCGGCAACACCGGTGGCCAGCAGCTCTGGGAGAAACTGAAGCCGCTTCACGAAGACCGCACCGCCGCCCGCGCACGGGTGCAAGCAGCCATGCAGAAAGCCGCTGCGATTCAGAAACGCATGGTCGATGTGCTGGTAGAGGCCGTGGAGAAGGGCCGTTCCAAGTGAATCACCCCATGAAATCGATTCTTCCTGTTCTTCTTATCTTCGCAGCTTGTGCTGTCGCCTCAGCCGAACTGCCACCCGCTGCGGACCGCCCGCATGTGCTGCCCACCGTGCGCACGTTCATGAACTTCGGCGGTGATGCGGAGTGGATGCGGGACAAGATCGATCTCACCTTCCGCCTTCAGGCGAAGCAAGGCCGGAGCGGGATGCTGGCCATCCGCTACGCGCTGGTTTGCACGATGATCGAGCCCTCGGAAAAGGCGGATGCCTTGCGGAGATTGTGCGAGGAGCAGGGCTTCGACTATGAGGACTGCTTCATCCATTTCGCGGAGGATACGAAGGTCACGCTGCATGTCGGCTCCGAGAATGCGGCGAGCCCACGGCAGACGCGAATCATTCCAGGCTGGGACGCGCGGAACGATACGGACCACGATGGACGCGTGAGCGATGCAGAGTTTGCCTCGCGCCCCAACGCCAAGGCCAGAGCGAGACAGCGCCGCGAGGCCCGTGTGCCAATCTACTACTGGGGGCCGCCTGCGGATGATTTTGTCATGAATGTCGGCTTCCAAGGCTATCAGCGCTTCATCGCCGAACATCACGCGCCAGCGGAGGCGGCGGGATGGGACGGCATTTTCTTCGACACGGTGCCCAGGGATGTCGCGGGTCCGGGTCGCGGCGCGGCGGTGGTCGAGTATCCACGCCAAGGACTGGAGGCGGACCGTTGGCAGCGCGATCTGCAGCAGTTGTTTGCCGCAGTGAAACGGCAGCAGCCAGGAAAGCTCTTCGTCGCCAATGGCTGGGAGGCGGATCCGCTCGTGGTGGACGGGTTCCAGCAGGAGAACTGGCTGAACCTTGCCACCCCGGCGCACGAATGGCGGCGGCGCATCGACCTCGCCAGGCAGCATGATCGCCTGGGGCATGTGCAGTTGCTCCAATACAACCCCGTGCATGAGGCGCGGCTCGTGGAGTTCGGAGCGAAGCTGCCGGGAGTGAGCCGCGAGCGCGACCAGCTTTTCGGACTCGCCTCGTATCTCATGGCGCATGGCGGCAGCACTTACTTCGGCTTCGGATTGCACCCGTATAATCGAGTGACGGAGCTATGGTTCGACGCGGTGCGTGTCGATCTCGGTGATGCCCTGGGCGAATCCCGGCCTTGGGAACCGCAGTCTGCCGCCGGAGCCGAAAACAACCCCAATCTGCTGCGCAACGGATTGCTCGACTCGCTGGCGGACTGGCGCTTGTCGGACGGCGTCACCTTGGATGCGGGCGAGAAGCACGAAGGCGGCGCGAGTCTCCGCATCGACAGCGCCGATGCCAAAGCCATCCGCATCCACAGCCAAAACGTGACCCTGAAGCCGCGAACGGGCTACACCTTGAGCGCCTGGATCAAAACAGCCAACGTGCGCGGAAACATCGGAGCGCAGATTTACCCTTACGATTTCACCAAGGCCACCACCGCCCCCGTGGAGAGCGGCCATTTTGCTCCAGTGAATCTAGTTCCCCGCATCCCTGATCAGGACCTTCCTCATGCTTATCCGTGTTGTTGCCCAATTTATGAAACACACTCTCACCCTCCTCGCCGCCCTCCTATTCGCGCCACTGGCCTCAGCCGACATCACCCTCTTCCGCGAGGGGCAGCCGCAGGTGGTGATCATCGTGCCGGACGGGCTATACAAGCACGTCCAAAAGCCTGCCGAACAACTCACCAGCGATGGCATGACCGTTCCCTTGGCGGCGGTGGAGCTGGCGGACTATCTCGGCAAGATCGGAGGCACCCGTCCGCAGATCGCCACGGAAACGCAAAAAGGCGTGCCGGCGGGCCCGCGGATTTTCGTGGGGCCCTGCCAGGCGAGCGCTGATCTCGCGCCGAAGCCCGAGGAGACCATCGTCGTGAGCCGCAACGGAAATCTCCACCTCTGCGGTGGCGACTCCGGACCCGGCGGCATGCTCTGCAAAGGCACGCTCTTTGCCGTGTATGACCTGCTGGAGCGTGATCTGGGGG
>JAGKWZ010000184.1 GCA_021151605.1 Verrucomicrobiaceae bacterium
TCTGACGCGCAATCAAGCGGCGAGCATCGGTCGGTGGAAATGGATAGAGTGCCACCTTTCAGCTCAAGCCTTCTGAAGCACGACGAGCGTGATGTCGTCATGACCTCGACGCCCACCACAGAACTGGTCCACCTCGCTGATGAGGGCATCTATCACGGCTTGCGGACCCTTCGGGGCGAGGTCAGCGAGGATTTTGTGGATCCGTTCCTCACCAAATTCTTCGCTCGAACTGTCCATGGCTTCATTCACGCCATCCGTGTAAAGGAGAAGCGTGTCGCCCGAATCGAGCTGGAATTCGAGGTCTTTCGTCACCCGCTCAAAGACGGCTCCTTTATCAATCCCGACAGCCAGACCACCGCTGTTGAGAGTCTCGATCTGCCCACTTTTTTTTCTCCATACGAGCGGACGGGTATGCCCAGCCCGAGCAAGCCTGAGGGAATTGCCATCTGGGGCGATCATGAGATAGACCATGGTGATGAACATGTCCTCTCGGATATCTGGGTAGAGCTGATGGTTTACCGCCGCGAGAGTGGCGGCAGGAGCGGTGTTACTTCGCGCACTAAAACGCAATGCACTGCGGCACATGGCAGTAATGATGGCAGCGGCTGTCCCCTTGCCTGACACATCGGCAATGACCACACCGATGCTTCCATCGCTCAGCGGAATGTAGTCAAAATAATCGCCGCTAAGCACCTTCGCAGGAATGTTTTTGCCAGCGATGGAATAGCCTGGGAAATCGGGAGAGCACTGAGGCAGAAGAATGCGCTGGATGTCACTGGCACTGCGCAACTCAGCTTCAATCTGCTTCTTCTCCGCAGCCGCCTGATGTGCCATCGCATTCGCCAGTGCAAAGGCGCACTGTTCCACGAGTGAACGGAAGACCTCGAAGTCATTTGAACTGAAATGGCGGACGCCTTTAGGTGCGGTCACAGCGAGAACTCCGAGCTTTTTCGTTCCCGAGTTCAGCGGGCCTATCATGACCGTTGTATCTGCATGGATCGTGCCGCCATGACCTCCAATGCGCGGGTCGTCTGCCAAGTCTTCAATGATCTCCACTTTTTGACTCTGGAAAATGCTACCCACCAAACCCTCACCTACCCCGATGGAGTGCAGGCGCAGAAAACTCAACAGTGAGGTGCGATTTGAGCGCGCCATGCCGGCGATGCGCTCTGGCAGACCGACGAGCGGGACGCATTTGTCAGAATGATGACGCGGCACAAGAGAACGCTCAGTGCCGTCCAGCAGGTAGAGAGTGCCACCCGTACTTTCCATGACACGCACGGCACCTTCCACGATCAGTCGATACATGGCCGCCTGACTATCCTCTCGTGAGATGGCCTCCCCGAGATCGTGCAAAAAACTGAACATACGCCGCTCTTCCTCCACGATCGCCTGCTCCTCCTTGAGCAATCGCGCGATTGCCTCGTTCTTTTCTTTGGCTGTGCGCAGCAACAAAAAGAGAGCCGCGACAAGCAAGAAAACGAGTAGGACGATCAAGACTGTATTCATGCATAGATGCCTCGGGACGCGCGGGTGAATTTCGAACAGCGGAGAGTCTGACTCTCCGGCGGCGTCCCTGTGGCTTGTTCAGGAGGTGGCAGCAGCGTAGGTGGACTGTCCTCCTGAAGAGAGTTCCTTTTCCAAAAAATGAATCACGTCGCGGAACCGTGACTGGTTCTGACGGCTAACATCCGAGAGAACGCGGTGGGCCGTGAGGACGTGCTGGGTCTGCTCCTCTTTGCACGAGGCCCCCTTTTCAGCACAGTCGGCGAGTTCCTGACAAACAGCCTTTCTTTCTTCAGGCCAGAGAGTCCCATCAATATCGACATCGAGAATGTGATTCAGGCCCAAATCTGTCAGGAGCTGCTGATTACGCGAGTTGGCATTCACTACACTGAGACTGCCGACACCCTTTTCTAGGAGGTTCAACGCTGTGCAGGTGAGAGTCCCGAGGAAGGTAGAATCCATCATCTGGCAGTGTTCCAGGTCCACCACTAGATCCCGTGTTCCCTCTTCAAGCACCGTTTGAAAGGCTCGCTTTACCTGGATGGAGTTTTGAAAACTGCCACGACCTTCCACACGCAACCAGAAAACCTTGCCTATCCGGCCTACGAGAATGGTTGGGGCAGCGGGCACGGCAGGACAACGGGTGGAGTTAAAAGATGTTTCGCTTGGACGCACCTGCCGGATGCAATCCAAAGACATCTCGGAGTGAGGAGTGGCAGGCAGGCGAGGGATTCATCTCAAAACAGGGCGTGTTAATTCCAAAGGTAGGAGGACTTGCTGACAAGCTCTTCCTTCCCGCGCAAAAGCGTCACGCGCCACGATGTGACTCGCCCGTTGGCGTTATATTCATCCCCAGTGACCTGAAATTTTGTCGTGTTCCACCGACCGACGTCATCAATATTTTCCTCCAGAACTTTGGTAGCGAGTCCGTTGTTCGCCTGGCGATACTCAAAGCGGACCGTTACGGGCAGGGAGCGGTCATCCACCTTCCAATCAATCGTGTAATAATGTCCGCCACGGTTCATCACCTCAGCTTTTGTGACAGCACCGTAGAGTAGGTGCTGGCGCTCGAAGTTGATAGCTGGGTCCATCACGAGGATCGGCTTGCTGGGCACTAGATGGTAGTAATTGACCTTACAAATCCTACCCCCATTGCCCACAACGGCTGAAGAACAAGAGATGAGCGTCGAAGCCATCACTGAGAGCGCCATGAGGCGGAGAAAAATGCTGCGTGATCCGGGAGTCATGCGAGGGGACGATTATCAGAGCGGAGTCCAGTCTGTCAACGTGTGGAATGACTATCTCACACAATCTCGCGATGTGAGGGCTTTCTGTAAAAGGTCCCTTCCATAAAACGACCATGAACGGCAAGGCTGCGTCAAAGCCGAGACTTTTAGTCCAGCTTGGGAGTTGCCGTCAATCCTTCCTCAATCCGTCGGAGCAGCTTCGGATCAGTGGGCTTCATGTCGCGCGCTTTCTGGAACCATTCGCGCGCCTTGGCTTTGTCGCCGAGTTTCAAATAGGTCTGGGCGATGTGCTCGATGATCTCGACATCGTCGGGCTCGGGATTCGTCAGCAAAGCGAGAGCGCGCTGGAGTTCCGTGAGGGCATGAGCGTACTCGCCTTTCTTGAAATGCCACCAGCCGAGGCTGTCCACATACGCCGCTTTGTCGGGCTGAAGTTCATTGGCTTTGCGGATGAGTTCGCCGGCCTTGTCCAGATGTCGTCCGAGTTCCAGCCACATGTAGCCGAGGTAATTCATCGTGTTTGCCACGTCCTCGATCTCATCCTTTGGCGTGAGCGTGATGGCTTTTTCAAACATCTTCGCTGCGTCATCATGACGACCACTGCGCTCCAGCGTGATGCCGTATTGAAAAAAGAAGCGATGGTTCACCAGTTCCGCCTGTCCAGTCTCCGCCATAGCAGCCGCACTCGCAAAAGACTCGATGGCCTTTTCCCAGCGCTGCAGACTGCGCTGAGCAAAGGCGGCATGGAGATGGAAGACGGGATTGTCAGGGTAAAGCTTCGTCGTGCGCTCACAGAGCCGAATGAGCTTTTCGTAAAGCTGGGATTGAAGCAAAAGCTGGCCAAGTGCCTGATATTCACTGGGATCACCGCCGCCGATCTGGATGGCTGCCTCTAGGTGAGGCACCGCCCGGTCCCATTGTTCGCGGGATTCATAAGCCTGCACGAGCAACCTCCGCTGCTCCACATCTTCAGGCGCGTCCTGAACGATCTTTTCCAGCACGGCGAGCGCCAGATCCTTCTGTTCATTTGCCTCGTAGAGACGGAAGAGAATCTTCCTCGCCTGCAAATTGCCTGTCTCCGTGGAGATCTGCTCGCAGAGGCTGCGCGCGAGATCGAGCTGGTTGGACAAGACATAAAACTGAGCCACTTCGAGTCGCGTGGGCTCGCCTTTGGAGCCAGCAGCAGCACAGGCGAGTGCCTTCTGGAAGAAGAAATTCACCCTCTTGGTATGCTCCTCCTTCATTTCGATCTGCGCCAATGGCCAGACCTCCTGAGCTGCGCGTCCGAGTTCCAGCCAGTAGTTCGGGCTCTTGATCTCCTGTTTCGATGCCTGCTCAATGACCTTTAGCGCTTCATCGCGTTGGCTGAGGCTCAGATGGTGCCTGATGGCAAAACTGATCACTTCTGCCCGACGAGAGAATCGAGTGACCACCTCCAGCACCAACTGGCGCGTGCGGTCACGCTCGAACGGATCATCTGGAACATAGGTGCTGAGAAAGCGGATCAAGTTCAGATACACGGCAGGCTCATCAGGGCGGGAAGCCTTTGCCTTTTCAAGCACACCCACCGCCTGTTCCCGACTCTGGTAATGATAGGCCAGTTCTGCCGTATGAGCCGCGAGATCGGGGTTCGCGGGATCGACTTTCAGCACCTCCAGGTAATGCTGGAGCGCCTCACGCATCTTACCTGCAGCTTCAAACTGAAGCGCGGTAGTGTAGTGAGCCATCGCCTCGGCCCTCACCTCTCCTTCGGCCTGAAGCTCGAGATTCGTCGGCGGCTGTGTGGTAATCCTGGGCAAGGACAAGTCTGCCCTTGTCAAAGCCTGAGGAGATGCCAGTCCATGAAAAATAGGCACGCCCGCAAGGGTGAGCCAAAGGCACGGAAAACTTGTCAGAAATCGCGCGAACATACTCGACAAAAAAGTGAGTCTGAATGACATGAAACCTCCGCCAGTGAATAGAGAAAATCGATTCACTGGGCGGAGGCAAGTCATGCGCGCGAGGCTAGCTCTTACGACTTGTAGCGCAAACGCTTCTTATGACGGTTGGCGCGCATGCGCTTCTTGCGCTTGTGCTTGTTGATCTTCGTCTTTCTGCGCTTTTTGAGCGATCCCATGTGCGTGTGTCTCGGTTGTTTCTAGTGATGTCCGGTTTAATGGACGATTTTGTTCAGCGGGTACTCGACGATGCCTTCGGCACCCAGTGATTTAAGCCGCGGAATAATCACGCGGACGACAGATTCAGGAATGACGGTCTCCACGGCCACCCACTCGGGCGTGGCCAGTTGGGAGACTGTCGGGGAGCGCTGGCTTGGCAGGGTCTTCACGACCTCGGCCAGGGAGCCAGCAGGAACATTCATCTTGAGGCCGACCTTGTCGCGAGCCTCGAGTGCGCCCTTGAGCAGCATGACGAGCGTTTCCATCTTTTCGCGCTTCCAGGCGTCGGCAAAAGCAGGCTTGCTGGCGACGAACTGCGGGTAGCTTTCCATCAGGGTGTCTACGATGCGCAGCTTATTGGCACGCAGAGAGCTTCCCGTTTCGGTGATATCGACAATGGCGTCCACGAGTTCGGGCACCTTCACTTCTGTGGCACCCCAACTGAACTCCACCTCGGCCTTCACGCCGTGTTTCTCCAAATAGGCCTTGGTCATGTCCACCGCCTCTGTGGCGATGCGCTTGCCTTCCAGATCCTTCACCGACTGCACCGGAGAATCATCCGGCACCACCAGCACCCAGCGAGTGGGTTTCGAGGTAGCTTTTGAGTAGCGCAGGTCTGTCAGCACTTCGACATCGGCATTGTTCTCGGCGATCCAGTCACGGCCGGTGATGCCGCAGTCGAGGAAGCCATGGTCCACATACCGGCCGATCTCCTGGGCACGCAGCAGGCGTAGCTCGAGCTGATCATCGTCCACCGTCGGGCGGTAGGAGCGGGAGGAAATCACGATGTTGAACCCGGCGCGCTTGAAGAGTTCAAGCGTTGGCTCCTGGAGGCTGCCTTTGGGCAGTCCGATTCGGAGTGTGTTCTTGGGTTCAGGCATGGGGGGAGAAAAAGGGCGCGCAGAGTAGCGGGGTTTGGCAGAGTGCAAAGGGGAATTTGCCCTCTCTGAACATCACTTTGTCGCACCCAGGCGAATCACCGCACCCCGAGCGTGCCTTCCAGCACGTGTCGGATGAGCCCCGGACCGCGATACACGAGACCGGAATACACCTGCACCAGGGAGGCGCCAGCCTTGAGCTTCTCTCCTGCATCAGCGCCACTGAGGATGCCTCCCACGCCGATGATCGGAGTTTGTGCATGGAGCAATTGACGGAAAGCCTGGATCACCAGCGTCGAGCGCTCCGTCACCGGCGCGCCGCTGAGTCCGCCGGTTTCTTTTTCCAAGGGATGCCCAGCCACTGCTTCGCGGCTGATCGTGGTGTTCGTGGCGATGACTCCATCCACAGCCAACTCATTAAAGACACGCGCCAGTGCCTCGATCTGCTGCCCTTCCAGATCCGGGGCGATCTTCACCAGCATCGGCACTTTTTTCCCATGCAGGCTCAGCAAGGCGGCCTGCTCGTTCTTCAGCGCAGCCAGCAACTGCCGGATCGACTCCTCCGCCTGCAAGTCGCGTAGCCCCTTCGTATTTGGCGAGGAAATGTTCACTGCAATGTAATCCGCCACCGGATACGCCGCCTTCAGGCAGTAGAGGTAGTCATCCACCGCCTTCTCATTCGGCGTGTCGAAATTCTTCCCGATGTTCACGCCCACCACCGCCTTGGTGCTACGCTTCTCCAGCCGCTTCACCGCCGCGTGGATGCCTGGATTGTTAAAGCCCATGCGATTGATCAGCGCCTCGTGTTCCGGCAGACGAAACAGACGCGGCTTCGGATTCCCCGGCTGCGGGCGTGGCGTCAGCGTGCCCACTTCCACAAAACCAAACCCCAGAGCCGCCCACGCTTCCACGGCCGATGCCGACTTGTCCATGCCCGCCGCCAGCCCCAGCACATTTGGAAAACGCAGCCCCAGGCAGTCAATGGGCGCACAGCGTGGCAGCTCGTCTGGCTTCAACAAACCCAGCGCATGCGTGATCCGCATCATTCGTGTCGTCCACTCATGCGCACGTTCGGCATCCATTTTGAAGAGCCAGGGTTTCAGCGCGGGGTAGAGGGCAGACACGAGGGACATGTCTTTCCGAAACGCGGCCCGGCGGGAGTGTCAAGAAGTGTCCTTTTACACCGCGTTTACAGACGCCGCTGGCACGATGGCGCAGGCTCAGGGTGCTATGAAAGCCTACCCCATCCGCAAACTCGCCCTCAGTCTCATCGCCTGCACCTCCCTGCTTCGCGCAGCCGAGCCGGTCAAAGACACCCAACTCAGCGCTGACGAATCGCTCGTGCAGCTCGCCATCCTGCTGGATACCAGCAACAGCATGGACGGCCTCATCGAGCAGGCGAAGAGCCAGCTCTGGAAGATCGTCAACGAATTCAATGACGCCAAACAGGGTGACAAAAAGCCCGTCGTGCAGGTCGCCCTCTATGAATATGGCAACACAAACCTCAGCGTCGGCACCAACTACATCCGCCAAGTCCTGCCCTTCACCCGCGATCTCGACAAAGTCAGCGAGCAGCTCTTCAAACTCACAACCAATGGCGGCGACGAATACTGCGGAGCCGTCATCCGCGAGGCCATCGACAAGCTCGACTGGGACAAGAACGGCCAAACCTACAAAGCGGTCTTCATCGCCGGCAACGAGCCCTTTGACCAAGGCCCCATCAAGCCCAACGACTCCTGCAAGACCGCCATCCAAAAAGGCATCGTCGTGAACACGATCCACTGCGGCAACCGCGCCGAAGGTGAAAACAGCGGCTGGCGCACGGGCGCTGCATTGGCCGAGGGCCGCTTCCTCACCATCGACCAGGACAAAGCCGTCGTTCACATCGAAGCCCCGCAGGACAAAGAGATCACCCGCCTCAGCATCGAGCTGAACCGCACCTACGTCACCTATGGCAAAGACGGCGCGCGAGGCATCGCCAACCAAACCGCGCAGGACAGCAACGCCTCCAAATACGAGAAGTCCGGAGCCGCCGTGCAGCGCGCTTTGACGAAGACCTCCAGCAACTACAAAAACAGCACCTGGGACCTCGTCGATGCCTGCAAAAAGGACGGCGTGAAACTGGAGAACATCCCCGCCGCCGAACTGCCGAAGGAACTCAAGGATCTCGCCCCTGGTGCACGTCAGACCTACATCGACCAAAAAGCAGCCGAGCGCGCCAAGCTCCAGTCCGACATCAGCCGCCTGAACGAAGAGCGGAAGAAATTCGTCGCCGAGAAAGCCAAAGAAAAAGGTGCCGAAGCCACCCTCGACAACGCCATCAGCCAAGTTGTCCGCGAACAAGCCGCGAAGAAGGCGATTGAGTTCAAATGAGGCAGGCAAAGCCTGCCGATACCGTTGACAGTGGTTTACAGTTGTTGACGATGGTTGACGGTTGTTTGTCCAATCCGTCCCCGTCGTCAGCAACCACTGTCAACAACCGTCAACCATCGTAAACCACCGTCAACGGTTCCCCACAATGCCCACTCTCCTCGTCATCGAAGACGACAGCGCCATACGGCGTGGTGTGTGTGATGCCTTGCGCTTCGCCGGGCACACGGTGCTGGAGGCGGCGGAGGGAAAGGCGGGCATGGAGCAGGCTCAGCGTGCCAGCTTTGACCTCATCCTGCTGGATCTCGTGCTGCCGAACTACAGCGGCTTTGAGATCCTTCAGGCCGTGCAGGAGCATCGTCCTGGCACTCCCGTGATCATCCTTTCCGCTCGTGGTGAAGAGGCCGACCGCGTGAAGGGCCTGAAACTCGGAGCCGATGACTATGTCGTAAAACCCTTCAGCGTGCGCGAGTTGCTCGCCCGCGTCGATGCCGTGCTGCGTCGCTCGCCCGAGCGACCCAAGCCCGTCCAGCAGCTCCCTTTCCCCGGCGGCACCGCCGATCTCGCCCGCATGGAGCTGCGCTTCGACGATGGCACCCGCGCTGAGATCTCCGAGCGCGAATCCAACCTCCTCGAATACCTCAGCGCCCATCGTGGCCGCGCCATCGCCCGCGATGAACTCCTCCGCCGCGTCTGGCGTCTCGAACCCCAGCACACCGAGACAAGGACCATCGACATGCACATCGCCAACCTCCGCGCCAAGCTCCGCGATGCCGACGCCGCCTTCCTCCTCACCGTTCGCGGCAAAGGCTACATGCTAGCCCAATAGCCATCTTCCCTTCTCCATCTTCTATTCCGCATCATGCTCCCCCGCTGGCTCCTCTTCCTCACCTGTATCGCCGTTTTCGGCGGGGCGATGGTGTGGATCAGCACGCGGATGCTGGATCTCGAAGAGCAGCGCCGCAGCACCGCTGAAGACGCGCAGGTGCAGGAAAAAGTCCGCCTCGCCCTCTGGCGCATGGACTCGCTCACGAGCGCCCTTTTGATCCGGGAGAACTCCCGCCCCGCGTGGCATTACCAGGCCTTCTACGCGCCTGATGACCTCTTCGCCAGTAGCACGCAGAGCATCCCGAAAGGTCAGGCCCTCATGCCATCGCCTTTATTCGGCAGCCTGCCAGAGCACG
Source organism: Verrucomicrobiaceae bacterium (assembly GCA_021151605.1). GTDB lineage: Bacteria > Verrucomicrobiota > Verrucomicrobiia > Verrucomicrobiales > Verrucomicrobiaceae > Prosthecobacter. The sequence goes on from JAGKWZ010000184.1 coordinate 9,342, forward strand.
TGCAGCTCCACTTTGAGATCGTGTCAGGCTTGGCTTGCAGTCCGCAGGCACCGATGGGCCAGCAAAAAGAGCTCGCATCAAACTGGTATGCCACTAGTCCGCAGACCGGACAGGCGGCGGACAAGCTCCAGAAACTCGATGCCTTGCTCAAAGCCCACCCCGAAGTCCAGACATCCCTGCCCGCGCTCAGCAGCACTCCGATCCCTCAACCAAAGCCCGCCCCAGCTCCTGAAGACAAGGCCAAGACCGCAGCTCTCGATGACCAGAAACTCGACAGGCAGAACATCAGCAACGCCATCGAGCAAACCCAGCGTGCCCAGGTGCTAAACCGAAACCTCGTCACCGAGAAAACAGAGAACTACAAAACGCCTCTGAAGAAGATCGCTCCCGCGCCCAAGACTGCCGAGAAAGCCGAAATCGCCGCAGCCGAAAAGCCCGTCAGCTCGCTGCAAAAGGTCAAAGACCTCTACCGCAGCTCCACACCACAACCTCGCTTCCGCCCAGCCGATGCCGAGTCCATGAGCGATTCCGTCACCGCTGCTCCGTCAGCCCCAGGTGCTGCCGCCGCACCTGCCACCTTCCTCGCCGCAGCTCCTGCCCCCGCCCAGCGCCAGTCTTTGCCCGCGCTCGCTGGCGATCTCAAACCCGTGTGGGCTGACAACGAACTCCTTCTCGTCCGCCAAGCTCGCCTCGAAGGCGTGCAACGTCTCCAGGGCGTGTGGCTGGACTGGCCGCAGCTCCGCACCAGCCTCATCGACACCGTGCGCGATCTTTTGCCCGAGGCGCAGCTCATCCCCGTCTCCCCCGCTACCGCCAGCACAGACGCCACAGCCCTCGTCACCCTGCCCGTGAAGCTCGTCACCGGCCGCGTGCCCATCGCCGTGCTCGACTTCGGCTCCGCCCTGCGGCCCGCGCTCATCATCGCCTGGAGCTGCCTCATCGCCACCGCGCTCGCCATCGCCTTCGTGCTGCACCGTGCCATGCTTTTGAGTGAGCGCCGTGGCGCGTTCGTCTCCGCCGTCACCCATGAACTGCGCACCCCGCTCACCACCTTCCGCCTCAGGTCGATGCCCTCGCCGTGGAGCAGATCCTCTTCAATCTCACCGACAACGCCTGCAAATACGCCGCCCCAGACTCCGCCCCGCGCGAGCTGCATCTACGCCTCGAAGCCGAAGGCAAAACCCTCCGCATCCTCTTCCGCGACTTCGGCCCCGGCCTATCCAAACAAGCACTCAAAAAACTGTTCCAGCCCTTCGCCAAATCCGCCACCGAAGCCGCCCACAGCGCCCCCGGCGTCGGCCTCGGCCTCGCCCTCAGTCGCCGCCTCGCCAAAGAACTCGGCGGCAGACTCGAGCACGTGCGCCCCAACGGTCGCGGAGCCTGCTTCTGCCTCACGCTGCCGAGAGTGTGAAGCAGTAGCACCAGTGTCTCAGCCGCAGGTCATCTCCTGATACAACGATGATTCTGCTGAAGGCTGCTGTTCGGCTTATCAGGCAGAGTGTGCTCGATCAGCCCTCATCCACATCCCTACCTTAGCCGAAGAGGGAGACAACGGGTTTGCCTTTGTCAGACACGGTGAAGGGGCGCTTCGAGGGGGAGTAGAGCACCTGATCCAGCGGCAGGCCGAGGGCGTAGCCGATGGTGGCGTTGAGGTCGGGGACGCCGACGGGATTCTCGGCCACTTTGTCACCTTTTTCGTCGGTGGCTCCGTAAACCTGGCCGCCGCGGATGCCGCCGCCGGCGAGCACGCAACTGAAGCCGGCGGGGTGGTGGTCACGGCCGTCGTTTTGATTGATCTCGGGGGTGCGACCGAACTCGGTGGCGAGCACGACCAGGGTTTCCTTTAACATGCCGCGTGATTCCAGGTCCTGGAGCAGGGTGCTGAGGGCGGCGTCGAGTTCATCGGCCAGCTCAGGCACGCGGGTGAAGTTGGCATTGTGAGTGTCCCAGCTTCCGAAGGTGACTTCGATGTGGCGGACGCCATGCTCGACGAGGCGGCGGGCGAGCAGACAGCCCTGACCGAAGCGGTCGCGGCCATATTTGTCGCGCAGTTTGGCATCTTCGGCATCGAGGTCGAAGGCCTTCAGTTCCTCGCTCTTCATCATCTTGACGGCGTCGTCATACATGTCGCTGTAGGCGCGCACGTTTTTGACGTTGTAGGTCTGGGCGAATTTGGCATCGAGGTTCTTCGCCACTTCCAGCCGGTTCATCATGCGGTCTTCGGTGAACCAGGAATTGGGTCGGACATTGGAGATGCCGCTCTCTGGATCATTGATCATGAGAGGGGCAAATTTGGCCTCAAAGAAGCCTGCGCCGGGGTGGCGGCTGTCATTGCCGATCATGACGCTACCAGGAAGCGTGGGGTTGCCACGGCCCTGGAATTTCTCCAGCCAGGCTCCCATGGAGGGATGCTTGATGCTGCTGCGCAGGGTGTAGCTGGTGTGCTGGAAGTATTCGCCCTGCTCGTGCGCGCCTTGGTTGGAGGTCATGCCGCGGATGATGGCCACCTTGTCCGCCTGACGGGCCATGAGGGGCAGGTTTTCACTGAGGCGGATGCCATCGACGTTGGTGTTAATGACCTTGGTCAGTCCCATGACGTCGGCGTTCTCAGGCTTCGGATCCCAAGTGTCGAGATGGCTCATGCCACCCTTCATGTAGAGGTAAATGACGTTGCGTGCCGTGGGCACCTGCTTCAGCGGGCTGGTGTTTTCACCAGGAATGGCGAAGGCCTTGCTGCCGAGCTGGCTAAGCGCGGTGACACCAAGGAGGGACTGGGCGGCTTTCGTGACGAAGACGCGGCGGGAGAGGTCTGTTTGCATAGAGCAGGGTGCAGGGTGCAGAGAGCCAGAAGGCGGCTGCGGTTTTTGTTTGCGAGGTTTAAGGGTGGTTTGGTAAATGAAGAGGATGAAAAAGAGATTTCGATTTCAAGACATGACGATTTGGCAGCACGCGATCGAGATCGCGCATCAATTGGCAGACATCGCTGATGAGCTGGAGGCGCGGAAGCTGTTCCGATATGCAGAACAACTGCGGGGCGCGGCACTGAGCGTGTCGAACAACATTGCCGAGGGCTCCGGCAGCACGTCGGACAAGGATTTCGCCAACTTTCTCAACATCGCCCGACGCTCGTGCTTTGAGCTGGCCAATATGACCATCTTCTTTGCACAGCGCAGCTACCTCCCGGAGGAGGAAGCTGATGCAGTGCTGGAAAAAGTGGATCATGAATGCCGAATGCTGGAATCGTTTCGCAAGAAGCTGCGCGTAACCTGAGGAGCGCTCTGCGCCCTGCCCCATGCGCCCTGCCTCTTACTGGATGAAATAGAACTGGCGGGTGTTTAGCGCGGCCCAGAGGGCGTCGCCTTTGCCAGCGACGGTGTTTTTGCCGATCACGGGTCTGAGGAGCTCTTTCTCATCGGCAGTGGCTTTGCGGCTGAAGAGGGAGAGGTAGATGGTGTCGATGGCGGTGTCGGCGTCCTCGGTCTTCCGCAGGGTGCGGGAGATGATGGTGTAAGGGTTCATGAGGTTCGTGAAGGTCTTGCCATTCAGCACCATGAGCGCCTGACCGACGGTGGCGTCTTCGTTGGCGTTCTCGACGAGTTCGCGGTCGCTCTGGCCGAACTCGCGGAGGAAGTGGCCGTTTGGCGCGGGGCTGCGGAGATCAGCGGAGCGGATCATGTAGGTGTCGCGGAAGTTTTCCCAGGCTTTTAGGGAGGTAAGTTCTTCCTTGGTGTCGGCATGCAGCTTCTCGGCATCGAGCTTCAGACGAGTTTTGTGCTGAGCTTCGAGCTTGGCGCGCAGGCTTCTATTATAAATGGCGAGGGCTTCGTCGATGCCAAGATCAGCGCCTTCCTTGCCCTTGATGGCAGTGGCGATCTCTTTGGCAAACTCGGAGTCTTTGACCTGCTCGTCGAGCTTCCCAGCCTTGGCGAGTTCGGCGAACTTCTTGAAGCCGGTGGTGAAGACGATCTCCTCGGCAGCTTCGTCGATGGCCTTGCGCTGGTTGGCGACGACTTTCTTGGCGGCGCGGATGGCGTCTTCGTCTTTGTTCTTGTTGGCTTCGGTGAGCTGCTCCTGGGCTTTGCGGACATCGGCGGCGAGCTGTTTCTGCTTCTCAGCCACGGCGGCGGCGGCTTTGGCGAGTTCCTCAGGTGTGAGGGCATTGAGGGAGCGGTCCAGCCACTCGACCTGACGAATGGTGGAGTCGCGCTGGATCTTGGCGTCAATGCTCGGGGCGTCTGGGTTTGGCTTGTAAAGGGTGACCATGCTGTCCCAGATCTGCTCGGCGCTCATGCGGCGGAGGAGTGGGCCGGGGAAGTGATAGACTTCGCCGAGTTCGACATCCTTCGTGTAAGCGCTGCGCTGATAGGCGGCGCTGTTGTAGATCATGCTGAGGAAGGCCTTCATGTCGTAGTTCACGTCCTTCATGGTCTGCTCCAGGAAGGTCATGAGCTGGGGATTGCTCGGAACGGTGGAGTCGGTGATTTCGTCCACGGGCTCGATCAGGCCCATGCCCATGGCTTTTTTCCAAAGGCGATTCGCGATCACCAGGGTGAAGCGTGGGTTGTCCTTCGAGGTCATCCAGTCGGCGTAGGCCAGCACGGGTTTCTCACCGTCTTTGGCGATCTTGCCGTCTTTGGAAAAAGCGGCGGGGATCACGGGCTCGACCACGGCTTTGGGCTTCGCGTCGGTGTATTGGTAATCGTGTGGCAGAGCCAGCGTCTTCTTGTCGGTCTGGTCCAGCACGGTGTTGTAGCGCAGCGGGCGGAGGATCTCGCTCATGGCTTTGCTGACGTCTTTGCGCTCAAGTCCGCCGGGGAGTTTGGCCGCCATGGCAGGGCCGCCTTTTTTGTTCTTCTTGCTGGTCTTGCCGTAGAAAGCCTGGGCCAGGAGTGGGTTCGAGAGGCCGTTTGTGCCGGTCATGCCGTAGGTGTGGGCGGCCATCTGGTAGTAGTCCATCTGGGTCCATTTATCGAAAGGATGGTTGTGGCACTGGGCGCAGACCATGCTGGTGCCGAGGAAGATCTGCGTCGTCACGGCCATGTTATCCAGCGGCATGTTGTAGTCGCGCAGGTAGAAGCCGACGGCTCCGTTTTCATAGGTCTTGCCATCGGCAGTGACCATCTCGCGCACCATGGCGTCGTAGGGCATGTTTTTGTCCAGAGCCTGGCGCAGCCAGTTTGCGTAGGCGGCTCCAGCGGGCTGGCTATTCCCCACGGCGAGCTGGGAGCGCAGGCGGAGGATGTCGGCCCAGTAGTTGAAAAAGTTCTGCGTGTAGCCATCGGAGGCCAGCAGTCCCTCGATGAGCTTCGCGCGTTTGTCGGTGGCGGTGTCGGCGAGGAAGTCGGTGGTCTCTTTCAGACTGGGGATGCGGCCTGCGATGTCGAGGTAGATGCGGCGGACGAAGACTTCATCCGTCACAGGCGCGGTGGCTTCCAGCTTCTGCTTTTCCAAATTGGCGGAGACGAGTTTGTCGATTTGGGCGGCCTTGGCCTGGATCTCAGGCAGGGAAAGCGCCCGGGCGCTCGTGAAAGACACGGCGAGCAGGAGAGAGGTGAGGATCAGTTTCATCGGGGGGATGGGGGGATTTTTTCGCCGCCCGTAAACGCACCCCTCATGCCACTCTTTCACCTGTGTGAAATTCGCTCGCCTTCCTGAATGCGGTGAACCCCGGCTGAGTTCGGGCTTCTCGCCCCTGTCTTCACACCACAAATTCACCGTTTTGTCTGAGAAAGGCGGGGCTTCATCTCATTCGCCAGCGGAGTGCCGGACTTTCCGCCATGATTTCATCGTGCCCAGACGACTCATTCACGATGAAACCGTGATGACACGAAAGCGGCAGACAAAGCGCCCTGAACCACCACATCCTCCAGCCATGAACATCCCACTCCGCCAACCACTGCCCCCAGATCTCATCGTCGGCATGACCTGGGGCCCTTTTCGTTATCGGAAGTATCCCGTCTTTAGCATGCCGTGGCTGAAAGGGCGATTCTGGGCCTTTGGCATCGCCGTGGTGCTGTATGCGGCGCTTTCCTTCACGATTCACGCGGCGCTGAAAACTCCGCTGGCGAATAATCTCGCCACCACGGGCTACTTCATCGCAGGCTTTCTGCTGATGCTGAATGGCGGCCCGCTGCTGGCTGCCTGGGTGCGGCGGCGTGGCATGAAGCGCGAGCCGCTGGCGGTCATCGGCGCAGTGGTGCTGGGGTTCATCATCGCCGTGCTTTCAGATGCCTGGGCTTCCAGTCATATCGAGACGGAACTGGGGGAAAAACCCGTGCCTGAAGCCGAACGAAAGATCAGCCAAGTCGAGGAAGCCACTCTGCAGCTCGCCCAACTTGGCGCTCTCTTCATCTACTTTGGCTGCGGCGGTGGGCTGGCTTGCCTGGGTTACTTTTCCGAACGCCGACGCTGGTCGGCGCGTCACGCACTCCAGTCTGAAATGCAGCTCACCGTGCTCCAGGCGCAGATCGAGCCGCACTTTCTCTTCAACACGCTCGCCGCCATCCGCCCGCTGATCCGCCAGGATGCGGCGCAGGCTGAGGTGGTGCTGGATGCTCTGGCCGATCACCTGCGCGCCACGCTGCCGCAGATCCGAGAGGGCAGCCACTGCACGCTGGGTCAGCAACTCGACATCTGCGCGAGCTACCTCGCCGTCATGAAAGCACGCATGGGGCAGCGTTTGCATCATGAGATGCAGGTGCCGGAAGAACTGCGCGCGGTGGGCTTCCCGCCCTTGATGCTACTTTCCCTCGTGGAGAATGCCATCAAGCACGGCATCGAACCGAAGCCCGGCCCTGGAAGCCTCATCCTCCGCGCTGAGCGGCACAACCGCGAGCTGCGCGTGGCAGTGCTGGATGACGGTGCCGGTCTGCGTGATGGACTGCAAAGCGGCGTCGGACTCGCCAACATCCGCGAGCAATTGCTGCTCCGACATGGCGACCGCGCGAGCCTCACGGTTGCCACCCGGCCCGAAGGCGGCACCGTGGCGGAAATCACCCTGCCCATGCCCGCATGAAGACCACGGCCCTACTTGCCGAAGATGAACCCGCTCAGCGCGAAAGCCTGGCCAGCCTGCTCCATGAGCACTGGCCGGAGCTGCAACTCGTGGCCGAAAGCGAAGATGGTCTCGCGGCGCTTGAAGCTCTGCACGCCAAGAAACCGCAGGTCGTCTTCCTCGATATCCGCATGCCCGGCCTCAGCGGCATCGAGATCGCCCGCACAGCGGCTGAGGCCGGAGCTCATGTCGTCTTTGTCACCGCCTACGATGAATACGCCGTGGCCGCCTTTGACGCCGGTGCCGCCGATTACCTGCTGAAGCCCGTGACGCCAGAGCGACTCCAGCAAACCATCGCTCGAGTGCAAAAACGTCTCGCCCAGCCTGCCGGTCATGACCTTAGCCATCTGCTCGCCGCGCTGGATGCCGGCATGAAGGCCCGCCAGTCTCAATCCAACCTCAAGTGGGTCACCGCCAGCCTGGGCGATACGGTGAAGATGTTCCCCATCGACGACGTGCTCTTCTTCCAGGCTCAGGACAAATACGTGCGCGTCGTCACCGCCCACGATGAAGCCGTGATCCGCACGCCGCTGAAGGAACTCACCCGCCAGCTCGACGCCGAGACCTTTTGGCAAATCCACCGCAGTCTCCTTGTGCGAGCCAGCGTGATCGAGCGCGTGCAAAAAGACGCCCTCGGCCACTACCACGCCCGTCTCCGTGGTCACGACGAACTGCTTCCCGTCAGCGCGAGCTTTCAATCGCGCTTTCGTAGCATGTGAGGAGCCTCATTTGCTCAGTTCCAGCATCCGCAGCAGCGGCTTCTCGGCACGAGCGCGGAGGTCTTCGGGCATCTCGACACGCGGGGAGAGATCGCGCAGGGAGTCGTGCAGCTTTTGCAGGGTGTTCAGCTTCATGTAGCGGCAGTCGGCGCAGGCGCAGTGCCCGGTGGGACCTGGGATAAACTTTTTCCCCGGCACCTCGCGCTCCAGGCGATGCAGCATTCCGCTCTCGGTGACGATGATGAAGGTGTTTGAGGGGCTGTTCCGGCAGTAGCCGACCATCTTTTCGGTGGAGCAGACTTCATCGGCCAAGATGCGCACGGCATAGGTACACTCGGGATGCGCCACGACCTTGGCGTCAGGATGCTCATCCTTGATGGCCTGGATGCTGTCGCGGGTGAACTCGACGTGGACGTAGCAGGCACCTTTCCACAGATCCATCTTCCGCCCTGTCTGCTCCATGACCCAGGACCCGAGGTTCTGGTCCGGGACGAAGAGGATGGGGCGATCCTTCGGCGCGGCTTCGACGATTTTGACCGCGTTGCCGCTCGTGCAGATGCAGTCGCAGAGGGCTTTCACATGGCCGCTGCAGTTGATGTAGGCGATGACGTAGTAGTTCTTCTCCGCGTTGGCTTTGAGGAAGGCCTCAAGCTGCGGACCCGGACAGCTTTGCTCCAGCGAGCAGCCAGCATTCGCGTCAGGCAGGATCACCGTCTTTGCCGGGTTCACGATTTTCGCTGTCTCCGCCATGAAATGCACACCGCAGAAGGCAATGACATCCGCATTGGTCTCCTTCGCCTTGTAAGCCAGCCCGAGGGAGTCACCCACGTAATCGGCGATCTCCTGGATGTCCCGCGTCTGGTAGTTGTGGGCAAGGATGACGGCATTCCGCTCCTTCTTCAGGCGGAGGATTTCAGAAACCAAGGTGGGTGTGGCGGTGGCGACCATGTCTGCCCATTTAGCGCGCTGTCAGAGCCGCACAAGTTGAAGGACGTGGATGTGTGCCGACGTAAGCACAAAGAGGTGACCGGTATTACTGGCTCCGAGCGCCGCCGCCTCAAAATGAACACTCCGACGCATTGAACTGAATTGGTGTAAGTTTGGCTTTAGGCTCGCAACGAGGCACCTCTGCGCTTCGTTTGTTCCAAAACAGTTTTTCCCCCATGACTAATCCCCTCCTCAACCGCCGCGCCTGCCTCAGAGGCCTTGGAGCCTCTCTCGGTCTGCCTTTGCTCGAAACCATGGGCTGGGCGGAGTCCGGCAAGGCCAAGGCTTACAAACCGCCGGTGCGGCTTGGGTTCATGTATATGCCGCATGGGGTGATCATGGATCAGTTCTGGCCGAAATCGCCGGAGAGCTTCCGCACGTCGCCGCCACCGGCACTGGAGGCGCTGAGGCCGATTTTGGATCAGTGCATGCTCGTCAAAGGCATCTCGGGGCTGGCGATTGCGCCGTTCAATGGAGCGCCGCATGCGCTGGAGCTTTCGACGTGGCTCACGGCCTCGCTGCCGAATGCGGCGAAGCGAAACCAGATCAACATCGCCATCTCGGCGGACCAAATCTTTGCCAACTACTTCGGCGGCCTCACCTCGCTCCCTTCGTTGGAACTGGCGACGATGCCGCAGACGCACAAGGAGAACCAGGAAGGGCTCAACGAAGGCTACTACTCGCATTGCAGCTTCCGCTCTCCCACGCAGGCGATGCCGGCGGAGATCAATCCGCGCAGCGTTTTGAATCGTCTATTTGGCAAAACGGGCCAGGAAGGCCAGACGACGGCCGCAGACCCGCTCGACCGCCAGATGCTCGATCTCGTCA
>JAGKWZ010000185.1 GCA_021151605.1 Verrucomicrobiaceae bacterium
TGCTTTGCCTGCGCACCGCCCGCCGCGTGCTCGTGCAGGACAACCTTTTCGACGGCCAAGGCCGTGAGAATACCGGCGGCGTCCGTTTGCAAGGCGACGGCCATGTCCTCATCGGCAACATCTTCCGCAACCTGAAAAAGCCGAAGGACTACTACGCCTGGCCCATCTCCCTCATGGCCGCCGACGTGGAGACCTACGGCGAAACCGACGCTCTCGGCGGCTACGGACGCTCACACGACATCCTCATCACCCGCAACCGCTTCGAGCATTGCGAGAAGCGCATCGCCGCTGGCATCTACGCACGCAAAGAGTATCCACTGCTGCCTGAGAACATCCTGGTGCAGGACAACGTATTTTCCGGGACGAACGCTTCCTCAGCCTTCGACTTTACCGCACCCGATCCCACCGGCGAACTCACGAAGTCCCTTCGCGAATCCGGCAATCAGTTCCTGCCCTGATGAAACCCGCCATCGTTCTCCTTGCCCTCACGGCCACCCATGCGATGGCCGAGAAGATCGAATACAATCGTGATGTCCGGCCCATCCTCTCGGACAATTGTTTCAAGTGCCACGGCTTCGATCCGAATACGCGCAAGGCCAAGCTCCGGCTCGATGTGCGCGAGGAGGCGCTGAAGCCCGCGAAGTCCGACGAGCCGCCCATCGTGCCTGGCAAGCCCGAGGCCAGTTCGATCATCACTCGCATCGAGAGCACCGATGTGGACGAGGTGATGCCGCCAGCCAAAGATCACGCACCGCTGGACGCCGCCGAGATCACGATCCTGAAGCAATGGATCGCAGAAGGAGCCGTATATCAGGCGCATTGGGCCTTCGTGCCGCCGAAGACAAATGGCGCGAGCTCAGTGGATGAGATCGTTCGTGCTTCGTTGGCGGAGCAGGGGCTGAAACCTTCGCCAGAGGCGGATGCGGCCACTTTGAGAAGACGTGCGTCATTGGCACTGACCGGTCTCCCTACTGCGTCCTTCGACATATCGCCCACGTCCTTCGAGCCCTTTGTGGACGCCCTTCTTGCCTCACCTCACTTTGGCGAGCGTCTCGCGCTCGACTGGCTGGATGCGGCCCGCTATGCGGACACGAACGGCTACTACACGGATGCCGAGCGTCAGGCCTGGCCATGGCGCGACTGGGTGATCCAGGCCTTCAACGACAACATGCCGTTTGATCGTTTCACCATCGAGCAACTCGCCGGTGATCTGCTACCGGATGCCACGCAGGCGCAAAAAATCGCCACCGCATTCAATCGCCACCACACAGTCTCCAACGAATCCGGCATCATTGAGGAGGAATACCGCGCCGGATATGTGAGTGATCGCGTAGAGACCACGGCGGAGACTTGGCTGGGCCTCACCATGGGCTGCGCCAAGTGCCATGATCACAAATACGATCCACTCACGCAGCGTGACTACTACAGCCTTTTCGCCGCGTTCAATAACATCGACGAACGGGGAATCATCAAGGATGTCGCGCCGCTCAGCGCGTCCCCCTCGCTCATGCTGCCCACGCAAGCGCAGCAGCAGAAGCTCACGCAACTCGGCGAGGAATTGAGCCGGTTGCAGGCCAGTTTGAAGGAAGCCCAGCCTTCGCTCCAGCACGAGATCGCCACCTGGGAAAAATCCGCACTTGCCGCTCTGCCACCCACACCGGTGAAGGGCTCTCTCGTTCATTTCAGCTTCGATACAGACCAAGCTGACCAAGGCCCGAAGCATGTAAAATCCTCCATCACGGGAAAGCTGGAAATCGGCCCTGGAGTGAAGGGAAACGCCACGGTGATGAATGCCACGCAATACATCGACTTTGGCGCTCCTCAGCCGATGGAGCGCGAGGTGCCCTTCACACTCTCCGTGTGGATCAATCCAGGAAACTCGCCTCAGGGATGCGTGGCCTCCAAGCAGGACTCCGATGCCAATGGGCGCGGTTTCGAGATCCTCTGGTATAAATCGCAGCCGCGCATCAACCTCGCCCATCGCTACGGCCATGAGGGCATCGAAGTCGTGGCGAAGGACAAATTCAGCGGCGGCCAGTGGCGTCATTTGGTCATCACTTATGATGGATCGTCAAAGGCGGCTGGCCTGAAAGTCTATGTGGATAGCAAACTCAGCGAGGTCGATGTGCGCCGCGACACACTCGGCGGCAGCATAGCGTCGAAGGAGCCCTGGCGCATCGGCTGGAAGGGCACGGGCATCGGCTTTGAAGGCGGTGTCGATGAGTTTCGTTTGTTTGGCCGTGCCATCACGGGGGAGGAAGTAGCCGCACTGCACTGGCGCGAGTTCATGGAAGGCACGCTTGCCATCGCCAAAGACAAACGCACAAAAGCGGCGAACGAAAAGCTGGAGGCATACTACATCACGCGGCACGGCACGCCGGAACTAAGGGCACTGTCGCAGCAGGTGATGCAGACTCGCAACGCGGAGGAGATGCTGCGGAAGTCCGTCATCTCCATCTCCGTGATGCAGGAGATGGTAAAGCCGCGCGAGACGCATGTCCTCACCCGCGGCCAGTATGATCAGCCTGCGGAAAAGGTGAGCTTTGCCGTGCCAGCCTCCCTCGGACGTCTGAGCGCACAGATGCCGCGCAACCGCCTGGGCCTTGCCCAGTGGCTCATGAGCAAAGAGAATCCGCTCACAGCTCGTGTGATGGTCAACCGCCTCTGGGCGCAGTGCTTCGGTGATGGGCTTGTGCGCACGCCGAATGATTTTGGCCTGCAAGGCGAGGCTCCCACGAATCCCGAACTGCTCGACTGGCTCGCCGTGCGCTTTCGTGATGGTGATGCCACCACGAAACCGTGGGACGTGAAAGCCTTGCTCAAGACCATCGTCATGAGCGCCACCTTCCGGCAGTCATCTCGCTTCACTCCGGAGCTGCTCGCCCGTGATCCCGAGAACCGCCTGCTCGCACGCGGTCCGCACTTTCGCCTGCCAGCCGAGATCATGCGGGATCAGGCGCTTGCTGTCAGCGGTCTGCTCGTTCCGACGATCGGCGGTCCCAGTGTGAAGCCGTATCAGCCGCCCGGCTTGTGGGAGGCTGTGAGCTACAATGGCGAGGCCAGCTACCAGCCGGGCAGCGGAACCGAGCTGTATCGTCGCGGCATCTACACCTACTGGAAGCGCCAATCACCGCCGCCGGATATGCTCACCTTTGACGCACCCACACGCGAGGTCTGCACCATCCGCCGCCCGCGCACGAACACGCCGCTGCAAGCCCTCCTCCTGCTCAACGATACCAACTATCAGGAGGCCGCTCAGGGCCTTGCCAAGCGTGCTCTCGCTGAAAAGTCCGGCCAACTCGCGAAAGTCTTCCTCCTCGCCACCGGACGCGCTGCCAAGAACGCCGAACTGGCCGAGCTGCAAGCCTTCCTCGACGAGCAACTCACCCACTCCACCGAACTCGCCGCCTGGACCATGACCGCGAGCCTCCTGCTCAACCTCGATGAAGTCCAAACTCAGCACTGACCTGACGATGACGCCCCTCGAATCACGCTTCGCCATGACCCGCCGCGCGCTCTTCGGCCGCACGGCCACCGGCATCGGATCGCTCGCCTTGTCTTCTGTTTTGCATGGCCGGACGCCGCTGCATTTCGCACCGAAGGCGAAACGCATCATCTACCTTTTCATGCAGGGCGGTCCGGCGCAGCTCGACCTCTTTGATCCGAAGCCTGGACTCACCAAACGACGCGGCGAGGACATTCCGGACTCCATTCGAATGGGTCAGCGCATCACCACGATGACCAGCGGCCAGAAGTCGCTGCCCGTCGCGCCCTCTCCTTTCAAGTTTGCACAGCATGGGCAGAGTGGCGCGTGGATGAGTGAGCTGCTTCCGCACACGGCCAGGATCGCCGATGAGCTCTGCATCATCCGCTCACTGAACTCGGAAGCCATCAATCATGACCCCGCCATCACCTTCATGCAGACGGGGCATCAGCAGCCGGGACGTCCGAGCTTCGGAAGCTGGCTCAGCTACGGACTCGGCACTGAGAATCAGGATCTGCCTTCCTTTGTCGTGCTCCTCTCGCGCGGCAGCGCTGTCTCGCCTGCCGATCCTCTTTATGCGCGGCTGTGGGGCTCCGGTTTCCTGCCCTCAAATCATCAGGGCGTCAGCTTCCGCTCCAGCGGAGATCCTGTGCTCTATCTTTCGAATCCCGAGGGTGTCACCCGTGATGACCGCCAGCGTTTGTTGAAGACTCTTGGTAAGCTGAACACGATGCAGCACGCCGAAACGCTCGATCCCGAGATCAACACCCGCATCGCGCAGTATGAGATGGCGTATCGAATGCAGACCAGTGTGCCCGATTTGACCGATCTCAGCGGCGAGCCTGAAGACACTTTCAAACGCTACGGCGAAGACGCGCGTCGTCCGGGCACCTTCGCCGCGAACTGCCTGCTCGCTCGACGTCTCGCTGAGCGCGGCTGCCGCTTCATCCAGCTCTACCATCGTGGCTGGGACCAGCACTACAACCTGCCAACCAATCTCGCTCTGCAAGCCAATGATGTCGATCAACCAGGTGCCGCACTCGTCGCCGATCTCAAGCAGCGAGGCCTGCTGGAGGACACGCTCGTCGTCTGGGGCGGCGAGTTTGGCCGAACCACCTATAGCCAGGGCAAGCTCACCGGCACCAATTTCGGACGCGATCACCACGGACGCTGCTTCACCATGTGGATGGCTGGTGGCGGTGTGAAGCCTGGCATCACCCACGGCGAGACGGATGACTACTGCTACGGCATCACGCGAGACCCCGTGCATGTGCATGATTTGAATGCGACGATCATGCGTCTCTTCGGCATTGATCACACCAAGCTCACCTATCGCTTCCAGGGCCGCGACTTCCGCCTCACAGATATCCACGGCAACGTCGTCAATGCCCTTCTCGCCTGACCTCGTGTGGGAGTGATCAAGGGGATTTGGCCCCGTGAGTAAAGCCCCGGCAAGCCGCAAAATAAAGCGGAGCACCCGGTGAGGATGCTCCGCTCGATGAGTGAGTGGGACTGACCCGATTACTTCGCCGCGACGGGAGCGACGCTGGCTCCAGCGGGCACTTTACCAGCCGGGACGACCTTCCAGACGGCTCCACGCTCGCTGGTATAGGGATCGACTGGGCCGCCGTAGTTGGCGGTGGCGTGGGTGAGGTAAATGCTGCCGTCAGGGCCGATGCCGCTGCCGGTCGGGCGGATGCCGTCGGCGAGGTCGAGCATTTCCTGCATCTGCCATTTGCCGCCGTCCTGCTTCATGCCCCAGACCTTGCCGCTGCCCCAGTCGGCGCAGAAGTACACGCCGTCGAGTTCAGGATAGTCTTTGTTGCGGGAGACGCCGAGGTTGATGACGCAGATGCCCTGATTCACGTGGCTGTATTCGCCGATGGGCAGGACGCCGACCTTCGGATAATTCTCAGGATCAGCGGCGGTTTCGGTGCCGTCTGGGTTCTTCTTGAGGATCATGGGGAAGGGATGGCTACCGCACATAAACTTCCAGCCGTAGTTCTCGCCGCCTTTGCTGCTGGCGGGCTGGAAGTTGATCTCTTCCCAGTGGTTCTGGCCGATGTCGGCGATGTACATGTCACCGGTCTTCGAGTCGAAGCTGAAGGTCCATGGATTACGCAGACCGTAGGCCCAGATCTCGGGCTTGGCTTTCGGATGCACCTTGGAGAAAGCCTCTTCACTGACGCCGAAGAGCACCATCTGCTGGAGAGGGGTGATGAAGGGGTTGTCCTTTGGGATGTCGTAGGCGCGGTCGCCGGAGGACTTGTTCACGTCGATGCGCAGCATCTTGCCGAGGTAGGTGTGGAGGTCCTGGCCGGCGTTGATGACATCGCCTTCCCAGCCGCCGTCACCGACGCCGATGTAGAGATAACCATCGGGGCCGAAAGCGATCTGGCCGCCGTGGTGATTGCAATACGGGAAGTCGATCTGCATGAGGATCTTCACGGTATCGGGATCGAGCTTGTCGGGGTTGGCCTTATCGACGGTGTATTCGGCGATCATCGTCGCTCCGTTGAACCAGAGGTCGGCGTAGGCGATGTAAACCTTGCCGTTCTTGGTGAAGTCAGGATGGAAGGCCATGCTGAACATGCCGAGTTCGAGGAAGGAGGAGATGGTCTTATCCTTCAGGTCGAGGAAGGGGCGCTTGTTATTTTTGCCGTTCTTGATGATCTGGATCACGCCGGGGCGCTCGATGACGAAGATGCGGCCTGTGCCATCATTCGGCGCGGCGACGCTGACGGGATCGACGAGGTCATCGGCAACTTTGACGAGGCTGATGGCGACATTGCCGGGCAGTTTGCCGCCGGGCTGGGCGACTTTGTCATCGGCGCGGAGAGCGGCACTGGAAAGCAGCGCCGTGAGCGTGAGGAGGCTGAGGGTCAGTTTCATGGTTGGGTAGTTGGGAAGGGTCTTTTTCAAAAAAGAAGCCGCAGGCTAGCGAACCTGCGGCCTGGATGACAAGTCAGAAGTGCATCACTTCGCGAAGCCTTCGGCAGCTTTGCCGTCAGGGGTGAGCTTGCCGGTGGTCCAGAGCAGAGCGCGGGTGATGAGCTTCATGTAGCGCTCGTCCTGCACGGTGGCGGTGTTGTGGCCGACGGTGGTGCTGAAGATTCGGGTCTTGTTCGGGCCAAATTCATTGGTCCATGCGACGACGGCGTTGGACTCAGTGGGCTTCGCGTCGGGGTTGGGCTTCTCGCCTTTTTTCACCTTGGGCATGGCCAATTGCTTGCCACTGGCCAGCGGGGTGCCGCCGAGGATCTGTATGTTGTTATAGAGTTCTTCCTTGATCGTAGTCCAGTTTTCCAAGCCCTGGGTGATTGGGTGGTCTTTGGCGGTGAAGGTGATGTCGATGGGCTCCTGCGGGCCGTGGCCGGTGGATTGGAGGCCGAGCATTTCATACCAGCCTGCATTGTCGGCACCGGGCTTCACAGCTTCGCGGAAATTGCCCCAGCGATAGCTGTGCATGGCGCAGTGGAGGTTCACGGCTGGCACACCAGCTTTGTGGGCGTTGAGGATGTTCGCCACGTAGGCGGGATCGGTGACGTCGGCGGAGCACTCGTCATGGATGATGACGTCGAAGTCCTTGGCCCAGTCCTTGGATTTGTAGATCTCAAAGGTTGCCTTCGTGCTCTTGTCGGGATTGTAGGCGACATCGACAACGGCATTCAGGCGGGCCTCAATGCCTTCTTTCAGGGACATTGTCTGCTTATCATACTCATGGCAGCAGCCACCGCCGACGAGCAGCACCCGGAGAGGCTTGGGCGCATTGTCAGCAGCTTGGACAAAATAGACAGCGGCACTGGCGAGCAGGACGAGAGGAAGGAGGGCTTTTTTCATGTAGACGGGTTGGATTAGCGGGAAGCAAACGCAGCGTCGAGCGCAAACTTCCAGCGTGTCGTCGATTACGGCATTAGCGGGGGAACATAGCTTGCCCCGAGACGAAGGTCTGACAGGCGGCATTCAGGTTCAGGGCGAGCTTTGCATCGCCCACTTATCATCCATTCCGTAAATAGCTTTCAAAGCCAAATCCGGTGGTTGAAGCAGACCTATTTTCCAGAACCTCTCGGAACTAGAACCGTCTGAGAATCTTTCCACTGCTTGTATCGTTCCAGCTCCCGTTCAATGAGCTTGAGGCAAAAAGCTACCACCGTGGCATCATCGAGGTAACCGACGCCAATGATGACATCAGGAAGAACATCCGCGGGATTCAGCACATAGAGGAGCGCGAGTGCCCCAGCGCTAATAACCCAGTAAGGAACCTCGCGGTATTTGCCTGCCCAATAATCTTTCACCAGGGACAAAACCAAATTTGCACTCTCCACGGTCTTGCGAAGACGTGGTAACTTGGCCTCAATCTCCTCAGCACGCTGGGCGACCTTGGCGATATCAATATCATTCTGGTTATCTGAGGAGGATGGCATGGAACTGAAGAAGCATTGAAGGTGGCCAAAAAACTCTGGCAGGTGGCACCAGGGCTCCCCTGACGTCCATCCAAGCCTCGAACAAGTGGCACTTACTCCAACGGATAAATCAAGAGTCTGTGTGATTCTTTCTTCTATTTTGGCAGTAACATCCGCCTAGATCCGATGATTTTTCCTCCTTTTTCAGCTGGGCAAAGATTGTCCTGAACCTTGCACTCGGCGGTGAGGAAGTGGAGTGTGCAGCCCATCCCCCCTCTGCCATGAATCCGCGTCACACCCCACTCATCCTCGTCTTCCTCGGTCTCGGCTACGGCATCTGGCACTACCACTCAGACGCGGGTCTGCTGCGCCAGGAGATCGACCAACTGAAGGCCTCCCATGAACTCGCACTCCAGGCGAAGGACGAGGAATTACAGCGCACACTCTCCGCGCAGAACGCCCAGCATCAAAAGGCACTTCAGTCACTGAATGACGAGAATGACAAGAAACTCGGGGAACTGCGTGCTGAGCAGCGGCAACAAATCGCCCGCGCCTACAAGGAGTTCGAGAACATCTTCACCGGCAATAAGCAGACGCTGGACTACATCGCCACGCTGGAGGCGAAGATGAAGGCTGGGCAGACACTTTCGAAGATCGAGCTGGAAAAGATGGTCATCATCGCCAGCGGGGTCAGCTTCCTCCAGAAACAATATCAAAAACCCCTCCAGGAGTTTACCGCGCTTCAGGATTACTTTGAAGACGTGGCCAAGCGCCCGAATGATAAGCCCACCTCACGCTTCGGCTTCTTCAAACGGATCTTCAGCAAGAACTTCCGCGAGGCCGAAAAGGAATACCTCCGCGAGGAAGGTGCCCGCCGTGCCTTTGAGGAAGCACAGGGCAAATTCGACGGTGTCTATGCCTCGGCCCAGAATTCCATGAAGGCCGTGAATCTGGACACCAATGCACTGCTCAAGAAACTGGATGATGTCATCCAGGCTAAGCAGGATGCCAACTCGGCAGACCTCAGCTCCGAGTTCGCCAAAGCTCGTGCTGCCCTGCGCACACACCAGGACATCCTCGACTTTGACCCCGAGGTGCCGACTCAAGCACCTAAAGTTCAGCCGTGAGCTACTTGCGCTGATCCATCTCGCAGTCCGCATCTGGTGGGACTGGTTTACCGACGGCTTCCACGGGATGAGTGTAGAGGTAGCGCCAAACCTCTTCGTGGGCGAATTTGCCATCAGCTGTTTTCACAGAGGCGCTGCTGGGGGTGACACTAGAGTGGGCTCGTTTGTCATCCCCTTTCACATCACCATCCGTAATGAGGCGGCGTGAGTTACCATACGGTGGTTTATTTTGATCCACGTTCACGATGGGACCGAACTCCGCGAGGCCGAGCAACTGCCAGGAACGGCAATAGTGATCGGCACTCCAGCCACCATCAAGAACATGGCTGAAGCCGAAAAAGCGATTCGCCGGCGTGGCGGAGGGCAGCCCCTGCCAAGTTTGATAATTGTCACGCGGGCCGCACAGCATGACGACGCGGCCCACCTTCTGATGTTTGGCGAAGCGCGCCGCCGTGGTGCTACCATGGGAGGCCCCAGAAATGATCACGCGATCCCAGCGGATACCTTTGCCATCGGCGGAGATGAAATGATCCCAGCGGCCCTGCGGATTTTCTTTGGCCAGATGCTTCAGTAACTGGAAGGCGCGCTCCATCATGCAATCAGGCTTCGGGATGCTGACCGTGGGGCTAAAATCCTCCCCCGTGGCGGCCTCCAGGCGGATATCGCCGATGTAGTTCACATCCGCAGGTGTGGGTTCCTTGCCGAATTTGCCAAACCAACCATTGGCATAATGCACCTGGATGGCATGGAGGCCATAGCTGTTCAAGCGCTCAAAGAGGTTCCCATTGTGCCCCATGAGCCAGATCACCAGCTTACCCTGCGGAGCCACACGGGTATCGACAGCGGCGTTTTCTTCGTCAGCAGGCTTGCCTTTCTTTTCAAAAACAAACTCGATCTCGGGATGCTCTTTAACACGCGAGTCGATAACACTGGCGCGGGCCTTCAGGAGGTAGCGCTGAGGCGTGGGGTCGGAGAATGTGAGGGCTTCGTCGGCATGGACGAGGGTGCTCAAAAAGAGAGGCAGGAGGAGGCGGTGCATGGGGATGAATCAGGAGAGGGTGCGAGTGGCGGTGACCCAGGAGGTATCGCCGATATACTGGCGGGCTTCTGCAGCGAGAGAGGCAGCCTGCACGTCTGTCTCGGTGATGGCAAACATGGTGGAACCAGATCCGGACATCAGAGCTGCGCGGACATAGCCATGGTCGAGCAGCCAGCTTTTCAGCGTGGGGAGCAGGAGATACTTGGCAAAAACTGGCCGCTCCAGCCCATTCACCATCTCGCCCCAGGGGCAGATCTGGGGGGCATACGAGACGCCGGCGAGTTCTTTGGAGGTGGACCAGTTTTTATAGGCCCATGGGGTGGGGATAGGAAAG
>JAGKWZ010000186.1 GCA_021151605.1 Verrucomicrobiaceae bacterium
GACCTGCCGCACCTCACACCCCGACCTGCCGCACCTCACACCTTGCTCCACCGGCCTGCTGCGGCATCTTCCAGCGCCTGACTCTCAGGCTTCCCCGCGCCAGCCAGTATTCCCAGCCATGAAACCCATCCGTCTCCTCGCCCTCATCCTGCTGGCTGCCGCGCCCCCTGCTTACACGCAAGTCCCGAATACACTGTTTCATTCCATCCCTGCGCCGCCTGTTGGCGCTCAGACGTGGTCGCAACTCGGCTCCAGCGTAGCGGTGGATGCTGACAGCGGACTGACGGTGGCCGGGGCTCCATCTGATGACATCGGCGGTTCCGAGTCCGGCGTTGTGAAGGTCTTTGATTCGGTCACCGGAACGTTGCTTCACCTCATCGTCAACCCAAGCCCGACAGTCGGTGATAGCTTCGGCCACTCAGTGGCGATTTCTGGCACTCGTGTGGTGGTCGGTGTTCCCTTCGACAACACGGGGTCCGGCAGCGCATACGTCTATGATCTGAGCAGCACCACTCCTACCGTGCCCGTAGCCACGCTGAACAACCCCAGCCCGGGAGATTACGCTTTCTTTGGCAGCTCAGTGGCGATATCCGGCACACGGTTGGTGATCGGGGCGCACGGGGATATGACGGGGGCAGCTAATGCCGGAAGCGCCTATGTGTATGACATGAGCAGTGGCACGCCCACCTTGCCCGTAGCCACGCTGAACAACCCCAGCCCCGCAGAATATGACAACTTCGGCACCTCTTTAGCGATCTCAGGTACGCGAGTGGTGGTCGGGGCTCCCTTCGACGACACGGAGGCGATTGATACTGGAAGTGTATACGTGTATGACCTGGGAAGCGGCACGCCCACCGTGCCCGTAGCCGCGCTTCACAACCCCAGCCCGGCAAACGATGACAACTTCGGCACCTCGGTGGCGATCTCCGGAACACGGGTGGTGGTCGGAGCTTACGGGGACGACGCGGTAGCGAGCAATGCCGGAAGCGCTTATTTGTATGACTTGGCTAGCGGCACACCCACCATACCTATAGCCAACCTGAACAACCCCAGCCCGGAAATAGACGACTTCTTCGGCTGGTCTGTGGCGATCTCCGGCAAGTGGGTCGTGGTGGGGGCTCAGGGAGATAACTCCAACGCTCTCGATGCCGGAAGCATCTATGTATACGATCTGGTCAGCGACACGCCCACATCGCCCTTGATCAGTGGTGGTCGGGGCTCCCTACGACGATACGGGAGCGATCAATGCCGGCAGCGCCTATGTGTATGATCTGGTCAGCGTCACACCCTCTGTACCCTTGGCAAAGCTGAACAACCCCAGCCCAGCGACTCATGACTACTTTGGTTATTCGGTGGCGGTCTCTGGCACACGGGTGGTGGTCGGAGCTTACGGGGACGACACGGGAGCGAGCAATGCTGGAAGCGCTTATGTGTATGACTTGGCTAGCGGCACGCCCACCATA
Source organism: Verrucomicrobiaceae bacterium (assembly GCA_021151605.1). Classification (GTDB taxonomy): domain Bacteria; phylum Verrucomicrobiota; class Verrucomicrobiia; order Verrucomicrobiales; family Verrucomicrobiaceae; genus Prosthecobacter. The sequence goes on from JAGKWZ010000186.1 coordinate 1,464, forward strand.
CCTGTAGCCACCCTGAACAACCCAGCCCCGGAAATAGATGACTACTTCGGCTGGTCAGTGGCGATCTCCGGCACGCGGGTGGTGGTCGGTGCTAGCCGGGACGACATGGGTGCAGACATGGCTGGCAGCGCTTATGTCTATGATCTGAGCAGCAGCACTCCCACGGTGCCTGTGCATACGCTCAACAACCCCAGCCCGGCGGCGAGTGACTCCTTTGGCATCTCAGTGGCGATCTCTGGCACACGAGCCGTGGTTGGGGCTTCAAATGATGATACCGGAGCGACCAATGCTGGGAGCGTGTATGTGTATGACCTGAGCACCGGCACGCCCACAGTGCCCGTAGCCACTCTACATAATCCTGGCCCGGAAATAGGTGACCAGTTCGGAACATCGGTGGCGATTTCAAGCACACGAGTGGTCGTCGGGGCTTACTCGGATAACACGAACGCGAACAACGGTGGCAGCGCCTACATCTATGACCTGAGCAGCGGCACGCCCAACGTGCCCACAGCCACGCTGAACAACCCCAGCCCGGAAATTGATGACCTTTTCGGTATGTCGGTGGCTATCTCCGGCACGCGTGTGGTGGTCGGGGCTGACCGAGATAATACGGGAACGAGTGATGCCGGAAGCGCCTATGTGTATGACTTGGATAGCGGCACACCTGCTGTGCCTGTGCATACACTGAACAACCCCAGCCCGGAGGTGAGTGAACGGTTCGGCTTTTCGGTGGCGATCTCTGACTCGTGGGTGGTCGTCGGGGCTTACTTAGATGACACGAACGCGAACAACGCTGGGAGCGCCTACTTCTATGACCTGAGTAGCGCCATCCCCAACGTACCCGCAGCCACACTAAACAACCCCAGCCCGGCAGACTTTGACTTTTTCGGCCATTCGGTGGCGCTGGATGGGACCACCGTCGTCATCGGCACGCCCTACGACGACACGGTGGCCTTTGAGAAAGGCTCCACCTACATCTTCAATGCTTTCCGTGGACTCGTGGTGGAGGTGCAGCCCTCTTTCGCGAGCGTCCCCGATGGTGGCAGCCATGACTTCGGCATCGCCGTGACCGGCAGCACGAGAAGCGTGACCTTCACCCTAAAGAATACTGGCTACAATGATCTCATCCTGACCGGCACGCCCAAGGTGGTCGTGAGCGGCACTCATGGGTCGATGTTCGCCATCAGCGCCCAACCGACATCTCCCATCACCGCGCCGACGGGCACGACGACCTTCACCGTGCAGTTCCTCCCCACCAGCAGCGGGGTGAAGACAGCGGCTCTCTCCATTCCGAGCAATGACGTGGACGAATCCCCCTTTGACATCAACCTCAGCGGCACTGCTCTGGCCTTTACTGATGACACGGACAGCGACGGGCTGAATGACGCCTCGGAATTCCAGATGGCGGCGCTGGGCTATGACTGGCAGGTGAGCCAGCCCGCCCTGGTAAACACGCTCATGAGCAGCGCCTCGGGCGCGGGGCTTTACAACCAGACGCTCTACAATGCCAACCGCACGGCGGGGCAGAACGATGTGATCAACTCCCCCAACACCTACAACCTCTACTCGCTCTCCCAAGTGCAGGCGCTGAACGTGGGCACGCCGCTGATCCAGCGGCACCCGACGACGGGTGTCTTTACCCTGACCCTCGGCATGGAGAAGAGCTCGACGCTGCTGCCGGGCAGCTTCACTCCCTTTCCCATGACGGGTCCCGGCACCTCGACCGTCATCAATGGACAGGGCAAGCTGGAGTTCCAGTTCACCGTGCCGGACAACGCGGCCTTCTTTCAACTGAAGGCGCAGTGAGACGCTGAAGGTGCAAGAGGATGCGGTGATGTCATTCGTCGGGTGGTCCCATGCGCGCTCAGGTGACGGTGTCCCCGTGATGGCTGGCATCCATCCCCGCATCTCACACCCCAGCCCTCGCCTCTCCGAGGAGATGGGGGCCGGCCACTGGTCCCTTTCCCCGCCGGGGAGAGGCTAGGTGAGGGGGTGGGGTGGCAAGCGGATATAGCCATGTAAGCGATTTCACTCGCAGATAAGCCAGGAAGCTTGCCTGGAAGCATCTGCTTATGCTCCACTGGGCGGATATGCGCCGAGTCATCACCACCAGCCTTCTCTTTGCCACCGCCCTGCTCCATGCGGAGGAGCCACGCCAGATCAGCGGGATCTATCCGCATTTGGCGATGTTTAACAAGGAAGGCGAGTGCGGCACGGGCGCGGTGGTGCCGTGGGCGGACAGGCTTTGGGTGATCACTTATGGGCCGCATTTGCCCTTCGGCAGCAGTGACAAGCTCTACGAAATCACGCCGGGGCTGGAGCAGGTCATCCGCCCGGAGAGTGTCGGCGGCACGCCAGCAAACCGCATGATCCACCGGGAGACGCAGCAGTTGCTCATCGGGCCGTATGTGATCGATGCGGAGCGTCAGGTGCGGGTGATCCCGCCGAACAAGATGCCGGGACGCCTCACGGGCAATGCTCGGCATCTGACGGAGTCTGCCACAAAGGCCTACTACGCGACGATGGAGGAAGGGCTCTACGAGGTGGATCTGAAGACGCTGGAGGTCACCGGGCATATCAAAGATGGCAATGCCCCGAAGAAGGGCTTCTCGAAGGAGACGAAACCGGCCACGCTGGCCTCAGAGCTTCCGGGTTATCATGGCAAGGGGCTCTTCAGCGGCCAGGGGCGCGTGGTTTATGCGAACAATGGCGACCGCGACAAGCGGGTGATCACCGATCCCGCGACGCCAAGCGGTGCCCTGGGCGAGTGGATGAAGCCCGGTGATGACTGGCAGCTCGTGCGGCGGAATCAGTTCACGGAGGTCACGGGGCCTGGCGGCATCAGCGGCAGTGAAAAGCCGGAGACCGATCCGATCTGGAGCATGGGCTGGGACCATCGGTCGCTGATCTTGATGTGTCTGGATGGGGGAAAATGGCACAGTTACCGCCTGCCAAAGTCCAGTCACAGCTACGATGGTGCCCACGGCTGGAACACGGAGTGGCCACGCATCCGCGACATCGGCGAAGACAGCCTGCTCATGACGATGCACGGGGCCTTTTGGAAGTTCCCGAAAGGCTTCACCCCAGGGAACAGCGCGGGCATCACTCCGCGCAGCAATTACCTGAAGGTCATCGGCGACTTCGCCCGCTGGGGACATCGCGTGGTGCTGGGCTGCGATGACTCGGCGAACAAGGAATTCCTGAACGTGCGCAAGGCGAAGGGCAAGCTGGCGGGGCCCGGCGAGTCGCAATCCAACCTTTGGTTTGTGGAGCCAGGTAAACTTGATGAGCTCGGCCCTGTGATCGGACGCGGAGCGGTGTGGCTGGAGGATGCGGTGAAAGCAGGCGACGTGAGCGAGCCCTACCTTTTCAGCGGCTACAAGCATCGTTCGCTACAACTCATCTGGGATGCAAAAGAGAAACAAGCGTTCGAGATTCAGGTGGACAGAAAAGGGGATGGTCAGTGGCAAGTGCTAACCATGTTCGACTCTATGCCAGCCAGAGGCTCTTACTGGTTTGATCTGAAAAGCGAAGCTGGCGTCTGGGTTCGCATCAAAACCTACATTAGCTGCCCCAAAGTCTCCGCCATCTTCCACTACCGGAATGATGACACACGCTCGAACGAAGCAGCGGCCATCTTTGACGGCATCGCCACGGCGGAGGACAAGGAAGTCACTGGCGGTGTGATGCTCGCCCGTGGGGCTGGTTTCCGCACGCTGCGGTATGTGACGACCGACTCGACCTGCTACGACATGGGGGCTGCCTTTGACCTGAACCCCGTGACGGATGCCGCAGGCATGAAATGGACTGCTACCAACGCCGCGATCCCCACGGGAGTGCTGACTTATGACGAGGCCTCCATCCTCTACGTGGATGAAAAAGGCCGCTGGAGGCTGCCACGAGGCTCGGCGGCGCTGGATGCTGCGGGCCCGCTCGGAGCCGAGCGCGTCTGCCGCGAGGTCTGCACGGAGCGCGATCTCTTCAATGCAGGTGGCACCTTCTTCGAGCTGCCAGCGGAGAATGCGGGCGGCTTTGCCAAAGTGCGGCCGGTCACGACGCACAACCGCCGCATCAAGGACTACGCCAGCTATCGCGGTCTGATGGTGATCAGCGGGCTGAAAAAGGACGCGCAGGGAGAGCACATCGTGCGCTCCAGCGATGGCAAAACCGCGCTCTGGGTGGGTGCGGTGGATGATCTCTGGAGCTTTGGCAAGGCCCGAGGCGAAGGCGGCCCGTGGAAGAACACGAAGGTGGAGGCGGGCAAGTCCAGCGATCCCTATCTCTTCACCGGCTACGATCAAAAGCACCTCACCCTGACCACAGACACGCCGACGCGGATCTCCGTGCAGGCCGACATCACCGGCACCGGAACCTGGGTCACCTACCGGAGCTTCGAGGTCTCCCCCGGAGAAGATGTGGAGCACGACCTGCCTGCATCCTTCGGAGCCTACTGGCTGCGCTTCACCAGCAGCACCGATGCGACGGTGACGGCCTGGCTGAAGTATCAGTGAGAAGTCTCACTGCATCCCTCCTTGCCAGCGGGGAAACTCGCTCTAAGGCATGAGGCGATGAAACTCTCCAAGAAGGCCGAATACGCGATGCGCGCGCTGCTCTCCATGGCTCGCGATACCGATACTTCGACCTTTGGAATCCAGGACATTGCCACCCGTGAGCGCATCCCGCTGAAGTTCCTGGAGCAGATCCTCCTGGCGCTAAAAAACGGGGGGCTGCTGCGCAGCAAGCGCGGCGTGGGCGGTGGCTATCAGTTCCAGAAGACACCCTCGCGCATCACGCTGGGAGAAGTGGTCACGATCATCGACGGCCCTTTCGAGCCGATCACTTGTGCTTCGCCCGAGAAACATGGTGGATCCTGCGACTGTGGAATCACGGGTGGTTGCGGCCTCGGGCAGACCTTTTCCCTGCTCAAACAGCAGGTGGATGGATGGATGAACGCCACCACGCTGGCTCAAGTCTTGGAGCGTGAGAAACGCGCGGCGATGAGTTTCGATATTTAGTCACCATCACTCCAGCCGAAACTCCTCCGTCCTCAGGAGTCGCTCCAGCGCCTTGCGGTAAGGACTCGGCATCGGCAGTTCCGCAAGCTCCGTGAGAGGGATGAATCGAAACGCCTCGGGCCAATTCCACTGGCCCGGCATCTCATGAACCCAGAGGGTGACTTTGTAACGCGTAATGCCGTAGCTCGTCTTTAACAGCACCGATGGCGGCTGATCCTGATACTCCTCTGGCAATGAAGGGAGCTTCCACAGCCCCGTGCGGCGGCTGCCCGTCTCCTGCTCCAGGAGCACACCGCCCTCATTGCGGTGTAAAATGACCCGCTCGGTGATGGCGGTGATCTCCGGACGTGCGGATTTCACAGGCAGGGTTTCCGGCTCTGTCGCCCGGCAAAATGCATGCACAGGGCAGACCTCACACGCAGGCTTCGTCGGGCGGCAGATCTTCTGCCCAAGCTCCATCAGCGCAGAATTCAAAGCGCGTGGATCATCCGTGCAGTCCACCAGCTCGCGCGCACGATCCCATAGCCGCTTCGTGCCAGCCGTGGAGTCGATGGGCGTCGCGTCATTGTCGATACGGGCGAGTACGCGGGCGACATTGCCATCCACGATGGGCTCGGCCAAACCAAAGGCAAAACTGCACACTGCACCTGCCGTGTAGGGGCCGATGCCTGGAAGGCTGCGGATGACTGCGGGATCACGGGGAAACTCACCGCCATGCTCGCTCACAACCGTTTGCGCGAGGCGCTGGAGATTCCGCGCACGACGGTAGTAGCCCAGTCCTTGCCAGGCACTCAAGACATCGCTTTCTGAGGCCGCCGCCAGCGTGGAGAAATCCGGGAAGCGCTCCATCCAGCGCGCATAAAACCCACGCTCCAGCACCGTGGTGATCTGTGTCTGCTGAAGCATGATTTCCGACACGAGCACGGCATAAGGGTCATGAGTCCTCCGCCAGGGGTAGTCCCGAGCATTCGCGTGAAACCACTGGACGAGAGCGCGGACGAGATCTGCCACGGGATAAGATTTCAGACTAACTGGCAGACGCCGGCTTTGTAGCATCACTCTTCAGCAGCTTTTCGAGATTCTCATCTGGAGTGACTCCCTGCTTCAGCGCCTCGCTGTACTCGCTCCGTGCCTTTTCCCACTGCGGTGGATCCCAGGTGGCGTAGAGGACGGCGAGGTTGAAGTGCGCTTCACCATAGTTCGGGTCGATGGCGAGCGCGGTTTTAAACTCACGCTCTGCACGCTCGATGAAGTTCAGCTTCGTGGAGATGATGCCAAGGTAGTGGCGGCCACGGGCATTCTTGGGATTGATGGTGAGACTCTTATCAAAGGACGACATCGCATCATTCCAGCGGCCCTGCTTGAAGTAGGTGACACCGAGATGGAAGGCGGCAGTCTCATTGCTCGGCTCCAGAAGAAGGCACTTCTTCAGCGCGGTCTCTGCCTCTAAATACTTTTGCTCCCGCTCACGCGAAAACCCGAGGCCGACGAGCGCACTGGTGTTCTTCGGATCGGCACGCAGGGCATCCTCATAGAGGGCGGCAGCCTCAGGGAAGCGCTTAGCGCCAAAGGCCTCATTGGCTTTTTCGAGAATGCCGACCACTGGATTCATCTCCGCGGCAGGTTTGTCAGCTGCATCGGCAGGCTTCGAGACCCGGGCGATGAGCGTGCCCTGGATGCCGTCAGAACCCAGCAGCTCGCGCACCGAGGGGTCAGTGAAGAGCTTCTCTTCCTCTGGGCTTAGAGAGAGTCTGCTCTGCTTCAGCTCCTCGACCTGCTCCAGAAGCTTCGAAGACACACCCTCCATTTTCTTCAGTTCGGCAATGACGAGATCCTTCGCCTGCTGCTGGCGGTATTGGCTGCGGAGCTGGCGCATGATGATCTCACGCAGCAGGGTGTTTTCCTTCGCCAGCTCGGGACTCATGCCGGGCTGAGTTTCCTGGATCTTCTTGAGCTGCAGTGTGAGATCTGCCACCTGGCTCTGGTAGGCGCTGCTCTGCTGACGCAGGGTGGTGATCTCTCCCTGAAGAGTGGTGATCTGGGTGCGCAGGGTGGCGATCTCCTGATCCTTGCGCGTGGCATCGGACTTCAGAGTCACGATCTGCTTCTGCGCGGCTTCCAGCTCACTTTTCAGGCGGTCATTCTCCGCCAGCAGTTTCTTCATCTCAGCCGAACTGCCTGCGGGCGTCTTTTTGGTCAAACCTTCGATCTGAGTCTTAAATCCGAGCACCTGCGCACTGAGCGCGTCACGCTCCTTCGTGATCGTCTCGGCTTTTTTCTCCGTCTCACTTAGCACCATGGCCTTCGCATCGCGCTCTTTGACTGCGGCATCTCGCTCTCCCAGGATTTTATTCCGCTCACCCTCGACGACGGCGATCCGCTCAGATGCCTCGGCCAGCTTTACCGAGGCTTCTTTGGCGGCACCCTCAGCCGAAGCGAGACGCTGGACCGCCTTTTTATACTCCACTTCGATGCCGATCTTCTCCTTCGTCAAAGCGTCGAGCTGCTGCTGAGTGGCTCGGCCTGCCGCGACTTCGAGCTTCATGGAGGAAATGGCATCGTTCTTCGTGGCGATCTGCTCTTCCAGACCCTTCTGCTTCTCACGAGTGGTGGTGATCTCGCTGGAGGCCCACTGATACCACTGCTGCCATTTGCTGAGATCACCCTGCATCTGGCCGTTTTGCTGCTCCAGCGCGGTCATGCGCTGGCGGAAGGCTGCCTCCCACTGCGCCAGTGTCTCCGCCAGACTGGGGAATCCACCGGGCGTGGCACCCGTGGCTGCAGGTGCTGGCATGGTCACGGTCCCTGGAGCCGGCACTGGCGTCCCTGTGCTAAGTCCAAACACCGTCGGTGCCCCCAAAGGAGCAGGAGCGGGCACAGTGCCCGCCGCCGGAGTCGCAGCCACCGCAGGCTGGCTCAATCTGGCCTGCACGCGGGCGATGGACTGGTCCGTGAGCGCACGCCGATTGCTCAACATGCTGGTCTGCCATTCAGGGTGGGCCTGTGCCACGGCATCAAATGCCTCCTTCATCTTCTGGTAGAGGGAGAGTGCGCCTTGGAGATTTCCCTCCTGCTCAAGCTTTTCAGCATCATTCTTCAGCACATAGCCGCTGAAAAATTTGTCAGCGGCTTCATCAGTGCCTGCGACTTGGGCAGGAGACGAGATCGCCAGCGCGAACGCTGCGACAGCCAGAATAACGGGGGGGCTAAACTTCATGGGGAGGCTGAATCTAACGGGAAGGTGAATTTTTGTAAATAGGGCTCTGAGAAAAGCTCAGCCCCTCAATCCCAGTCTGTGGAATGGCATTTCAGGAGCAACTCAATCGCATCTAGCTCATTTTCCTCTGGTAGGAGATCCCAGCAGCGGCGTATTTTGGCGACCATTTATCCCATTTACCCCTCATGGACTCCCTCCCCAAAGTTTTCGAAAACAAACCCTGCGCCATCGAACTCGAAGCCGGAGACCACTGGTGGTGCGCCTGCGGCCTCAGTGGTCACCAGCCAATGTGTGATGGCAGCCACAAAGGCACCGGCTTTGGCCCAAAGAAGTTCACTTTGGAGGAGAAAAAGAAGGTATGGCTCTGCAACTGCAAGCAATCCAAAAACCCGCCCTTCTGCGATGGCAGCCACAAGACGCTGGCCTAGTCGGCTTTCCTGATTCACAAGTGCCGCCATGCACTCCATACCCGCGAACGTCATCGAACTGTGTCAGGCTCTCGTTCGCATCCCCTCGGTGAATCCCGATGGCGATCCGGGCACGACACAGACGGGGGAAAAAGCCTGTGCGGAGTTTATCGGCGAGTTCCTGCGTGCTTCCGGTGCGCAGGTCAGCTTTGATGAAATCGAGCCCGGACGTCCCAACGTCATCGGGCGCTTTCCGAGCGAACCTTTGCCCGATGGCAAACCTTCGCCAAACATCACGGGCATTATGGTCTGGCCATCGTCGGTGAGCCCACCGATTTAAAGACCGTCTTCCGGCACAAAGGCTGCCTCTGGGCAGACATCCATACCCATGGCGTGGCCGTGCATGGAGCCACCCCCGAGCGCGGCGTGAATGCCATCGTCAAAATGGCCGCCATCGTCCAGGCGCTCGACACCGACTTCCGCGAGCTGCTCGTCGAAATGAGTGGCGCCGATGAGTGGCTCGGAGCCAGCACCATCAATCTCGGCATGATCAAAGGAGGCACGCGTAGCAACATCGTCGCCGATCATTGCACGCTGCGTGTCGATATGCGCACGACGCCAGGTCTGAATCGTAATGTCGGAGCGCTCGCGGCTCTGACACAGTTCGTTCAGCAGATCGACCCCACGGCCACTATCGAGCCTTTGCCAGAAACTCTGCCGCTGGACACCGATCCAGCGAACACCTGGGTGCAAAAGCTCGTCTCCTGCGGCGCATCACTCACCGGAGCGCCTTGGTTCTGCGATGCCGCTTTCCTCGCGGCGGAGGGTACTCCCGCTATCGCCATCGGCCCCGGCAGCATAGCCCAGGCGCACACCAAGGATGAATTCATCCGCTGTGCCGACCTCGAAGCGGGCGCGGAGTTCTTTGGGCGATTCCTGCACGCTTTGGCCTGAGCCATTCTGCCATCAATCGTGGAAGCGATACATCGTGCCCGCAGGCATCTTCACCTTTTTTAAGGCAGGCCTCAGCCAGGCTGGGCGACCATATTTGATCAGTTGATAAAGGTCGGAAACCACCGTGGTGCTGTCGCCATAATAGGAGTGGCCAAGCAGGCTGGTATCTACCCCGGAGGCATCCACCGTCTCCATGCCATCAATGATCACCGGAGAAGGCGTGATGTCTCCGGCACGCGGCTCGCCATTGAACTTCTGCGAACCTTTCAGCGCCAGATCCGCCGAAGAGGCATAAAGCGTGACCCTCGCATCCGACTCCACTAGGCGTGGCGCAATGTCCTGGAGGAAAACCTTCGCACTGATGTCTGGGGCGGCAAGCACGATGGACTCACAGCAGCGGGCCAGCGCGCACTGCTTGTCCTCAAAGAGTTCCTTCACCGCCTGAGTCAGCACTCGGTTTCCCATGCTGTGGGCGATGAGATAGATGCGCTTCGCCCCAGAACGGGTGGCCACATCATTGAGGAATTCCTTCAGGTGCGGCATCGCCTTCTCAGCATGTTCAGCATCCGTCTTGTAGCCGCTGATCGAGAGCCTGCTCTGTGAAGGCCAGGAGTAAAACACCGGCGCACCATCAAAGGTCAGATCGTAGGCGAGCTGCGCAGTGCGCCGGGCCGCGTCGTCGAAGGCCACATTGAAGCCGTGAACGAAAAGCAGTACGCTCTCACGCCGCGACTCCGCCGTCATCGCTTTCAGCTCGCTGAAGAAATCGTCCTTCGACTTCCGCTCTGCGCCCATCACCATGACGTGCTTGTTCGGGTCCTCGCGGAACTCCAGCTTCAGCCATGACGGACTCTCCAGCTTCGCGAGCTTGTGCTCCCTGGGGATCGAGACCGTCGTTACCCCATAGTCAAAGGGGCCGAAGTCCCGGCCATACTTGGCCTGCCCATCCTCCATCCAGTGATTCCGGTCTGTGCCGTAAAAGACGCGCATCTGGGTGAAGGCCGCCTCTTTCTCCGGTTCCGCCGCCTCCTGCCCGAACCAGCTCTTCCAGCCGCTCTGTGGCCCGGCAGAGCCGACCATGCCTGACTCCATATCGTCGGGCCCGGCAGCGACGGGCGGCAGTTCTTCCGGCTCCATGGCAACTGGTGGGAGTGAAGCAGGTCCGCGAGTCGCCCCTGCCGTGCCTCCCGCACCACTACGCGGCGGTGCTGACGTAGAGGCGCAGTTCGCCAGCACCAAACACATCGACATCACCAGCAGCGGGAGAGAGAAAACTTTCATGAGGCACCACTCTACTAAGGTCGCCCAAATACAGACAAGCTTTCCCTTCCTGAAACGAGTGACATTTCCGCTCCCACTCGCCAAACTGGCCTTCCATTACTGATCATGCCCTCTGCCAAGCGCCCATCAAGAATCCGCCAGTTCGCGCTGATCCTCCTCGCAGTCGCGTTGGTATGGCTGACCCACAGGTGGCAGAGTTCGTCTCGCTTCAGTGATGCAACTTGCACGGACTGCCTGCCTCTTCCCGATCTTCGTTTCTTGATGCTTCCCGCTCCGAAAATCCCTCTCCCCTACCCTGCCCCACCAGCTCCTGGCGTGTGGGACGCCTGGACGGCAGAGCAAAGGCTCGCCGATGTGACTCAGCGCGTGAAGCCCTCGCTCATTCAGGAATTAACCCGGCGCTCCCTCACTCTCGGGGTTCCTGTTTACCTCCGCGCCTTCAAAAAAGAGAGAGTGCTCGAACTTTGGCTTCAATCCGACGAAGGCTGGGAACTCTGGCGCAGCTACCCCATCGCCGCCGCCTCAGGACGACTAGGCCCCAAGCTGCGCGAAGGCGACTACCAGGTGCCCGAGGGCTTCTACACCGTGACCGAGCGGCAAATGAACCCCGCCAGCAAGTATCATCTCGCTTTCAACATAGGCTATCCGAATGAGTATGATCGGTACCACCAGCGCACCGGCAGCTTCATCATGATCCATGGTCGCGACGTCAGCATCGGCTGCCTCGCCATGACTGATCCCGCCATTGAGGAGATTTACCTCCTCGTACAGGCCGCCCAGGAAAAAGGCCAGACCTCCGTCCCCGTGCACATCTTCCCTTTCCGCCTCAACGAAGAGCAGCTCAAATCCACCACAGATGATCCTTCAGAAACATTCTGGAGAGATGAACTCTTCCCCGCCTGGCAGCGCTTCGAAGCCAAGCGCGAAGTACCCGTAATCGAAGTTGTAGGAGGCCTCTATCGGCTCCGCGATTGAAGTGACAGCGGTCCGGAGACAAGGCAGAACTTTCATGAACCAGTGCATCGCAAAGACTGACCAGTGTTATGTGCAGCTCACGGGCCTTATTCAGCCTTCTATATCTTGGTTGGAGTCAGCAACCTCTTCGATGATGCCGTCTGGCGCAGTATCGCCAGCTTCTTCAGATTCAGCGAGTTGGGCTATTGTTTCTTCACTCACACCTTCATGAGCGAGTGCATCTGGTTCAAGTTCTGAAGCAGACTCCACGGCCTTCACTGCCTCTGGCGCAGGCTCGTCTTGGACCAGCTTGCCATCGGACGTGAATTTCATGCCGATTGACTTAGCTGCATCGACTGATGGACCGCCGAAACCAAGAAGCATCGCCACTTCGTCCTGGAGCTGCGCGAGTTCATCGAGACGGAGCTCAGGATCACGGACGATGAAGACTTCTCCGGTCTTTTTATTCTCGTAAAAGAGCATTTTATTCCCATCCACTTCTTTTGTCGCGGTGGGACTGAGGATGCGTTTCCTCTCTAGCATGAGTGCGAGAATGTACCGTGCATTTTCTGTGGCAGGCTGATCTTCTTCAATGAAGCGCTGCAGAAGTGCCATGGCACCTTCTTTGCTCGCGACTTCTGGTTTTGCTTCGACAACCGTTGGCGAGTAGGTGGTACGCCAATAAGCGATAGGTTTCCTTTCAGAGATCTCCTGCTTCCAAGCATCTATGGCAACATCACGGCGCAAATAACCAGAGGTTTCAGGATCAAAGTAGATGGCCGTGTGGAAGACTTCACCCTCTGCAAAAGGGCGCGCAGACAGGGCACACTGCGTGGCACGGGAACGGATGGACCAGTTCTGGATCATGTGTAAAAAAAGAATCAAGCGGCTTGCCGATTTCGCGGTCTGGCGATTTTCGCCTTCGTGCCAAAAAGCCACTTCAGGGAAAGGCGCGGCAGGTCTTTGTTCTGTGATCGGTAGTGGAGCAGGACAATGCCGAGCACGCCAAACAGAAGGTGCGGAATCCACGGGCTCAGCCAAGTTGGCAAATGAGATCCTTTACCAAGATTCAGGCAAAGGTTATTCAGAAAAAGGAGGGCAAAAAAGATGAAGATGGACCCAGCAATTCCCCCCACGGCCCCGCGTCTTGAGTATGCGATGCCAAGAGGCGCGGCAACGAGAGCAAGCGCGAAGCACTGCCATGGCAGGGCAAAACGCTGATGGAAATATGTTCGGAAGGGAGCCAACCGTTCAAGGGAGTCTTTCGGGTGAGCTTTTAAATACGAAACTAGCTCAGGCACACTCATAAAGTCCGGCTGAAGGGCGTAGCTGATCATGCTCCAGGGCGTCTCTTCAAAATTGCGGATATCAAGAGAACTGCGACCATATGAATCGTTCGCGAAAGGGCGGATTGCTGATGGTTTACCATCCACATAGGCGATTTCTTTGCCATCAAAAAAACGCCATAAACCACCTGGAAACCAGGTGGCGGAGTCGGCGTGGATAACTCGGGAAATACTCCCGTCCGCGCCCTGATCTCGTACCTGTACACCGCGTAGACGTCCGTCGCGTAGAGAAAAAGGAACTGATGAAATGTACCAAGTGCGCTGCGTCAGCGGGTCGTGATACATCACTGCGGACTGCATAATGCTATCCTTCTGCTTGCCTTCGAGACCACGTATCACCGCCTCTTTTTTTCCCTCAGCACGCGGTGCCCAATGGTAGTTTGCAGCAAAACTCATTGCAGCAACTGCGGCTGCGATAACAAAAATAGGCTGCAATATCTGCAAAATACTGCGCCCAACACCGAGCATCGCGACGATTTCATTCGCGCGAGACATCTTGGTCAGCGTGTAAAGCACGGCCAGCAATAAGGAAGCAGGCATTACAGATACAAAAATGAAAGGCATGACTCCAAAATAGAACTCCACCACTCGACCGAGCGGTGCTTCAGCCTCCTGAAAGTCCTTTAAATTATCCAGGAGATCCATAATCAGCCACAAGGAAGTAAAGGCCAAAAAACAAAAGATCAGCGGTGCCAGGAAAGTTCGCATCGTATAGCGGTCCAAAGCACCCCGTCGGTGATAATAGTGAAGGAGTGCCGGCAGACATAGTGTCGCTACAGCAAGTAGGATGAGCTTAAAATAGTAAGCGGAAAATGCCAGAGGCTCCCCTAACTCAGTCATCTGCATCGCTCCAAGTTGGTGTGCGATGTCCGAACAAACTCCCCACGCAGTGATTGAAATTCCTGCAACCCAAGTCGGGACTACAAGTTTTGTTAAATTTCCCCACTGGCGGAAGAAGATGGAAATTAGCACAAAACCACCCACGACCATCCATTTGTCCAAATACGGTAAAACGACAGATACGAATTTCAGCACAGGTCCTGGTGGCGGCCTCCCTTGTTCTGCAACCAGTTTACCATCCTGCAGGTCATAGCCAGTGATGTCAGCGGGATTCACTAAGTGATGCCCTTGTGTAATCAGCAGCATCATGGCGATAAGTGCCAAAAGAAACGTGATTCGCCCTGCATACGGCCACTTCCGCGTGCGGTGTTGCAAAGCGTGGATTTGGGTCAGAAGTTCTTGGAACCAGAGCATGAAGAAAAGTTATCGTCTCATTGCCCTATATTTGGTAGAAGCAAGTAGCACAGATCGTGAATAAACGCTGAGATGTAAAATCGTCTGATTTACCACCATTTCTCCACATTCCCTATCTGTAAAGTGGGTATTTGACGTTTGAAAGAAAAAACCCCGCTCCTTGCGGAGAGGGGTTATAATCTGGCAGTGTCCTAC
>JAGKWZ010000187.1 GCA_021151605.1 Verrucomicrobiaceae bacterium
CAGCAGCCCACCCGCGCCAGTTTGATGAAGAGCGACTTCCTCATGCGCACCCTCGGCCGCCCGAACCGCGACCAGATCGTCTCCATGCGCCCCGATGACCTCACCACGCTTGAAGCCATCGACCTCTCCAACGGTGCCATTTTGACCGACACCCTCGCCCGTGGTGCCAAGAACCTGATGGCAAGGAAGCAATGGTCCGATCTGCCCGCCTTCACCCCCTGGCTCTACCTTTCCACCCTCTGCCGTGAACCCACCGCCGAGGAACTCAGCGAAATCACCACCACTCTGGGGAATGAACTCACCGAGCAATCGCTCGCAGACACGCTGTGGAGCGTGGTCATGCTGCCGGAGTTTCAGCGGGTGAGGTAGAAGCCCCCTTGCCTGATGGAGTTCCCGCGCCTTCATGGCCCACCCATGCGCGCCCTCCTTCCTTTTCTCGGTCTCGTCACCTTCCTTCAGGCAAAGGACATTCCTGTCACCGATCCTGCCGCACTGCCTGCCGCCCAACCTGGCGACAGCCTGATCCTCCCGGAAGGTGAGTTTCGCGACGTGGAGCTCCTCCTCATCGGCACTGGCACGAAGGCCGCGCCGATCACGCTGAAAGCTGCCGTGCCCGGCAAAACAATCTTCACCGGCAAAAGCACACTTCGGCTCTCCGGCGAGCATCTCGTCATCGAAGGGCTGCATTTCAAAGAGCCTGACCCGAGTGTCGGCGACCTCATCCTTTTCCGCAAAGATTCCAAGACACTCGCCAATCAGTGCCGACTGACGAACTGCGCCATCACCAGCACGCTGAAGGAAGACGGCACGAAGGAGTCCCGCTGGCTCGGGCTCTACGGCATCGGCCACCGAGTGGACCATTGCAGCTTTATTGGCAAGACAGGCAAAGGCACCACCTTCGTCGTCTGGCTTGGCAAAGAGGGAGACGGGAAGCACCAGATCGATCACAACTACTTCGGCCCGCGTGAGAAGCTCGGGAAGAACGGCGGCGAAACAATCCGCCTCGGCGACAGCAAGACCTCCATGATGACCGCTGCGTGCATCGTGGAGCACAACCTCTTCGAGAAGTGCAACGGCGAGGCCGAGTGCATCTCGAATAAATCCTGTGGCAACCTCTACCGCGAAAACACCTTCCTCGAAGTCGGCGGAACCCTCACGCTGCGCCATGGCAATGGCTGCACCGTCGAGCGCAATGTCTTCATCGGCAATGAGGTCAACGGCACCGGCGGCATTCGCATCATCGGGGAAGACCACATCGTGCGTGACAACTACCTCGAAAACCTCACCGGCGACAAAGCCCGCTCCTCCATCTGCCTCATGCTCGGCGTGCCAAATTCGCCCGCGAACCGCTACTTCCAGGTCCAGCGCGCGAAGATCACCGGCAACACCCTCGTCAACTGCGAGCACCCGATCAGCATCGGTGTCAGCGATGGCAAAGACGCCTCGCTGCCGCCGATCGACACGGTCTTCGAGGGCAATCAAATCTCCTGCCCAAAATACAGTCTCGTCGAAGCATTCTGCGACCTTGGAGGCATCACCTGGAAAGCCAACACCGCCGCCGTCAAAGCCCTCGGCATCCCCGCCACATCTGGCATCCAAATAGGTGAGCCAAAGATTTCCAAGATCAACCCCATCGCCCGCAGCACAGTCGGTGCGGCTTGGTGATCGAAGGGAAGGTTGTTGGCCTTTTGAGCAATCGCATGGCTCGATGGAAATTACCGGGCGGAAAACCGATTGAGTATTCTGGCGAGACGAACACGAAAACAGACGGAAGTGATTTGCCCGAAGTGTGAGGGATACGGCCAATAAGCACCAAGCAATGGTGCTCTGACGCGCACACAAAAAAGCCCCGCTGGTGGGCGGGGCTTTCGTGGAGTGGTGAGAGATAAGCGGCGGATGAATTACAGCCCCTGACCAGCCTTGGCAGCGGCCACGGCGGCCTCGGCCTTGAGGGCGGCTTCGTGGCTTTCGAGCACCTTGCGCTTGAGGCTGACACCGGTCTTCTGCGCATACCACAGCACCAGCGGGCTGGCGATGAAGATGGAGGAGTAGGTTCCGAGCAGCACGCCGATGGTGATCGGCATGGCGAACTCGAGCATGGCTGGATTGCCGAGGAATAGGAGCACCACCATCGGAGCCAGGGCTGTCGGACCGGTGAGGAGGGTGCGGCTCAGGGTCTTGCAGATGGCCTCGTTCATCAGATCGCGGATCGTGCCGCTACCGCCGCGCTGGATGGTCTCACGGATACGGTCGAAGACGACGATGGTGTCATTGATGGAGTAACCGGCGATGGTCAGGAGGGCACCGACGTGGATCAGGCTCATCTCTTGGCCGAACATGACGCAGAGGCCGGGAACCATGAGCACGTCATGGAAGAGGGCGATCACCGCGCCGAGGGCGAAGGCGAACTCATAGCGCATGAGGAGGTAGAGGAAGATGAAAACCAGTGCCACGGCGAGGGCAATCAAAGAGGTCGTGGCGGCTTCACTGCCGATGAGGGCTCCGACAGTTTCCAGGCTGGTGCCCTTGATGCTGTCCTTGAAGTTCTTGTTCATTGCACCTTCGATGATGGCGCCTGCCTCTTGCTCACTGCGGATGGCGATCACGTCGCCACCAGTCGCGGTGCTCTTGCGCTGAACTGGTGCGGTTCCGATGCTCTTGCCATCGGCAAACTTGAGACCTTTGAGCATCTCATCGACCTTGGCGGTGGGGAGGTCTTTGCCGTCAGCCACTTCGACGTGGAGAAGGGAACCGCCGCGGAAGTCGATGCCGAAGCTTTCTTTGCCCTTCACTGCAAGCATCCCAAAAGAGATCGCGGTGACGACGAGGGAGGCGATGATGAACTTGGGAGCAGAGGAAAGGATGTCGAAGACCTTGTCTGGGATGATTTTACGAGTGCTCAGGGTCTTAAGCAGACCGTTGTCGATCACAAACATGAAGATGACGCGTGTCACGATGAGCGCACCGATCAGGGAGGAGAGCAAACCGAGCATTAGGGTGACGGCGAAACCACGGACGAGACCACCAGAGATGGCGAAGAGGATGATCGCCGCGATGATGGTGGTGATATTCGAGTCCGCGATGGCGGAGAAGGCTTTCTGGTAAGCGGCATCCAAGGCGCCCGCGAGGGATTTGCCGGCTTCCATTTCCTCACGCAGACGTTCGTAGATGAGTACGTTCGCATCCACGGCCATACCGATGGTGAGCACGATACCGGCGATACCGGGCATGGTCAGGGTGAATTGGAAGAGCGCCATGCCACCGAAGAGCACGGCAAGATTGATCACGAGACCGACGATGGCGATGAGGCCCGCCATTTTATAGACGAAGACCATGAAGCAGGTGGTGAGCACTAAGCCGGCGATGCAGATGTATGTACCCTGATCGATGGAGGACTGACCATAGGAGGAAGACACTGCGTTTTCCGACTCGATGGTCATCGGGTTCTTCAGCGGGTTCTGGAGCAGCGTGGCGAGCTGCACAGAGGACTCACGGGTGAAATTGCCAGAAATGACTGCGGTGCCGCCGAAGTGGTCGGTTTGAAGCACTGGAGCCGAAATGATCTCGCCATCGACGATAATCGCGAGCTGGCGGCCTTTGTTCACGGCAGCGATCGCATCGAATTTCTTGGAGCCATCGCCATTGAGGTTGAGGTAAACCTTCCAACCTTCGGCATCCATGGTAGCAAAGGCTTCCTTTACGCCATCACCTTCCATGTCTGCGACTTTGCGAACGAGTTCTGCGCCACGGTCAGGGAGCACATTGCCCTGCTCATCCTTCTGCTCCTTGTATTTCAGCTTCACCCAGCCTGGCTCACCCAGCCCACCGCCATCGATCTCGGCGATCTTGGATTTGCTGTCCTGATGCACCACACGGAACTCGAGCTTCGCGACCTGCTGGATCTTGGTGCGCACATCGGCGAACTCCTCAGGCTTCACACCGGGCATCTGGATCAGGATGCGGTCATCTCCCTGCGGCTGCATGGAGAGATCCTTCGTGCCATCGGGGTTTAGACGCTTTTCCAGGATGGCCATGGCCTGTTGCACGGAGGAGGCATCCACTTTCTGGGTGTTGCCTTCCTTGTCAGTGCTTGGCTTCAGGCGGACGACGAACTCACTGCCGCCCTTGAGGTCGATGCCGAGAGGAATGCCCACGTTCTTGAACGTGAACAGGGAGAACACCGTCATCAGCATGATCAGCGCGGCACCCACACGGCGCTTGGTGGTGTGCATCACGGTGCCGATGTAAAACAGCAGCAGCAGCAGGATGGCGGTTCCGACGAGGAAGGTGACGTAGGCGTTCATGGACGTTGGCGGGGGTAGGTTGGATCTGGAAAAATGACGAATTGGCGATGACGAATGACGAGCTTAGGCGGCGAATGGGTTCTGACTTTCGTCATGGTGCATTCGTTCTTCGTCATACCACCTCTCAGGCAGTCGTAGCTTCGACGACGTCTGTCTTCTTGCTGACGGAAGTGATGGCGCTGCGCTCATACTCAACCTTCACATTGTCGGCGAGCTTGATCATGACTGTCTTGTCCTTCGTGCTGGTGATGATGCCGTGCTCTCCACCGCTGAGGATCACATGATCGCCCACCTTCACGCTGCTGATGAGCTTCTCGAGTTCCTTCTGGCGCAGACGCTGCGGGCGGATGAGCAGGAAGTACATCATGACAAACATGAGCACCATCATGATCATTGGATTGCCGAGGATGCCGCCAGCACCGGGTGCGGCTGGAGCTTGAGCGAGGAAGGAAGAGAGGGAGATAAACATTAGGAATCAGTGGTGTCAGGGCGTGTCTGGTAGCGGGCGTGGACCTCTGCCCGGAATTCGGAGAAGCAACCTTGCTCGATGGCCAACCGTGCCCTGGACGTGAGGGACGCGTAGAAATGCAGATTGTGCAGGGAAATCAACCTCAATCCCAGCACCTCCTGGGTATTGACCAAATGCCTCAAATAGGCTCGGGAAAAACCTTGGCAGAGCGGATGAGTGTCCTCAGCGATGGGGCGGAAGTCTTTGGCAAACTTGGCATTCCGCAGGTTCATCATGCCCTCATGCGTAAAGGCGGTGCCATTGCGCGCGAGCCGTGTCGGCAGCACACAGTCAAACATGTCGATGCCCCGCGCGATCAACTCCACGAGCTGCGGCGGCGTGCCGAGTCCCATGGCGTAGCGCGGTTTATTCTCTGGCAAAAGCGGGCAGGTCCACTCAGCGATGCGCATCATGTCCTCCTCAGGCTCACCCACGCTGAGACCACCGACGGCATAGCCGGGGAAGTCCATGGCCACCAGCTCGCGAGCACAGTACTGGCGTAGATCCTGGAAGGTGCTGCCTTGTACAATCGGGAAGTGCAGTTGCTTCGCGTGGCGTTCATCACGGGCAAAGGCTCCCGCGTCCGGCTGGTGGTCATTCACCCAGTCACGGCAGCGTTTCGCCCAGCGCAGGGTCAGCTCCATGCTCTTTTTGGCCTCGTCATGCGTGCAGGGGTAGGGCGTGCATTCGTCAAAGAGCATCGCGATGTCGCTGCCGAGCGTCGCCTGGATCTCCATGGCCGTCTCCGGGCCGAGGAACATCGGCGTGCCATCGACATGATTCTGAAAGTAGCAGCCCTCTTCTTTGATCTTCCTCAGCTTTGCCAAAGAGAAGACCTGGAAGCCGCCGCTATCCGTCAGGATGGGCCGGTCCCAGTTCATGAACTGATGCAGCCCGCCCGCCTCGCGGATGATCTCCGTCCCGGGGCGCACCCAGAGATGGTAGGTGTTTCCCAGGATGATCTGGGAGTTCAGCGCGCGCAGTTCGTCGGGATGCACCGCCTTCACCGTGCCTTGCGTGCCCACCGGCATGAAGACCGGCGTCTCGATCACCCCATGCGCCGTCTGCAACCGGCCACGGCGGGCGGAGGAAGCGGGATCAGTGGCGAGGAGGTCAAACATCTGGCTTGGGGAAAAGGGCGCGGAGTGTGGAGGCTCGACCCCGATGTGTCAAAGAGTCATCCACGGCGTTCCTGCCGCCCTAATTCCAGGAGGAAGCCTTCTCAGGCCGGGAAATCCGTCGCCACCGCCGCCTGCTCCCAGGTTTCCAGCTCACGCAGACGTGCTGCAGCGGCATCGCGGATCTTTTTCGTCACATACTTGCCCAGAGGCAAACGCAACGGCGCCTGCCCATCGTGGACCATCTTCACGATCAGTTCCGCCGCCCGCTCGGGATCGCCCGGCTGCTTGCCGTCCACATTTTTGAGGAAGGCGGCGAATTTGCCCGCTGATCCAGCATACTCTGGTGTCATCTCCGCGTGGTCGAGTCCCTTGGCAATGAAGGCCGTGCGAAATGGACCGGGCTGCACGAGCGTGACTTTGATCCCATGTGGCTGCACTTCCGCGCGCAGGCTCTCGCTGAGCGACTCCACCGCCGCCTTCGCCGCGCCGTAGATGCCGAAGCCGGGGTAGTTCGAGATCACCGCCGCTGCGCTGATATTGATGATGTGCCCGGCTTTTTGCCCACGGAGCACGGGTAGCACGGCGCGGATCACGTTCAGTGTGCCAAAGAAGTTCGTCTCAAAGTTCCGCCGCGTCTGCTCCTCCGTGCATTCCTCCACCGCGCCGATGAGTCCGTAGCCTGCATTGTTCACGATCACATCGAGACGTCCGGTGACGTTGACTGCCTCGGCGATCACGGCTTTCACCTGCGATGCATCGGTGACGTCCATCACATGTCCATGGCACCGCCCGGCTCCCAAGTGCTCCAGCAGTTCTAGATCCTCCGCCCGCCTTGCAGTGGCAATAACTACATCCCCAGCCAGCAGCGCGGCTTCGGCTATCGCCCTGCCGAAGCCTGAGGAACAGCCCGTGATCAACCAAGTGCGCGAGTTTAAAGACATGCACCTCTCTACGAGGCGGCAGATCGTTCGGTCGTCATTCAATGAGCCAGCCCAGATCAGCCAGCTTTCGCCAGGGCACCAGATAGTGCCGCGTAGCTCTTCTTGGCTGCGGCGATTGGGTCATAGCCAGGTTTGTTAAAGATCTGGCCGCTGACCTCCACCACGACAGGTCCCTGGTAGCCGTGTGCTTTGAGCGCGGTGAAGTATTTCACGTAATCTGTCCGACCTTCGCCCGGCAGCAGGAACTGGAACTTCCCAGGCTCTCCGACGGAGTCTTTGACGTGGATGAACTTGGTGCGCGGCAGCAGCAGCTTCATGCTTTCTTCCATGTCGATCCCTTGCAGCTCGAAGTGACTGTAATCATAGGCCACCTGGATGGCGGGGGACTTCACCTGCTCCAGCAGCCAAAGCAGGCGCTCTGGTGAGTTCACCGCGCTGCCCACGTGGGCTTTGATCGTGATCGTGGTCTGCGCTTTCTCGGCTGTCTCTGCCCAGGATTTCAGGCGCTCGGCCATGCCTGACTTTTGCTGCTCCCAGGTCGCTGGTTTGCCGCCGAGCACGGTTTCGATGATGGCTGGCTGGGCGGGATTCAGATCGCGCGCCAGTTGGGCGGCATCCTGGATACTTTCCAGAGCCTTGGCATGAGCCTTGTCATCCGCCGTGAGGCTGAGATTCACCATCAGGCAGGGCAGTTCCAGCTTCAGGGCGCTGAGTTCCTGTGCCGCCTGCTTGCGTGCCGCCTGGGTGAAAACGCCGGGCTCGGTGGGGTATCCTGCATTGAGGGCGAACTCGACATTGGCATAGCCTATGTCTGCACAGGTTTTTAGAGCTTCACTCAAAGCCAGCGTTTTCATGCCATAAAGGCTGAAGCCCAGGCTGACGCCCCTGGGGTCTGCGGCGTGCATCAAGGAGGGCAAGGAGGCAAAGCCGATGGCGGTCTGGAGAAAATGACGACGGGATGACATGAGATCTTTTGGGGCTGGCTGATGGTGCACTGGGTTAAAGCTGCTGGAAATGGATTCCTTGCATCTGGAAGAGTCGCCTTGTGCGAGGAGTCATTTTTAGCTGGGCATCCGGGGGGCGTTACGTCTAGTCTGCCAAACCTGCATGTCCTCCTCCCCCCGCCCGGCTCCTGAAATCCGCGACCATGAGACGCTCCGCATCATCGGACGTGGTGCTTATGGTGAGGTGTGGATGGCGCGCTCGGTGACCGGGGCGCTGCGCGCGGTGAAGGTGGTGTGGCGGGAGGACTATGACCACGCGGACTCCTTTGAGCGCGAGTTTGAGGCGATCAAACGCTACGAGCCGATCTCACGCCGTCATGGCGGGCTGGTGCCCATCCTCCAGGTGGGCCGCAGTGATGCGCAGGGCTTCTATTATTATGTGATGGAGCTGGCCGATGATCTGGAGACGGGCCGCGACATCGATGCAGAGAAATACAAGCCGCACACGCTCGGGCTGGAGATGCGCCGCTCCAAGCAGATCAAGGCGGACCGCTGCATCGCCATCGGTGCCAACGTGGCGGAAGGCCTCCAGCACCTGCACGAGAGCAAGCTGATCCACCGCGATGTGAAGCCCTCGAACCTCATCTTCATCGACGGGCATTGCCGGCTGGCGGACATCGGGCTCGTGGCCTTGCTCGGTCAGAGGAGTTTCGTCGGCACGGAAGGTTTTGTCGCACCAGAGGGGCCGGGCTCTCCTGCCTCGGATGTGTTCTCCCTCGGCATGGTTTTGTATGAAGCCAGCACCGGAAAGGACCGGCTCGACTTCCCAGACATCCCCTCGTGCAGTGAGAGTGGCGACAATCTGGAGTCCTGGCAGCGCCTGCATCGGGTGATCTGCACAGCCTGCGCACCACAGGCAAAGGACCGCTACATGAGCGCGCGTGAGATGGCTCTGGATCTGCGCGGGCAGCCGCTGCCTTCGTCACGCCGGGCGATGTGGCAGTGGGCCGCTGCAGCGGTGATCACACTGACTCTCGCGGTAGGCTTTGGCATGTGGCTGGCACAGCGGAATGCCGCCACTGGCACGGTATCGGTGCAAAAAAGCACGCCGATGCTGATGATCAAAACCACGCCTCCAGGAGCCCATGTGTATGCGGGGGAAGATGACCTGGGCGTGACGCCGCTGGCGCTGAATCCCGAGGAGGGCGTGCACATCATCTACCAGCTCCGCTTGTCGGGATACAAACACCTGGAGGTGGAGCACTTGGCGAACCGCGCGAAACCTGCGGAATATGACCTCACCATGGAGCTGACCCGCCTGCCCCAGGAGGGCGAGCGCTGGCAAAACAGCCTCGGCATGACTTTCAAACCGGCACCCGGCGGGCACATCACGGTTCGTCCGGTGGAGATCAAGCACTTCAAAAGATTCCTCGAATCCACCGGTCGCTCCTTTGAAGGGCGTGTGGTGCGGGCGGGCACGGGCAAAGACACAGCTTACTATGTGGTGGCCCCGGTGGGTGACTCGGAGGCCTTCCGCTTCTGGCTGACTGACCGTGACCGCGAGGCCGGACTTCTGAGCCAGGAGCATCATTACGAAGTGGAGCCTTTTTATTATGTCGATGCCCCCGGGGCAGGTGCCGAGGACATGCCCGATGATCGCGAACCGGAGCCGACGGGCACAAGCGGCAACGAAAGCCCGGACTGGCAGGCTTTTCACCTCCGCGTGGAGCGGCAGACCTACGGCAGTGTGATGATCCGTAGCACGCCGGAAAAGGTGCGCGTGTTCCAGCATGAGGAGTTTCTCGGCTACACACCGCTGGAGCTGCCGCGCGTGCGCAGCGGGCTGATCGAATATGAACTTCGTGAAGAAGGCTTCTCGGACGTGGTCCTGGAAGGTGAAGTCCGGCATGGAGAGCTTCTGGAACTGTTCACCGACATGCAGACCCGCCAGGCGGTGACCTTTGGTCGTGAGTGGAAGGCTAACGGTCTGGGCATCCGCTTCGTGCCGCTGACAGACACCACCATGATCGCCGCCACTGAGACACGGCGGCGGGATTACATCGAGTTCACGAAAGCCGCGAACGTTCGCCGTCCGGGAAACATGGATGCAGAGGGAAAAGGCGGCACGCAGCCCGTCGTGGGCGTGGACCGTGAAGAAGCGCGTGCTTTCTGCGCCTGGCTGACTGAGCGCGAGCGCAACGCCGGACTCATCGGCCCAAAGGACGTTTACCGCCTGCCGACGGACGATGAATGGAGCCGCGCCGTCGGCCTTCCGCTGGAACGCGGCACGAAGCCCAGCGAGCGCAACGGCCGCATCCGTGGCATTTATCCTTGGGGCTTTGACTGGCCGCCGCCGCCAAACATCGACAACCTCGCCGATGCCACCGGGGCGCGGAAAGCCAACTTGGAGACCTTTATCCCCGGCTACGAAGACCGCTTCGCCAACCTCGGACCCGTGAGCGCTTTCCAACCGAACGAACGAGGCATCCTCAGCCTCGCCGGCAATGCCAGCGAATGGGTGGACACCGACTTCGAC
>JAGKWZ010000188.1 GCA_021151605.1 Verrucomicrobiaceae bacterium
CCGAGCGCACACTTCCAGGCTCCTTCAGGCACCTCGCCCCCATTTTCCTCTGGTCAAACCGCTCCATCTCCGGCTTTTTGGTCAGCAGAATCCTCCGCCGCGTCTTTTGAATCATGTGTGACAAACGCTTCCGTATCGCCTTCTCCTTTGCCGGCGAAAAGAGACCTTTTGTCAAAGAGGTCGCCGACATCTTTGCCAAGCGCTTCGACCAGTCGGCCATCCTTTATGACAAGTATCACGAGGCTGAGTTCGCTCGGAACGACCTGAGCATCTATCTGCCAAACCTCTACAACCGAGATTCCGATCTCGTCGTCGTGGTCGTTTGTCCCAACTATGACGTGAAGGAGTGGACCGGCTTAGAATGGCTGGCGATCCACGATCTCCTTCAACAACGTCGGCGCGAGGAAGTGATGCTCTGCCGATTCGACCATGCCCATGTCGATGGCCTTTTTCGCGGAGCCGGCTTCATCGAGCTCGACCACAAAACGCCCGAGCAGTTCGCCCAGCTCATCCTCGAACGTCTCGCCATCAACGAAGGCAAGCCCAAGGACCACTACACGAAGCCCGCCGCTTCCGGTGGCGAGCCAACGAAGCCTCACGCGCCCCACTACCTCCCCCGCCTCGACCACTTCCACGGACGCGAAAAGGAACTCGCGCAGATCCATGACGCCCTGCGCCCGGAAAAGCGCACCTGGGGGGCTCTCATCGCTGGGCCGGGCGGCATGGGGAAGACCTCCCTCGCGGTCCGGGCGGCCTCCACTTACAGCAAGGATCAGTTTGATCCCGTCATCTTCGTCTCCATCAAGGACCGCGCCCTCGAAGACGAAGGTCCGCGCCCCGTGAAGGTCCGCTTCGTCTCCCATTACCTCGGTATCCTCGATGAGATCGCCCGCGCACTGGGCCGCGATGACATCCCCCGCAGCACGCCGGAGGATCGTGCCCGCCTCATCCTCGATGCCCTCACCGGCACCCGTGCCCTGCTCATCTTGGACAACCTCGAATCCCTCACCCCCGAGGACCGCGAGCGCATCGTCGAGTTCGTTGGCGATCTTCCCCCTCCTTTTTGCAAAGCCATCCTCACCGCCCGCCGCCGCATCGGTCGGGGCATCAATCTCATCGAACTCGACAAACTCGACGAAGCCGCCGCTCTCGCCACCCTCGCCGACATCGCCGAGCACAACAAGCTGCTCGCCCGCGCCAGTGTGGACGACCACCGCACCCTCTGGCAGGCCACCGCTGGCATCCCGCTGCTTCTGCGCTGGACCGCCGGGCAGCTCGGTCGCGGTTCCTGCCGCACCATCGCCGCCGCCATCGCCTTCCTCCGCTCCTGCCCGGAAAGGAACGACCCCCTGGAGTTCATCTTTGGCGACCTCGTGAATGAATTCACCGACGACGAAACCCAGATCCTCTGCGCCCTCACCTACTTCACCCTTCCGGCCAAGGTCGAGCACATCGCCGCCAATGCCGGGATCGAGGAATCCCTCGCTGAGACCGCCCTCGGCAGCCTCGCCAACCGCTCCCTCGTCACCGACAACGCCGAAGGCACGCACTACGCCCTCGTCCCCCTCGTCGCCGACTTCCTGCGGAATAAAAAGCCCGAGGTCGTGGCCGAAACCGGCAACCGCCTGAAAAAACGCGCCTACGCCCTCATCATGGAAAACGGCTGGCAGGAGTACGACCGCTTCCCCACCCTCGAAGCTGCCTGGCCCGGCATCGCCCCCGCCCTGGACCTCTTCCTCGCTGGTGGCAATGCCCGTCTCCAGACCGTTTGCGATGCGCTCCAGAGTTTCCTCAATTTCCAGGGCCGTTGGGATGAAAGGCTCGCCCTCAGTGAGAAAGCCGAAGCTAGGGCCGTGGCCGCCGCCGATCACGCTAAGGCTGGCTGGCGTGCCTATCACGCGGGTATGATTTACTTCCAGCGACAGCAGGCCGACGCCGTGATCACTTGCGCCGACCGCGCCGCCGCCCACTGGACTCATGCTCAGGTCGGTGCCCGGGAGCGGGCTATCGCCATCGGCTTGCGCGGCATTGGTTATCAGTTGAAGGCGGATTACTCCGCCGCCATCACCGCCTACCGCGAGGTGCTCGACCTGCACCGCAGCCTCGCCGCCGAGAGCGTGGACGTGGCCATCGGCCTGAATACCCTCGCCAATGCCGAGCAGCGCTCCGGCAACTACGCGGCTGCCGAGCAGCATTACCACGAGGGCTTGCGTGTGTCCCGTGCCGTCAGCGACGCCGAGGGCGTGTCTATCTACACCGGCAATCTGGCTGAGCTGGCCCTGGAACGGCATGACTGGCAAACCGCCGAGACCCAGGCGCGTGAGGCTCTGCCTTTGTCCGAGAAGGTCGGTCGCCAGCAATTGATCGCCGCCAACAACCGCCGCCTCGCCCAGGCCCTCCTGCGCCTAGGCCGGGCAGCCGAGTCCCTGCCCCATGCCCGGAAGGCGGTGGAGATCTACACCCGCCTCGGACATCCCGATCTCTCCTTCGCCCAGGCCACCCTCACCGAGTGCGAGGCTGCCGTCTGAGGCTCCCTACGTAGCACGGACTTTCCAGTCCGTGTCTCACCGTCCCCGCGCCGGACGAGATCGTGTCGCGGGCAGGTAGGGCGCGTGGTCCCCACGCGCCGCCGTTCGCCGGACAGACGGCGGCTTGAGGACAAGCCACCCCACCACCTCGCGGCCTCGGAGCGCGGACTTCCAAGTCCGCAGCATCTGGCAAACACCCAGCGTCCCCTAGGTCTCCGTTCAGGACGGATTCACCGGCGTCGTCGTCTTGGATTCGCCCGACCTGCTGCGGAGTCGGAACTCCGCGCTCCAGGGGCATTCCGCAACGGCTCGTGCGGCGGTGGGTTCGTCCTTGGGGGGGTAGCGATGCCGTCCCGCCCCTCACCCAGCCTCTCCCCTCAGGGGAGAGGAGCAGGTCTTTTCGCCATCGCAGACAGGATCGCCGAACGGCGTTTCCCTCTCCCCCGAGGGGAGAGGGCCAGGGTGAGGGGAGGCGGTACAGCATCCATTCCCTTCACGCCGCTCGCTTTGGGCAAGGCAACAAAGCTCAGGGCAAAGTCCGCGCATGCCGGTGAGTAGTTGCGTCAGCTTTTTAGGCTTTGGCAGCCGCTTTTTGGGCCTGTGTAACAGCTTTTTGCGCCTCTGCTGCGGCTTGTTCCCTCTCTGCAATGACAACACAGCTTCAAAAAGCCACGGAACACCTTCATCCAGCCTCTGCTGATTAAAGATGAGTCGAAGCGTCCAGACATGCAGCCGTTGCAATGCTCTCTGAAGCGATCTTAGCAGTCGGAGGAAGCTAACATGGCGCGAAAAGAGATGCTACGCTCATGCCTACGGCCTTGGCAGTGCTCCCCTCAAGGTCGTCACCGCATCGGATGGTGCGTTGAAACCCAAAAAACAAGAAACAGGCTGCAATCCGCTCGGTTCGTGCTACACGCTCGGCCCCCATGCTCACCCTCCGCGAAGTCTCCAAGTCCTTCAATGCCCGCCCGCTCTTCACCGGAGCGAGCATGACCGTGAACTACGCCGAGCGCGTGGCGCTCGTCGGCCCGAATGGCGCTGGCAAGTCCACCCTCTTCTCGCTCATCCTGAAAACCGATGAGCCGGACTCTGGCGAGGTCATCCGCGATGAGTGGACGACCCTCGGCTTCCTCCCCCAGGAAAGTGAGCCTGTGGGCGACGAGACAGTCCTCGACGTGGCCACGGGCCGTGCAGGCGAGATGGAGCGGCTGGAAGTCATCCTCCGTGACTATGAATCCCGTGGCGATGTGGCCGCCCCGGAATACAACCAGGCGCATTCGCAGCACGATGCCCTGAACGACCCGCAGGCCGAGGCCAAGTGCAAAAAGATCCTCAAAGGCTTCGGTTTTAAAGAAGAGGACTTCAACAAACCCGCCCGCGAATATTCCGGCGGCTGGGTCATGCGTGCCCATCTGGCCCGGCTGCTCGTCATCGAGCCTGATCTGCTCCTGCTCGATGAGCCGACGAACCACCTCGACCTCCTCTCCCTGCTCTGGTTCCGCAATTACCTGAAAAACTACCCCGGCGCCATCCTGCTGATCTCCCATGACCGCGACTTCATGGATGAACTCATCGAGACCGTCTATGAGATCGATGAAAGCAAGCTGCTCCAGTATCAGGGCAACTACAGCGACTACCTGAAGCAGAAGGAAGAGAACTACGAGCGCGCCTACCAGTCCTGGAAGAACCAGCAAAAGGAGATCGAAGCCATCCAGGAATTCATCGACCGCTTCCGCTCCGTGGCCTCGAAAGCCGCCCAGGCTCAGAGCCGTGAGCGTCAGCTCGAAAAGATGGACAAGCTGGACAAGCCGCGCCCGCTGCGGAAGGCCTTCCGTTTCAACTTCCCTCAGCCGCAGCGCAGCGGCCAGCGCGTCATCGCTTTGACCGACATCCATCAGGCCTACGGCGAAAAGAAGGTCTATACCGGCCTCGACCTCGAAGTGGAAAAGGGCGAGCGCACCGTGCTCGTCGGCCCGAACGGCTCCGGCAAATCCACCCTCATCAAGATCATGGCCGGCGTCGTGCCTTTCCAGAAGGGCGACCGCAAATTCGGCACGAATGTGAAGATGGGCTACTTCTCCCAGCACCGCAGCGACACGCTGGAGCCCGAGTGCACCATCCTGGAAGAACTCAAACGCTGCGCCCCTGAGCTGCGTGAAGACGACGCCCGCAGCATCCTCGGCAGCTTCCTCTTCAAGCGTGAGGACGTGTACAAGAAGTGCAAAGTCCTCTCTGGTGGTGAAAAGAGCCGCCTGAACCTCGTGAAGTTCCTCGTCGATCCGCCGAACCTCCTCCTCATGGATGAGCCGACGACGCATCTCGACATCTGGGCCATTGAGGGCCTCATCCTCGCGCTCCAGAAGTTCGAAGGCACCCTCGTCTTCATCTCCCATGACGTGCATTTCATCCGCAGTCTGGCCACGAAAGTCCTGCACATCAGCAGCGGCGTCGTCACCCCCTACAGCGGCGGCTATGACTACTACCTGGAGAAAACCGGAGCTGAAGAAAATGCCCGTGCGGCGGTGATCGCCAGCTAGGATTATTCAGGCTTAAACACCAAAGAATCCAGCCCACCCCAGGCTTGATCCGAGTCTAGATTCCAGACTCGAAGGCGGGCACCATTCCGCCACGCCCTGCCCCTTGACCCCAGAGCGCATCCATTTACTCTCCGCGCCCGTTTTTTACACCCCCCAATACCCCTGAATATACCATGAGCACACCGACCACCCATGAGTTCCAGGCCGAAGTGAAGCAGGTCCTGGACATCGTCATCCACAGCCTCTACACCGACCGCGAAATCTTCATCCGCGAGCTGGTGTCGAACGCTGCCGACTCCCTGGAAAAAATGCGCCTGACGCAACTGACGGAGAAGGAAGTCTTTCAGTCCGAAGCGCCCCTGGAGATCACCATCACCTCCGATGAAACCGCCGGCACCCTCACCATTTCGGATTCCGGCATCGGCATGACCCGCGCCGAGCTGGTGGAGAACCTCGGCACCATCGCCCATTCCGGCTCGAAGGCTTTCGCCGCCGCTTTGAAGAACGCAGGCAAGGGTGGCGATGCCTCCCTAATCGGCCAGTTCGGCGTCGGCTTCTACTCCGCCTTCATGGTGGCTGAAGAAGTGAAGGTATACACCCACTCCTGGCGCGGCGATGGCGAGCACCTCTGCTGGACCAGCACAGGCGCAGGCACCTACACCATCGATGAAGCCCCCGATCAGGCACGCGGCTGCCGCATCGTCATCAAGCTGAAGGAAGACGCGAAGGAGTTCGCCAAAGACTGGTCCGTGAAGAGCGTGCTCGGCAAGTACTCGAACTTCGTCGGCTTCCCCATCACCCTAAATGGCGAGCGCGTGAACACGGTCGAGGCCATCTGGCTGAAGAGCAAAGACAGCGTCACGGAGGAGCAATACGAAGCCTTCTACAAATTCACCGCCAAGGCTTTCGACAAGCCGAGCTATCGCCTCCACTTCCAGGCCGATGCTCCGCTCGTCATCAACGCGCTGCTTTTCCTGCCGGAGCAAAACATGGAACTCTTTGGCATGGGCCAGATGGAGGCCGGAGTCGGTCTGTACTGCAAAAAGGTCCTCATCGACCCACATCCGCCGAAGCTCCTGCCAGAGTGGATGCGCTTCGTACGCGGCGTGATCGACAGCGAAGATCTGCCGCTGAACATCTCCCGCGAGTCCATGCAGGACAGCGCCCTCGTCCGCAAACTCGGCGAAGTCGTCAGCAAGCGCCTGCTCAAGTTCCTCGACAAAGAAGCGCAGGATGATCCGAAGAAGTTCCAGGAGTTCTACGCGAAGTTCAGCCGCTTCATCAAAGAAGGCGTCGCCACCGATCACGCGAACCGCGACACCATCGCCAAGCTGCTGCGCTTTGAATCCAGCCTCACCGACAAAGGCGAGCAGGTCGGCCTCGGCGACTATGTGAAGCGCATGAAGGAGGAGCAAACGTGCATCTATTACCAGACTGCTCCAAGCCGCAGCGCCATCGAAGGCGGCCCCTACTTGGAAGCCTTCAAGTCGAAGGGTTACGAAGTGCTCTTCCTCTACGAAACCATCGACGAATACGTCATCTCCAGCCTTCCTGAGTTTGAAGGCAAGAAGCTCCAGGCTGTGAACAGCCCGGATGTCGATCTCGGCGATGTCGCCCAGGAAGGTGAATCTCTCAGCGAAGAGGAAACCACCGCCTTCTCCGGCTGGCTGAAGGAAGCCCTGGCCGAAGGCGTGGAGGAAGTCCGCGCCAGCAAACGCCTCGTCAATGCGCCAGCTTTGGCCATCACACCCGAAGGCGAGATGACCCCGCAGATGCGCCAGATGATGAAGGCCATGAAGCCCGAAGAAGTCACTGCGCCGAAGGTCATCCTGGAGATCAATCCACGTCACGGCCTCGTGAAGAAGCTGAACAGCCTCCGCAGCAGCGATGCCGATCTCGCGACCCTGCTCAGCGAGCAGATCCTCGACAACGCTCTGCTCAGCGCTGGCCTGCTCGATGATCCTCAGCGCGTGGTCACACGCACGGAGAAGATCATGGCGCGCATTGCCTGATCGCCCTTGAAGCGCTGAATCCAAGTCGGGTTCAGCGCTTGGCGGTTCATTTCCATGTCAGAGAATCGAGTCCTGACTCGTTTCAGCCTGCCTAGAGCCATGAACATCGCCACCAAACGCCACCTCGACCGCCGCGCCTTCCTTCGCGGCACCGGCACCGTGCTCAGCCTGCCTTTTTTGGAGGCGATGCTGCCCGCCTTTGCCACGCGCTCCCAGGCTGCCGCAGGTCAGCCGCCGCCGCGTTTCCTGGCCATGTGCGCCACGCTCGGCTTTCACACGCCCTTCTTATTTCCCCAGGAAACCGGAGCGGACTACACGCTGACCCCTTATCTGGAGCCGCTGAAGGCTTTGAAGGGCGACTTCTCCGTGATCTCCGGCCTCCAGCATGAGGAGCAAAATGGCGCGAACGGCCACACCTCCGAGATGACCTGGCTGACCTCGGCGAAACATCCCGGACTCGCTGGATTCAAGAACACGATCTCCATCGACCAATACATCGCCGAGCGCATCGGCAGCCAGACGCGCTTCCCCAGCCTCATCCTCGGCACGGGCAGCGATTCGCTTTCCTGGTCGGCCAGCGGCGTGCCACTGCCTGCGGAGAGTTCCCCGTCGAAGGCCTTCCAGCAGCTCTTCGTCGATGGCACGAAGGATGAAGTCGCCGCCCAGGTGCGTGGTTTGAAACGTGGGCGTAGCATCCTCGACACAGTGATGGGTCAGGCCAAAAAAATGCATCATGAACTCGGCAAACGCGACCAGGAGAAGCTCGACGAATACTTCTCTGCCGTGCGCGACCTCGAAGTCCGTCTCGTGCAAAACGAAGAGTGGGTGCAGAAGCCGAAGCCCAAGGTGGATGCGAAGCCGCCCACCGATATCCAGAGCCGCACGGACGCCATCGGGAAGATGAAGCTCATGCAGGATCTCCTCGTGCTCGCGCTGCAAACGGACAGCACACGCGCCGTCACGCTACGCCTCAGCGGCATGAACGCCGTGCCCGAGATTCCAGGCGTGAAGAACGACTGGCACAATCTCTCCCACCACGGCCAGGACCCTGCGAAGATCGACGAACTCAAGGTCATCGAGACGGCGGAATTCACCGCCTTTGCCGACTTCCTCACGAAGCTGAAGACCACCCAGGACCATGGTCGCCCGCTGCTGGACAGCACCGCCGTCATCTTTGGCTCCAATCTCGGCAACGCCAGCGCCCACAGCACCGCCAACATCCCGCTCATCCTCGCTGGTGGCGGCTACAAGCACGGACGCCACATCGCCATCGACAAAGAGAAGCATGTCTTCTCCAACCTCTTTGTCTCCCTGGCCCAGCGCATGGGAGTCGAGACAGACAAGTTCGGCTTCAGCACCAGCGTGCTCGACATCAATCAGGCCTAGCCCAGCTAAGGGGAGGAAGTTAGCAGGTGGAGGACTGCGCTGATGAGTTGCGGTCAGGCGAACAGGGTTTAAAGACTGCGCTCCTGTGACTCCTACCCTGAACGAAGCCGACTCGCCCTTTGATCTCGCCCTGCGCCCGGCGAATTTTGAGGACTTCCATGGGCAGACGAAGGTGAAGGAGCAACTGCTCGTGATGGTGGAGGCGGCAAAAATGCGCGGTGAGCCGCTGGATCATGCTTTGCTCTGTGGGCCTCCGGGCCTGGGAAAGACCACGCTGGCGAATTTGATCGCGAGTGCTGTCGGATCTCGCCTGCACACGACGAGCGGACCGCAGATCGAAAGGGCAGGGGACTTGGCTGGCATCCTGACGAATTTGCAGGAGCGGGACATTCTTTTCATTGATGAGATCCATCGCCTGCACCCGAGCATCGAGGAGTATCTGTATCCGGCCATCGAGGATTTTCGGCTGGACATCATCATCGATCAGGGGCCGAAGGCGCGGACGATCCGTATCGATCTGCCAGCCTTCACCTTGGTGGGGGCGACGACTCGGGCTGGGATGCTCACGGCGCCAATGCGGAGCCGTTTTGGCATTCCGAACCGGCTGGACTACTACACGGTGGATGAGCTGCAGCACATCATCATGCGCTCGGGGCGGCTGATGACGGTCCCCATTGAGGAAAGCGGGGCGCGGGAGATCGCGCAGCGGTCACGCGGGACGCCGCGCATCGCGAATCATCTGCTGCGCTGGGTGCGCGATTACGCGCAGGTGAAGGCGCAAAGCGTGATCACCCAGGATGTAGCCGTGCTGGCGCTGACGATGCGCGACATCGATGAAACCGGCCTCGACGAGATGGACAAACGCTTCCTGGAGGCGCTGATTCATAAGTTTGACGGCGGTCCGGTGGGGCTGGGGAGCATCGCCGTGGCGGTGGGGGAGGATGCCTCGACTTTGGAGGATGTTCATGAGCCTTATTTGGTGATGCAGGGCTTCGTGAAGCGGACCTCGCGTGGTCGTGTGGCCATGCCATCGGCCTACAGGAAGCTTGGTTTGGTGCCGCCGCTGAGTGGTCAAGCTGAGTTATTTTAGACTGGTTACAGTTTTTTCAGCACATGCCTTCTTTCCACCTGAAGATCGAGCCTTGAGTGAGAGAAAAATTTCATCGCATACTGTAACGTTCATGGCAAAATCCTGTAATTAACGTTGGATCCTTCTCCTTATGCTAACCCCCATCGGACAGACCCTCAAAGCCGCTCGCGAATCACGCGGCATGAGCCTGCTCGATGCCTCGCATGAGACTCGCATTCCAGTCGCGAAACTGCATTTGCTGGAACAGGACAATTACGCCGCCTTTGGCAGCATGACCTACGCCCGTGCTTTCCTACGCCGATACAGCCAGTATCTGAAGGTAGATGCTACGGAGATCTTGAGCGGGCTGCCTGGTGGAGTTCTCGGTGGGCCGCGAGATTACCGTTACCTCATCGAAAATCACGGCAGTTGGGTGGTGCCACGCGGTTCTGTGGGTCGGCTTTCCTCACCGCAACTGAAAGGACGGGCGAGTCGCTCCCCGGTGCCAGCAGGCATCTTCATCTTCCTGCTCGTGCTCGCAGGCACTGGCATCTGGGGAAAATATGTGGCGGATGACCGCCTGGCCCAGCAGCAGAGCCAGCCTGCCCCTGTAGTTCAGCCTGTCATGCCCCCCCAGCCTCTTTCCGCCAGCGTGCGTCCAGCACCCTTTGGGATAAAGAACCAGCCAGTGAAAGTGCTCAGGGCCATCCCAGTCCCCGAAGCGAATGAAACCAGAGAGGCTGCTGGAAATGTCAGGCGGGTGGAGTAAGCCTCCCCCATGAC
>JAGKWZ010000189.1 GCA_021151605.1 Verrucomicrobiaceae bacterium
GGCGACATCTACTTCGACGACGTGAAGCTCTGCGAGCTCAGCCTCGAAAACGAAGACGATGCCAGCAAGCTCGTCGGCGATGCCAAACGCGGCGAAAAGATCTTCTGGGAGCACCCCGTGGCCGCCTGCAAGAACTGCCACATCCTCAAAGGCCAGGGCAGCGCCGTCGGTCCCGCCCTAGACGGTATCGCCAGCCGCAAAGACGCCACTTACATCCTCGAAAGCCTCATGAACCCGAACGCGAAGCTGGCGGAAGGCTTTGAGAAACTCGGCGTCTCCCCCATGCCGCCAATGAACCTCATCCTGAAGCCGCAGGAGTTCGTCGATGTGAAGGCGTTCATCTTGAGCTTGAAGTGAGCGCCCGCCTACTTTGCTCAAGAGATATTCTGGAAACCATGAAGTGCCCAAACTGCGGACAAAAGGCGATCAGCTTCAGAGAATGGAGCAAAACTCTCAATGCGTTCAATTGGTGCTGTCGTGCATGCAGATGCAATCTTGAAGCAAACTGGCTTGTCAAATGGACCGCATGGACTGCATGGATCGCGTGTCTCATCCTGGGTTTGCGCCCACTTTACAATGGAATGGCCGAAGATCGTAAAGTTGAGGCTTTGGAGATGGTGACAGGCATCGCTCAAGGCCTTGGAGCCGGGATTGTTCTTGGATGTATCGCCTGGTTCTTTGGAGGTTTCAAAGTGATCCTATACGACAAAAATGAGGAGGAACAGGACCACTGATGCGCCCCCGATGAACCTCATCCTGAAGCCGCAGGAGTTCGCAGATGTGAAGGCGTTCATCCTGAGCTTGAAGTAAAGGGCTTATTGCCTTTTGCGGCACGTCGAAGAGTCGAAGATTTGATCCTCCTTGCTGAGTGTTGAATCTTCGATTCGGACCTTTGCCCCGTCAGGAAAACAGATGCTGCCTGCCGGAATCTGAGTGGATAATGAAAAAGCCTCCAGGCTGTCGAGCAGCGTGGAGGCTTCAAAATGAGCTGGCGGGAGTTTCTTACGCGGCGTCGAGGCCGAAGGCGGTGTGGACGGCACGGGCGGCAGTCTCGATGTCGGCTTCGTTGACGATGACGGCGGTCTTGATCTCGCTGGTGGAGATCATGAGGATGTTCACGCTGACATCAGCCAGGGCTTTGAACATCTTCGCGGCGACGCCGCTGTGGCTTCTCATGCCGATGCCGACGACGCTGAGCTTGGCGATGCCGGACTCGGACCGCAGGGTGACTTCTTCGCCGACGTCGGGGAGGATGGCCTTCAGGGCTGCTTCGGCTTTTGGCAGGTCGGCCGCGCTGAGGGTGAAGGAGATGTCCGTTTCGCCATCGAAGCTGACATTCTGGACGATCATATCGACCATGATGTTGGCTCCGGCGATGGCGCCAAAGATGGCGGAGGAGATGCCGGGGCGGTCGGGCACGTCGTCGATGGTGACTTTGGCTTGATTGCGCTCGAGGCTGACGCCGCGGACGACGACGGATTCCATGCCGGGGGTTTCTTCTTTCACGATGGTGCCGGGGTTGTTGTTCATGCTGTTGCGGACTTCGAAACGGACGCCGAATTTTTTGGCAAACTCGACACTGCGGCTCTGCATGACCTTGCTGCCGCTGGAGGCCATCTCGAGCATTTCGTCATAGCTGAGGTCTACGATCTTGGTGGCGACCTTCACGACGCGGGGGTCGCAGGTATAGACGCCGTCGACGTCGGTGAAGATCTGGCAGAGGTCGGCCTTGATGGCGGCGGCCATGGCGATGGCGGTGAGGTCGCTGCCGCCGCGGCCGAGGGTGGTGATTTCACCGCTGGCGGTCTCGCCCTGGAAGCCGGCGAGCATGACGATGTTGCCTTCATCGAGCATCTGCTTCACGGCATCGGGGGTGATGTTGACGATGCGTGCTTTCGTGTGGACGCGATCCGTGGAGATGCCTGCCTGCGCTCCTGTCAGGGACACGGCTTTGCCGCCTAGAGCGTTGATGGCCATGGCGGTGAGCGCGATGGTGGTCTGCTCACCTGTGGCGAGGAGGACGTCCATCTCACGCTCGACGGGGTCGCGTTCGGGGGAGACTTCTTTGGCGAGTTTGATGAGGTTGTCAGTCACGCCAGACATGGCAGAGACGACGGCGACGACCTGGTTCCCAGCACGCTGGGTTTCCAAGATGCGGCGGGCGCAGTTGCGGATGCGCTCTGGGTTGCCGACGGAGGTGCCGCCATATTTCTGGACGATAAGGGCCATGGTGGGGGAGAAAAGGGCCGCGATAGTGGCACGGCTCGCGGGTGCGGCAAGGGGAAATCCAGGGGCGCTGATCAGAGCACGCGCGGGATGAGAAAGCTCATATACCAGTCCAGGATTTCCCTGCCGTAAAAGACCCAGATAAGCGCTCCGGCGGCGAGGTAGGGGCCGAAGGGGATCTTTTGTCCCCACTCACTGCGGCCAAAGAGGCGGGATAAGCCGGCGATGAGGGTGCCGAGGAGGGAGGCGGCGAGGACGGTGAATAGCACGCAAAGCCAGCCGGTGAAGGTGCCGATCATCATGAGCAGGAGGACATCGCCGAAGCCCATGGCCTCGCGCGGGATGACGACGCTGGTGGTGGTGCCCTTCAGGTGGGTGACACCTTCGAGGGCGAACTCCTGGAGGCTGCCATCGGCGCTGCGGACTTTGAGTTTCTCCATCCAGAGTTCGGCGGTGACATCAGTGAAGCTGAGTTCATTCACGCTCAGGGCAGGGGAGGTGATGATCATGCGGTCGCTGGCGCGGGAGTAGATGTCTGCCCAGCCGGTCTGCTCACCGTCGAGGGTGACGATGGGCGGCTCGTCGTCGTTGGGCTGAGTGACGCTCCAGGGGGCGGGCTTTTCAAAGCTAAGGCGTTTGCGGCCAAAGGCGAGCTTGCCGAGTTCCACCACGAGCCAGAGCCCGCCGAGGCCGAGGGCTCCACTAGCGAGGGAGAGGAGGAAGCCACGGAGGTGCGACTCTTCACCGACGAGGGAAGGAACAAGGGTAGCACTGATCAATCCTACGATGGTGCCGCCCATGGTGATCTCGTGGGGGAGGATGTAGTGCTCGATGTCGATGAAGCTGCCGGCGACGAGGAGTGCGGTGAAGATCCAGAGGGCGAGCATGGCGGGGCCCCATTCCTTGATGAGGGTCCAGTCGCCGCCGACTCTCCAGAAGATGGCGTAAAAGAGCAGGCCGGTGAGGAGTTCCACGCCGAGATAGCGCGGAGAGATGGAGCAGCCGCACTTGGCGCATTTGCCACGCAGCATGAGCCAGCTCACGATGGGGATGTTCAGCCACATGGGGATCTGATTTTTGCAGCTCGGGCAGTAGGAGCGGCGGGGATTATTCACCGAGATGCCGAGCGGCAGGCGGTAGATGACCACATTTAAAAAGGAGCCGATGCCGGTGCCCATGAAGAAGAACAGGAAGTGGAGCAGGGCGTTGAGGAGGTCGTACTGGGTCATGCGGACGGCGTGGGAAGTTAGAGTCTTCAGAAACTTGCCTTGCCATGCTGCTCAACGGAAGCAAAAAAAGGCTTCATGTTATCGAGCCATTCCTGGAGGAAGATCGCCGCGGCCTTTGTTTTGCCATTGGTGCTGGCTGGATGTGCCGGGCAGGAGGGGGCGTTTCATCCAGGGCAGACAGTGAAGCTGGCGCAGCAGTATGGGCTGGTGGATGTGCGCCAAGTGGTGCCCGACATCGTGGTAGATCTGCGTTACACGACAGGGCAAAACGTGACGGGCCAGCCGATCTACCCTCGCCGTATGCCATGCCTGCTGCTGCGCCCGACGGCGGAGCGCCTGAAACGGGCGCAGGAGGCGCTCAGGGCTCAAGGCTACGGAATCAAGATCTGGGATGCCTGGCGGCCGTCGGAAGCACAGAAGAAGCTCTATTCTAGTGGAGGGAGGACGGGGATGTTCCTCAATCCCAAAGTCGGCTGGTCGCGCCACTGTGGTGGGGTTTCCCTGGATGCGACGCTGGTGGACGCAGCAGGCCGTGAGCAGCCAATGCCGACTTATTTTGACGAAAACCTCGCCCATGCGGCGAGCAGCAAGACACCAGCGGACCCCGTCGTGCGGCGGAATCTGGCCCTGCTTCATCGGGCGATGCGAGGAGCGGGGCTCATGCCGCTGCCTGCGGAGTGGTGGCACTTTGATGACATCGACTTTTTAAGAGCTCCCGTGCTCGTGATCCGTGGTAGTGATCTTGGTGTGGTGATTCGGTGACCGCGGGCGGCGAAGACAAGCAGGCAGGCGAGACAAATAAGAGCGGAAGAGTTCCGACTTGTAAGATTATGGTAATTATATTAAATGTTGTTTAATTAACTCCATGAACGCATTTGCCGCAGCTCCTATCCAGTACCGCGCCCAACTTACCACGTTTGTTTTGGCGCTCATTCTCCTGCTTTCTGGCTTTTGTTCGCTGGTGTATCAAACGGTCTGGCTGAGGGAATTC
This sequence comes from Verrucomicrobiaceae bacterium, assembly GCA_021151605.1. Taxonomy (GTDB): domain Bacteria; phylum Verrucomicrobiota; class Verrucomicrobiia; order Verrucomicrobiales; family Verrucomicrobiaceae; genus Prosthecobacter. The sequence continues at coordinate 4,447 of JAGKWZ010000189.1, forward strand.
CGGCTGGTTTTTGGCGGTGCGGCCCCAGCAGCGGCGGCGGTGGTGGCGGTTTTCATGGGCGGCCTCGGATTCGGCGGCAAGCTGTTTGGCTCCTGGGTTGAGCGTGTCGGGCGGCCATTCCGTTTTTATGCGCGCTTGGAGATCGGCATTGCGCTAGCAGCGGTGGCTTCGCCTGCGATGCTGGGGCTGGCTCGCTCACTTTATTTAAAAACGGGCGGCACGGCTGGGATGGGACTGGGCATGGCGACCTGTCTGCAACTGCTGATGACGGCGCTGGTGCTCGGGCTGCCCTGCTTCCTGATGGGCGGCACGCTGCCGGCGGCGATGAAGTTTGCACAGCGGGAGGATGATCCACGCCGCTCGATCACGGCATTCTTTTATGGGATCAATATCGTCGGCGCAGTGAGCGGCGCGGCGTTGAGCACGTTCTGGCTGCTGCCTTCCTTTGGCAATCATGGGACCCTGACCATCGCCGTGCTGGCCAATCTGGGCATCGCCCTCGCTGCGGGCTTGATCTCGATGATTCAGGAAAAAGAGCCGCGCCCAGTCGCTCAGGCGAAAGAATCAGCAGCGGAGGTGACCGTCGCCGCCAAGGCTCCGCCATCCTTTGTGCTCGCGGCGGCATTCATGAGCGGGTTCACCTTCTTTGTGGCGGAACTGGTATGGTATCGCATCTCGACGCCGCTGCTCGGTGGGTCCGTGTTTGGGTTTGGTCTCGTGCTGTGTGTGGTGCTGGCAGGCATGGGCATCGGCGGGCTGCTGTATTCGCTGATCCTGAAAAAAGCCGAGCCCACGATCGCCGGGTTCACTCTTGTCTCTGCCCTGCAAGCGCTGGCCGTCCTGGTGCCTTATGCGCTGGGAGATCGCATTGCGCATCTCGCGCTGATCCTAAATGACAGCCTGCGCGGTGTGGGGCTGACCCAGATGGCCATGGGCTGGGCGGTGGTGATGGGGCTGCTTGCCTTTTTGCCTTCAGTGCTCAGCGGCATCCAGTTTCCGCTGCTCGTGTCACTGCTTGGCCGTGGCAATGCCGGTGTCGGGCAGCAGCTCGGGCGCGCTTATCTCTGGAATACGTTTGGATCGATCACGGGTTCTTTGCTCGGCGGGTTCCTGCTGGTGCCGTTGATCGGCCTGAAGAACTGCTGGCTGCTCGCTGCCCTGCTGATCGCCACGATGTCGGTGGCATCGCTCTGGCTACAAATCCGCAGGAGGGCAGGGGACGAGCACAGCTCCCACGCCACGCGTTTTTCCTGGAATGGACGTTTCGCGCTCTGCGCTCTGGTGGCCTGCGGTTTCTGCGCTGTCTGGGCCACCGGCCCCACGGCGGTGTGGATGCACACACCCATCGGCTACGGACGTGTCACGCAGGACTACCGTTCGGCGATGGGTCTGGAGACTTGGCAACGCAATGCGCAGCGCTCGCTGGTGCAGGCCTATGATGGCCGGGAAACCAGCGTCGCTGTGGTCGGTGGCAGCCAGTATGGGTTTTTGACGAATGGCAAAAGCGATGGCTCCGCGGTGACGGATGCAGGCACGCAGGTCATGCTCGGCATTGCCGGGGCCATTTTGCACCCAAATCCGCAGAACGCCTGTGTTGTCGGTCTTGGCACTGGCACTACCGCTGGCTGGCTGGCCGATGTGCCGGGCATGGAGCGCGTGGATGTGCTCGAACTCGAAGAAGAAATCCGCAAGGTGGCCAAGTTTTTCGATCCCGTGAGCCGCCACGCGATGACGCATCCTCGCGTGAACAACATCACTGGAGATGCCCGTGAGTTCCTGCTCACCAAAGGGGAAGATTACGATCTGATCGTCTCCGAGCCCTCGAATCCCTGCCGTGCTGGCGTGGCGAATCTCTACACGCGTGAGTTCTACACCAACGCGAGCCAGCGCCTCACCCAGAACGGAGTTTTCTGCCAGTGGGTGCAAGGTTACGAGGTCGAACCGGCCACCATCAGCACGGTCATCACCACCCTTTGCCAGGTCTTCCCAAAGGTGGAGGTCTGGGCCACGCAGAGCACAGACATGCTGCTCATCTGCTCCAATGACAAAACCCCGTGGTCGCTCGAATCGCTGCGCAGGCGCGTCAAAATCGAGCCGATGGCCGAGGCGCTGCGTCGCTTCTGGAAAACTGACACGGCGGAAGGCTTTCTCACCAGTTGCCTGGCAAACAGCGACTACTGCGCCGCGCTGGCAGCCGCGTCAAAAACGGTGAACACCGACGACATGAACCGCCTCGAGTTCAGCTTTGCCCGCAGCGTGGCGAAAAAGTCGAACTGCTCGTTCGATCTCGCCACTGCGGCCACTCGTGCCGGATGCTATCTGCCGAAGGTCGATGCCGAGATCGACTGGGATCTCTACCACGCCGAGCGCATGCATATGCCGGGCCGTCTTTGGGAGATTGCTTCGGATCAAGTGCTGCCGCCAGACGCACCTGCTGCCGTGCGTGGGCGCGTCATACATCTGTGGAACTTTTGGAAACAGCGTTATGCCGATCACCTCTCCGCCCCCGCCCCTGTCACGCCCGTTTTGGCGGATCGTGTACTGTTTGCCCAGGCGAAAGCACGGATGGGAGCTGCGGATGCCTTCGCTGCGCTTGAAGTCATCGAGTCGATTTCAGCAGTGGACGCGCATTTCCTGCGCGCGATCGCCTGCCATGTTCAGAAAAAGCCGTCCGAGGTGCTCCTTCACATCGAGCGCGGCCTCGACAGCCTGATGGAGAATCCCTGGTGCCGCATCCCTCTGGTCATCGAAGGGCTCGACCTGCTCAGCGAGCTGTCCAGATCGAGCGCAACGGTTGAAGATCCGCGCTTCACCGCCATCTTTGAAAAACTCGGCCGAGAGTATCCTGTGCAAGTCGCCCGCACCGCCCGACTCAACAAGCGCTGTGACATGGCGATGCATTTGAAGGTGCCGCAACAGCTCGCCGCCATCGAAAGCCTGGGCAAACCCTTCCCCTGGAATGGCCGTGCCCTGGCCCTACGTGTGAGTGCCTTCATGCGCTCGAGCGATCCGCGTCTGCCTGAGGCGCTCAATGACATCACTCGTTTCCTCGATCAGGGCGGCAAGATCGGAGGCGAGGCCCCGCCCTTCTTCGTCCGCATGAAAAAGACGACCGAACAGACGGCTCCGGTGAAGGAGATGGTCATTGGATCGCAGGTAAGTGAATGATGGGCGAGTATCCCTGGCTCTGAAGGCTGCGGCGAATGGATACCTAGACCGGTTCTCAAAATGTCTGTTAGATGGCCGACGGCGGGGCGGCCTCATTGGCGGCGTCATTCACTCGTCAGCTATTGTTCAAATAGCCTCCTCGTTCTTTCCTTGCCACTGAAGCCGCCGCGCTCGCCGGTCATTTCAGACATTCTTTTCGAGAACCGGTCTAGCGTCTCATTACGAGATCCCGCGTGCGGCGCGCTTGAACTCGATTTCGTTGCCGCATGCTCCGATGGCTTCGGCTTCTGAGATAAGCCCGGCTTCGTAGGAGCGGACGATGTTCGTGAGGAAGGTGCAGCAGTTCGGGTCGTTGCCGCGCTGCATGTAGTTGCGGATGTTGTCGATGTCCTGCTTGGCGATCCATTGCTTCACGGCACCGCCGTTTTCCAGATACTCGACGAGGAGGTGCATGGCTCCGTCAGTGCGGGGGAGAAGCTTTTGGCAAAGAACACCAATGAGCTGCTGGGAGAGAAGGTGGAGACCGAGGGCGGACTGCTCGGGCGGGAAGAGATGGGCGAGGCGGTCCACAGCATCGACAGCACTGTCACTGTGGATGGAGGCGAGCACGAGGTGGCCGGTCTCGCTGGCCTGGAGGGTGGTGAGGGCGGTCTCGAGGTCGCGGATCTCACCGACCATGATCACATCAGGTGCCTGACGCATGGCAGCGCGGACGCCGCGGGCGTAGCTGGCGGTGTCGCGCCCGACTTCACGCTGGGTGAACATGCTGGACTTGTTCGGGTACATGAACTCGATCGGGTCCTCAATGGTGACGATGTGGCGGGCGCAGGATTCGTTCATCCACTGGAGCAGGCCGGCCATGGTGGTGCTTTTTCCCATGCCGGTGGGGCCAGTGATCAGGATAAGGCCGCGTGATCTGATGGCCCATTTGGTGAGGAGCCAGTCGGGCACGCCGAGATTGCCGAGCACGGGGAGATCGGTGCGGATGCGGCGCATGACGACGCCGAGGCGGCCGATGGCTTTGTGGAGATTGACCCTGTAACGGGTGTGGCTGCTAGACACGAGTCCGGAGTCCTTGTCGGTTTCTCCATCGGGCGTGACCCCGCAGGCCTGCCAGAGGCCGACCATTTGACTAAGCAGCATCGGCTCATCACCGAAGAGCATGAGCTGTCCGTTGATCTTCATACGCGGGATCTCACCCTCCATCAGGAAGACGTCGCTGGCCTTGTGTTCGTCGGCGGCGTTGAGGATATCATCGAGAGATAGCGGCATGGCGCGCGGATGAAAGCGGGCAGGCGGAGATTTGTCGAGGGTGATCTTGATTTTGATCACAGGGACAAAGGCGGAGACGTGGAGGAAGATTAGTTTCTCCGTTGCCAGGGGCGCTGGCTTCTTTAAACAAGACGCCACATGGAAACTCAACCTTCTCCTTTCCGTATCGGCGTGGCCGGTGTCGGAGCCATCGGCAAGAATCACGCGCGCATCATGGCCGAGATCGCGGCGAAGAGCGGCGGGGCGATCACTTTTGCAGCGGTATATGATGCCGATCCCGCCCGAGCGGCGGAATTTGCCGCCCAGTATGGCACGCAGGCGGCGAGTGATCTGGCGGACTTCGCCTCCCGTGTGGATGCGGCGACCGTGGCAGTGCCGACGATCTACCATCGCCCCATCGCGGAGCCGCTGATGAATGCCGGGGTGCATGTGCTGGTAGAAAAGCCGATCTCGGAGAGCTATGCGGAGGCGCAGGCGATGATCGCGCTGGCACAGGAAAAGAACGTGATCCTCCAGGTGGGGCACATCGAGCGCTTCAACCCGGTTTTGCGCCAGCTTGAGGAGCGCATGAACCAGCCCCGTTTCATCGAGGCGCATCGGCTTTCCCCCTTCCCGAACCGCAGCATGGACATCGGCGTGGTGCTGGACGTGATGATCCACGACATCGAGATCGTGCTGCATCTGGTGAAGAGCCCGCTCGTGCAGATCGACGCGGTGGGGATCAATGTGCTGACGAACCGCGAGGACATCGCGAACGCGCGTTTGAAGTTCGCCAACGGCTGCATTGCCAACATCACCGCGAGCCGCATCAGCCCGGAGAAGATGCGCAAGATCCGTGTCTTCCAGCAGGACAGCTACCTCAGCCTCGACTACCAGGAGCAGAGCGGCTGGATCTACCGGAAAGACGGCATGCAGATCATCCGCGAGGCCGTGGAGGTGGAGAAAGATGAGCCGCTGAAGCTGGAGATCGCCGCCTTTGTGGAGTGCGCCCGCCTCGGCAAACGCCCTGTCGTTACTGGTCAGGAAGGCGCTGAGGCCGTGCGCATCGCCCTGGAGATCACGGATCAGATCGAGAAGAACGCCGCGCTGGCGGGATGACACCTAGCCGTTTGCTGTTGTTGGCAGTGGTTTGCATTTGTTTGCAATGGCTTCAGGCCGACCATGTCAAACAATCGCCAACGACCGCAAACTACTGCTAACTTCTTTTTCCCATGCACCTCCACATCATCGCCGGCGAAATCAGCGGGGACACCCATGCCGCCGGGCTGATCCGCGAGCTTTTGGCCATGCAGCCAGAGGTGAAATTCACCGGGCTCGGTGGACGCCAGATGTGTGAGGCCGCAGGGCAGGGGATCGAGGATTGGGTGGAGAAGGCGGGGGTCGTCGGCCTGTGGGAGGTGCTGAAGATGTACTCC
>JAGKWZ010000190.1 GCA_021151605.1 Verrucomicrobiaceae bacterium
GCCCAAATCTGCAAAGACCTTGGCTATCAACCTCGTGTGACCTGCGACAACCCCGATGTCGTCCTCCATGCCAGCATCACCGGTGAGGCGACTTGCCTTTTCGTCATCAACAACAGCCGCGAGGCTGGCACCTATGTCGGTCAGCATGGCCTCGTGAAAGAGAATGGGCTTCCTGTGTCGGCCAGTCTGAATCTTGGCTCTGAAAGCATCAACGTTTATGACCTCACGCGCTCAGCCTTTGTGCTGCCGAAGCGCGAGGACTCCGGGCTGACCATTCCTTTGAAGCTGGGGCCTGCGGAAGGTAAGGTGTTCTTGCTCTCTTCCGCTCCCTTACTCGAACTAAATCTAGATCTTCCAGAAACAGCCACCTGCGGGAATGTCGCTGAAGCACGTATCACGCTTAACACTTCAGGGGCGCGCCCCATGCCCGCAGCCATTCCTGTGGCCGTGCGTATCCGCGATGCGGATGGTGTTCCTGCTGAGTGGGACGGCTATCATGTCGTTGAAAACGGTGAACTCTTCCTGCGACTCGAATTGGCCAGGAACGAGACGCCCGGCACCTGGGAAGTGCATGTTCGTGAGCTTGCCTCAGGTATCGAGACCGTGAAATGGATGAAGGTACAGCGGTAGGGACTTACTCTCCGCCGGGTTAGTTATAAAATCACAGACGTCCCATAGAGGTTTGAGGGTAGAGAGCGCTGAATGAGGGCGGGAAGCGGCTTGATTTGGAGTGCGATGTCAAAATCAACACACACTCACGCCACTCAGCCAGCACGTCATCACATCAATGTTCTCTGGCAGAGGCTCAAGTTCATTCCGCGTGACATCATCCACCGAACAGCCAGGGAGACAGGCTCCGATGTTCAAAGCCCGGACCTACACCCCGCTCACCCATCTCGACACGATGCTCTTCTTTCAGCCCGCTCATGCGCTGAGCCTCAATGATGTCTGCGACTGGCTGCGGTTCAAAGCGCGGGCCATCGCCGCCTTCGGCCTCACGCCGCCCTCGCGCAACAACCTCTCCAACTCCAACAAGGTGCGCGACGCGAAGTTCGCCGAACTGGTCTTCTTGCGCACGCTGGCCCACCTCCAGCACCATGACCGCAGCTTTGGGCGTCTGCGCCCTGATGGTAACGAAGGCCGATCCCTGCTGCACCGCTTCAAGGTGCGTATTCATGCGGTGGACTCGACGGTGATGGAACTGGTGGCCAATTGCATGAACTGGGCGAAGCATCGCCGCCGCAAGGCCGCGGCAAAGATGCACCTGCGCCTCGGCCTCAATAGCTTCCTGCCCCACCTTTACCATCGTCGATACGGCTGGCGAGCATGACAACAAGCGTGCCTGCGAGCTGTGCGCCGGTCTACAGGAAGGCAAAGTCGTCGTCTTCGACAAAGCCTATGTGGACTTCGAGCACCTACATGACCTCGACCTGCACGGCGTGCAGTGGGTGACCAGCGCGAAGGACATCATCCGTTACTGCGCCTTGCGCAACCTGCCGGTGAACAAGGGCGGCAAAGTGATCAAGGAGCAGATCGTGAAGCTCACCGGCGACAAGTTCAAGCATCTCGCAGGCTGGACGCTACGCCGGGTGGAGGCCTGGGTGGAGGTCGATGGCGAGCGCCTGTTTGCAGGCATTGAAGGCGCAAATCTCCAGGTTTACGACGCCACTTCTGGAGATGCCACCTTGGGTAATGCAGGCCGAGCTTCTTCAGATCCATGACATCAGGTTGTCTGCCAAACCTGGCACCTGCCGCATCTGGGACATCCAGAGCGGAAGGTGGAGGCCAGTTTTCAAGCGACGCAAGGTCCGCTGCATTCGCTGGCCTTCAGTCCTGACAGCCAGGAGTTGATAGCCGGGGGTGGCTTGTATTCCGGCCCGTCAGAAGTCTGGCAATGGACAAAGACGACAAGGGCCGAATCAATATCCTGGGCCACCGCCACACTCACACCATCGAGACCATCGCTTGGTCACCTGATGCGAAATAGTGTTCTTCGACTGCCGCCGGGGAAAATACGCTTCGTGAAGCAGGTGTCCACGCCCGGCATCAGCAATGTGGCAGCGCTGGCCTATTCCCCCGATGGCCGACAGGTTGCTGCCGCTCCGAGACTGACCTACTATGAAAAGGACAAGGCCAATGGCTCCATCACTATCTTCTAAACCTCTGACATGTCCCCACGCACCGAAGTGCTCAGCTGACCGGAGGTCTCTTCTCGCTCGACTATTCACCAGATGGTCGTCACATCTTCACGGAAGGTTACGACGGCTATGTTTATGTCCTGGATGCTAGCACGCTGGCGGCAAAAGCCTGGTGGAGTGCTGATCACGGCATCCTTTACCAAGTCCGCTGGTCACCAGATGGCAGACAAATCGCCACCGCGGGTTCTTCGGGTGTGGTCGCCGTGTGGCCGTTGAAGTTGTAAGTGAATTCTGACGTGGGCGCTTCGCTCTTCTTTACTGAGCAGTTACCGGGGGCAGCAAAGAGGCCGATATAAAACGACCCACGGCAGTAGATCATCTGCCGAAAGCTCATTGTTTGGGTTGATCGTGACCTGGTTTCCTGGGGTTCCCGTATCTCCACTCGTGCATCTCCGCCCAGTTCGTGCCACTCTTGGGGCCCCCATGCGCTGTATTCTTATTCTCCTCGCCTTCAGTTCTCTGCCGTGTGCGGCACTCGAGCTGCGTCTGCCTACAGCGAATGACGCCCTCCTCAAAGGCGGCGGCCCCGACTATTTCCAATTCGTGGACCGCAACTTCGAAGGGCAGGTCACTTATCCGTGGGAGGGCGGGCAGTTTGGCTTTTGGCGTGATCCCAGGCGCACCAGTGGCGGCATCGCCTATGCACGTTTCCACGAAGGCATGGATGTGAAGCCGCTACAGCGCGACGCGCGCGGCGATCCTCTGGATGATGTTTACGCCATCCTCGCTGGCGAGGTGGTACATGTCACCCCTTCGGGCAAGAGCAACTACGGCAGCTACATCGTCATCAGACATGACTGGGGCGAAGGGCCATTCTTCTCCCTCTACGCCCACCTGAAAGAATCCAAAGTCACCATCGGCACAAAGGTCGCCGCAGGGCAAACCATCGCCCGCATGGGTTACACGGGTAGCGGGATCGACCAGCGCCGCGCGCATGTGCATGTAGAGCTGAATGTGATGTTGTCCGAGCAGTTCGATGTCTGGCACAGCACAGGTTTCCGCACGCCGAACCACCATGGCATCTACAACGGCATGAACCTCCTCGGCATGGATCTCCAAGCGCTCTATCTGGCTCATGCTAAGAACCCAGCGATTTCAGTGGCCGCCTGGTTAAAGCAAAGCACGGCCCAGTTTGAGATCACTGTGCCTGGCAGTGCTCGGCTGGAGCTTTTGCAAAGATATCCATGGCTGCGTGAAGGCACCACAACGGTCGCCCCCTCATGGAAGATCCGATGCAACCGTTGGGGCCTGCCGCTTTCCATCGCCCCAGGCTCGCAGGCCACCAGCGCAGCCATCTTGACATGGCTCAAAGAAAGCAGCACCCCACACTACTACCAGACACGCGGACTCATCAGCAACAGCGGCAAGCTCACCGTGGAAGGACTGCGGTTTGTGCAGTTGATGGCTGGGTTGTGAATGGCCGTGCGTGGAGGCCATAAAAAAGCCGCTGCACGGGGTGCCAACGGCACAACCCTCCAGAGCCCAGGCTGGTAGGGATTATCTCACCAGGCGCTGCGATGAGCACCTGCTCGACTTCCATCACGCCGCCGAATACCTCAGCACCGCCTCGGCCGCCTTTAGTGCGGAAGGCACGGCGGAGTCCGCCAGCGCGAAAGCCTGGGCACAGCAGCAAAGAGCCACCCTGCGTGATGAACCCGCCGGAGCCATGCAAGTGCTAGCCAGCATGCGCCGACGGCACGACTCAAGGATGAAGAGGAGTTGCCAGCCCTGAACAAAACGCAACGTGAAGCCCTGCAAACCGCGGAGACGTATTATCGCAATCACCTTGGCAGCATGGACTACGCAGGCTGGCAGCAGAAAAGGCAACCCATCGGCAGCGGCGTGACCGAGGCAGCGTGTAAAACACTCATCAAGCAGCGCATCTGTCAGAGCGGCATGCGCTGGAGCATCGCAGCGAGCGACGCCCTCATCTCCCTGCGCGCCCTCTACCTGACGACATCACGCTGGGACCACTTCTGGCAGCAGCACTCCCGACACTCTCCTTCTTCACTCTAATTTACATCATTCCGGCGACGCACCCGTTCAGGCGAATGCCAAGGTCGTGGTGCCGTAAGGGCGAAGCTAGGTTGTGCCTCGCAACCCGTAAGTCGTGATTGGCACCCCAGCAGCGCTCCTGGGGTCACCCACTGTCGCTCCTGGGGTCACCCACTGCCGCTCCTGGGGTCACCCAATGTCGCTCCCGGGGTCACCCACTGCCGCTCCCGGGGTCACCCAATGCCGCTCCTGGGGTCACCCACTGTCGCTCCTGGGGTCACCCACTGCCGCTCCTGGGGTCACCCACTGCCGCTCCCGGGGTCACCCACTGCCGCTCCTGGGATCACCCACTGCCGCTCCTGGGGTCACCCACTGCCGCTCCTGGGGTCACCCAATGTCGCTCCCGGGGTCACCCAATGTCGTGCATTGGATGACTCCTTGAGCCTCTTTCCGTTTCGTCATTCGTCCTTTGGGTTTCGTTATTTCTGACCCGTTCCCGACCCCGTGTCACGCGGAGGTGATCTGGGCGGAGTAGGTGTAGCTGCGCAGGCTGCCATTGATGAAGGCGGTCATGCGTACCGTCTGCGGGCCGGTGGTGCCGGGAGGGATGAGGAAAGTGAAGGTCTGGGGCTCGATGTCCGCATAAACCGTGCAGTGCGTCTCCACATCCGCGCTGTTGGTCAGGAAGATGCCCTGGGCGGGGTCACTGCGGTTGAATTTCAGGTTGTCGCCACGGACCTGCATGAGATCACCCGCCGTGTAGATGTTCAGCGCGCCGGTGGCCTGATTGATCATGGAGTCGATCACGGGGGTCAGTTTGCCCACCTCGCCCATGTGCTCCAGGGTCAGCGTCTGCTGCCAGGATTCGATGAGCTCCTTCAGGATGGAGATCGAGACACCGGCATTGATGTCCTGCGGATTGTGGAAGCCGTCCGGGCTCGGGGCGCTGCCGCCGGAGGTGGGTTGAAAGGACAGGATGCCCAGGAAACGACGGGCGAAATGGCTGCCGCAGCCGCAGCCGAGAATCTCTGCGACGAGGGCGCGGATGACGGCCTCGGTAATCTCAGGGGTGGTATTTGCGCGGGTGGCGATGCTGGCCAGAAGGACGCTGTCTGGCACAGGCTCTCCGAGCACGACACTGGTGGTGAAGCCCCCCTGGGGGTTCTGGCGGGTTTGATATTGGAAGTTTGACATAGGAGTGAAGTCTGACGGTTGAGGTTGGGGTGGGTTATGTGGTTTGGCTTTGCGGTGAAAAGGCTTCTTCTTCGGCGGCTCCGGCTTCGGTGGGTCAGGCCATGAGCCCCCCCAGGTGAACCCTTCTTGGTTCCACTTAAGAGGCTCCCCAGTAATAGGAGAGGACGAGTTCCATCGAAGTTTTTCACCCATGACGAGTCGGGGCTGAGTGTGGTGGGTGGCAGCCCTGCCCGCATGGGCGCGGCAGCGCCGGGGAAATAGTGGGCTGGGCGTGTGCTGGGACACGTCTGGGGACACACGCGGCCCTGAGGCCGCTCTCATGGTTGGAGAACATCGCGATGGGTTGGAAAAGCGGATGAACTGGCCCTGCGATCGTGATCAGGACTGGCTCAGCGCACACGGTGCCGAGCAGCTCCGAAAAACGATGTCAGCCCAATTCTCAGCGGAATTGGGGCGGAATGTCGAGATCTTTCTTCAATTTTTCTCATCCCTGCGTCGGAGTTTCGCATTTGGTGCGCATATTGTCACCTTTGGTGCGCATATTGCTCTTTCCTTCGCGCGCGCCTTGTGTCACAGGGCGCTGTTTTTTGCTTCAGTCCTCCTGACCTCCACGGGAAATCCTGTCCAGAAATGCTCTTCCTCGACAGGTTCCATGACACAGCTCACTAAGTCCGACTGGTCCAGCATCCGCGCCGCTTATGATGCAGGGCGTCATGCCTTCCAGCCCGTCGAGGGCGGCAGGCAGGCGCGCAATCCGGGCCAGCAATGGGCCACGAAGTTTGACGGGCGCGGTTTCATCGCCCAGCCGAAGGGCGGCGCGGACTGGCAATGGGGGCTGGAGTTGAAAAGCTATGGCTACGCCGGAAATGAGCGCGCCATCGGCGGAGCGGACCACATGCCTGCGGTGAAGGCCGAGGGCCAGTGCCTCATCCCCACCGACAGCCGCCAGAAGACAGACTCCCGAGACCTCATGAAGACCCGCTCCGCTCCCAAGTCCGCCCCCGGCCAGAGCGCCATCACCAAAGTCCGCGCCCGCTATCTCTAAAAAGGCGAGGAATTCGGCAAGTGGTGCGAGTGGCACACCTGGACCTCACCGGCTCCTAGCCTCATCCACGCCCATTCCCTGCTCTCCCTCGAACATCTTTCGCCGACCTTGATGAGCCCCTGCGCCCTGCCTGTCCACATCTCCCCCCTTTTACTCCTGCAACTCCGACCTGTTGAACTTATGAAACACCTTGATGAAGTTAGTCGCCGCCGCTCACAGCCTGACCCCGTTTCCCGGTTTTCCGCCTCTGTCACTTGGGTCCGAAATCTTGTTCTTGGGATTGCCATCGTCTTTGCCGCCGCGCCGACAGTTGAGGCTGCAATCGCCTCTCGAGGCACGGCCACGGCGGTAGGGAATACGACTTTACTGATCAACAAGCCTTCTGGAGTTGTGTCTGGGGATGTTCTCTTCGCCGACTTGTCTTCCGTCGGTAACGCCACCGCGAATGCCACATCCAGCGGGTGGACCTTGGTTGCTGGTGCGGATTTGGCTGGGCCAATAGGAGGCCGCGGGACCTTGCTTTACAAAGTGGCTGGAGCATCTGAGCCAGCCGACTACTACTTCACTTTCGGCAGTGGAACCAGCAAAACGGCAGGCGGTATCGTCGCGTTTTCAGGGGTGAACGTGACTGGCGAAACCCTTTTTGATGTGACTCCTGGCGCGATCTCGGTGCAGGCTAGCAGTGCGAGTGCGACGGCCACTAGTATCACCACGATCTCGCCGAATGCGGCTGTGGTCATGTTTGGTATGGTTGCCAACGGCACAACGACTTGGTCAGACTGGTCCACCACCTCACCCGGAGCCCTCACGGAGCTCTTTGACATTCGAGGCACAAACAGCTCCAGCGGTGCTGCCTGGGCTCTGAAGGCCACTGCGGGAGCCACGGGGAACGGCTCGGCGACTCTTTCTGTAGCCGACCGTAACGGGGCTATCATGATCGCCCTGAATCCTGGGACGAGAACAGAGGTCACCAAAACCACAGCAGGTGCAGGCACCTGGACCGCGCCTCCGGGCGTCACGAGTGTCACTGTCGAGGTGTGGGGCGGCGGCGGTAAGGGCGGGGCTCGAGTCAACTCTACGTACGGTGCTGGTGGTGGTGGTGGTGGTGCCTATGCCAAGAAGGCCTCGCAGACAGTCACCCCTGGCACCACTTACAATTTCATGGTGGGCGCTGGTTCTACCTCGACAGCCGCTGGTGGAGACTCATGGTTTGTGAACGCTACCACAGTGATGGCAAAGGGCGGTGCCAGTGTCGCTAACAACACGTCAGGGGGAGCTTCTGGTGGATCGGCCTCAGCCAGTATCGGCGACGTGGGAAGTAAATTTAATGGTGGAAATGGTGCGGGTGCTTTCGGTTTGACACTTGCAGGTGGCGGTGGCTCATCAGCTGGAATTGCAGCAAATGGTACGGCCGCGACGAATTCAGCTGGAGGGACAGCACCAACCCGCGGAGGTAACGGTGGCAATGGAAGGACCTCCACTACTGGTAGTGGATCCGGTGGGTCGGTGCCTGGTGGTGGTGGTGGTGGTGCTCTTGTGTACCCTTTTACTAGCTCCGCAAGCGGCGGTAGTGGCGCAAACGGAAAATTGGTGATCAGTTATACAGAGCCCTCGGCGGCCACGAAACTGGCCTTTGGCACACAGCCTGCCACGGCGGTTTATGGTGACAATATCGCTTCGTTTACGGTCCAGATCCAGGACGCTGGAAGCGCGGTCGTCACCTCTGACAACTCCACGACTGTCACCCTGGCCATCGCCAATAACGCCGGACCTGGCGGTGTGCTCAGCGGCACTTTCACCTCGGTGACCGCCGTCAATGGAGTCGCCACTTTCAGCAATATCAAGATCAATAAGATCGGCACAGGCTACACCCTGTCTGCCACCAGTTCCCCATCTCTGACCGGGGCGACTTCGTCCGCTTTTAACATCACGGCAAAACCGATTACGGTCACTGCAGTGACCGATACGAAGACCTACAACGGCACTACCGCCTCTTCCGGCACACCCACAGTCAGCCCGGCTCTGGCCTTCTCGGACACAGCGGCGTTCACGCAGACCTTTAACACCCGTAACTTCGGGACCGGCAAGACGCTGACCCCAGCGGGCGTGGTGAGCGATGGCAACAGCGGAGCCAACTACAGCTACACCTATTCAACGGTGACGAACGGCTCGATTACACCCGCCGCGCTGACCTACACAGCTAACGCAGCGAGCCGTTCTTACGGCACTTCGAACTCGACTTTCTCGGGAACGGTCACGGGCTTCGTGAACAGCGAGTTGTTAGCAAATGTCACCACGGGGACGGCAGTGTTCACGAGCGCTGCGGCCGTCAATACACCGGTCGGTTCCCACGCCATTAACGGTAGCGGACTAACTGCGAATAATGGCAACTACAGCTTCATCCAAGCCGGTGGAAATGCCACTGCGCTCACCATCACCGCACCCGTCTTCACCTCGTCAGCCACGGCTAGCGTTCCGGAGAACACGACGGCGGTGCTGACCGTTGTGGCGACGCAAGAAGCGCCACCCGCGTCGGTGACCTATACCAAGACTGGCGGCGCTGATGCGGCGAAGTTCAATCTCTCCTCGGACGGCATTCTTACTTTCATGGCCCCGCCCGATTTTGAGTCCTTCGGTGACCAAGATAACAACAATGTGTACCTGGTCGAAGCAACGATCAATGATGGCCAGGGAAGCACAGCTTCCCAGCTGATCAGTGTGACTGTGACGAACGTCAACGAGATGCCGAGCTTTGTGAAGGGTGCGGACCAGCTCCTGCCTTACAACACCAGCAGCGCGCAGACGGCCACGGGCTGGGCCACGGGCATCGATGACGGCGATAGCACGGCCACTCAGGCGCTGACCTTCAACATCAGCAGCACCAGCAACCCCGGCCTCTTCACCACCGCGCCGAGCATCGACAGCAGCACCGGCACGCTGACCTACACCCCGAACGGCACCGCAGGCACCGCGACGATCAGTGTCACACTCACCGACGACGCCAGCATCAACGGCACTGCCGCGCTGACCACCGCATCGCAGCAGTTCACCATCACGGTGGCACCACAGCCTACAACGGTCACCAGCGTCAGCCCCAGCTTCGGCAGCACCGCAGGCGGCACCAGCGTGACCATCACGGGCACGGGCTTCGCCTCGCCCGCCACGGTGACCATCGGTGGTGTAGCGGCGACGAGTGTGGTGGTGAACAGCGCCACGAGCATCACCTGCACCACACCTGCGGGCACCGCAGGGGCGCGGGATGTGGTCGTCACCGTTTCCGGCCAGTCAAGCACGGGCGGCACGGGGCTCTACACTTACACCGCTTCAGGCCCGCTAGCAGCTTTGGAGGCCTATCTCAAAGCGGGTAACACCGGGGCGGATGACTTCTTCGGCCTCTCCGTGGCCGTCTCCGGTGACACCGCCGTCATCGGGGCACCTGCGGAGGGCAGCAACGCCACCACCGTCGATGGCGATGGCAACAACAATGGCGCCCATGCATCCGGCGCCGCCTACGTCTTCACTCGCTCCTCCCTGGGCACTTGGTCGCAGCAGGCCTATCTGAAAGCCAGTAATTCTGGGGCTTCTGACCAATTCGGCAGATCCGTCGCCATCTCCGGTGATACCGCCGTCATCGGTGCCTTGGGGGAAGCCAGTAACGCCACCACCGTCGATGGTGATGGCTCTAACAACGACGCCGGCGACTCCGGCGCGGCCTACGTCTTCACCCGCTCCTCCGGTGGTACTTGGTCCCAGCAGGCCTATCTGAAAGCTAGGTCGTGTTTGAAAACCTGTCGATTGGCAAAACGGCTGTGATGGAGTAGAGGGTGGAGTCGATGAGAACACAACGTTTTACATGGTGGGGGCCGC
>JAGKWZ010000191.1 GCA_021151605.1 Verrucomicrobiaceae bacterium
GCGGCCCCCACCATGTAAAACGTTGTGTTCTCATCGACTCCACCCTCTACTCCATCACAGCCGTTTTGCCAATCGACAGGTTTTCAAACACGACCTAGATGTGAATGGCGACGGTTTAGTGGATTTAGTCACGTCAAATGCATCTCGAAACGCCTTTGACCTATATTTCGGAGGAGTATCTGGATTTGGTGCCGCTGTGGAAACCGAAGTGAGTAACGGCAATGCCTCTATTTTAGAAACTCCAATTAAAGGTGATTTCAATGGCGATGGCCGATCTGACATTCTTAAGTGGGGTAACAACAGTGGGCCAATGATGCTAATGACTGGTATGAATCTGGGTTTTAACATCCCGGTTCCAACGGACATCCTCTCGATTCCAAACGACGGCTGGGGTTCATACGGGTTTCGGGTCGGGGACTTTAATGGGGATGGTATGGACGACGTTTATCGGTTCATCTCGGAAGGCCAGAGTTCTCGCTTGTATGTTTATGTCTCGAACGGAAGTGGATTTTTCCCCGGTATCCGAACAGCCATTACTGCGGTTATTGGAGTTGGCTATTTGTTCACATCCCCTCAGTGGGATATTGCAGACGCCAATGGCGATGGACTGATGGATGTTGTTTGCTCTCCCACTTCACCAGGAAATTGGTTGGTTTATTACTCGAATGGCAAAGGATTTACATCAGGCCCAGGCACGAACATTTTGTCTCATGGAGTCACCCCAGGTGAAACGTTGGCAACAAGAGATTTCAACGGCGATGGACTGCGTGACTATTTGAAACACGAGTCTGATCACCTACAGGTGGGTGCCAACAACAATCGTTTCGTAGTTACAACTGGCAATGGTGCCTCGTTTGCTGACACTTTTCCGTTTCCGCTATTTAACGATTTTATCGCCGTAGGAGATTTTAATGGAGATGGGCAATCAGACGCGCTCGGAAAAAATGACCTGTATTTTTCGTCTGCGATTGCTGAGCCATTAATCAGTGGGGTTTCATATAACAATGGACTCCAAATAGCCTTCCGCTACAAGGCTCTCACGGAGGCGAGCGTTCACACAAAAGGCACCAGTTCAGCCTATCCATGCTATGACCTGCAAGGCTCGATGTATGTCGTTTCTTCAATCACCTCCCGAAATGGCATCGACGGCGATGGCTTCAATCCGCCTCCGGTTTCGCCGGTGGGCGAAAATATGGTCAATTACCTCTATGAGGGGGCTTGGAGCTGTTTGGATGGCCGGGGCTTCATGGGGTTCAAGGCCGTCGAAACGACGGATGTAACCTCCGGCATCGTCACTCGCACCGTTTACGAGGACAGGCCGCTTTACGCTGGCAGGGCCAAACACAGCGAGCAGCGGCTTCTCACGGCTTCTGCGGGCGGAAGCACGCTCATCAGCGAAAGTGACACGACCTGGTCTTTGGCCGAGACGACGCACCCCACGGGGCGGAAGACTTATTTTGTGACCGAGGCGGGCAGCGTCTCCAAGAGCTACGAGGTGAATCGGGCCGCTGCCTCCGCCCTGACACGCACGATGACTCGAAGTGGACCCGGATCAGGCGGCGCGATGACTTACGATGCGAGTGGCAACCTGCTGGAGAGCACCACGACGACCACAGACGGCAGCCAAACCTTCGCCGAAACCGTCACCAACACTTACAACGACAGCATTTCACCGTCGAAATGGCATCTCGGACGCCTCGCCACAAGCAGCGTCACCAAGACAGGGCCAAACCCAGCGGGGGCGGGCACCATCAGCCTCACAAGAGCCTCCTCCTTCGCCTATCACCCGACAACGGGCCTGCTCACTCAAGAAGTGATCGAGCCAAGTGGTGGCATCCTTCGCCAGCAGAAGGACTACACGCACGATGGCTTTGGCAACATCCTCACCAGCACGATCTCAACCAGCGGCGCCGCATCCCGCACCACCACGACAACCTACACGCCCGATGGCCGCTTCGTCGCCACCACGACGAATGCGGAGGGGCAAACGGAATCGAAGACCTATGATCCGCTGCTGGGCAATGTGCTCACGCAGACCGGGCCGAATGGCCTGACCACGACTTGGGAATACGATGCCATTGGCAGGCCGATCAAGGAAACACGGCCCGATGGCACGGTGACGCGCTCGTTTTATCGTCGTGTGACCGGCAGCACGGTGGGAGCGCCGCCGCGTGCGGTGCATTATGTGCGTGTGCAGTCCTCCGGCGGAGCGCCGAAGACGGTTTGGTATGATTTGCTGGACCGGGAGATTCGGGCGGATGGCATCGCCTTTGACGGGCGCACGGTTTCCTCGCACAAGGTCTTCAACAATCGCGGGGAGGTGACGCACGCCTCGCAGCCTTACTTCGCAGGCGACACGCCGCTTTACTCCCAGATGCTCTACGATGCCGTGGGGCGTGAGTATCAGCAGACCGATCCTGGCAACCGCGTGAGCAAGACGACCTACGACGGCCTCACCACCACCGTGGAGCGGAACTACAATCCCGCTGCGCTCACCGACTTCCAGAAAGCCGTGCCGCGAAGACGATCACGCGGAAATACGATCCGTATGGCAATCTGCGCTTCGTCACCGATCCGGCGAACAACACCACCGAGCTGCGCTATGACGTGCGCGGAAACAAGACCTACATGAGCGAGCCGAACAGCGGCACCTCCACCTTCACCTACAACGGCTTTGGCGAACTCAAGACGCAGACGAACGCCGCCAACCAGACCGTGAGCCTCAGCTATGACAAGCTGGGCCGCGTGCTCACCCGCACGGAGACGGAGGGCGTCACCACCTTTGAGTATGACAGCGCCGCGCAGGGCATCGGCCAGCTCGCCCGCGAGAGCAGCGGGGATTTCGTGCGCAGTTACTTCTACGATCAACTCAGCCGCCCCGTGAGCACGGTGGAGAGCCACGGCTTCCACAGCTTTGCCGTGTCCCGCAGCTACGACGGTTACGGCAGACCGGACGCGATGACCTACCCCACTGGACTCGCCACCCGGCAGGTCTATACGGCCAACGGCCACCTCAGCGAAGTGCAAAACGCCGCCACCACGCAGCTCTACTGGCGGGCGCTGGCCGTGAATCCTCGTGGGCAGATCACCCAGGAGGTGCAGGGCAATGGCGTGGTCACGGATCGTGCCTTTGATGCCAATACGGGCCTCATCGATGGCATCACG
The DNA here is from genome assembly GCA_021151605.1 of Verrucomicrobiaceae bacterium. Classification (GTDB taxonomy): domain Bacteria; phylum Verrucomicrobiota; class Verrucomicrobiia; order Verrucomicrobiales; family Verrucomicrobiaceae; genus Prosthecobacter. Next base: position 3,166 of record JAGKWZ010000191.1, read on the forward strand.
TCCACCTTGGGCGCAGCGGGCGATGTGCAGAAGGAGGAGTTCGACTTCGACCTCATCGGCAATCTCACCGCGCGGCGTGACAAGCGCTACAGCACCACCTTCAGCGAGACCTTTGGCTACGACACGCTCAACCGCCTGCAAACCGTGACCACCACGGGCGCTGCCGCCGTGACGGCGGCTTACAACGACCTCGGGAACATCACCTCCCGCACGGATGTGGGCAGCTTCAGCTACGGCGCGGCCTCCACCGGCCCGCACGCGCTCACTGGCGTGACGGGCGGTGCCTTCAACAAATCCTGCGGCTACGACGCCAAGGGCAACCGAGTCACCGATGGCGCGACGAGCCTGACCTACAGTTCCTTCAACAAGCCCGTGCGCATGGTCAAAGGCGGCGACACCCTGCGCTTCGACTACGGCCCGGACCGCGCCCTTTACCGCCAGACCACCTTCCTCACCCAGCCCGGCGGTGCCACCTCGCAGACGGTGCGCGAATACATCGGCGGCCTCTACGAGCGGGAAACGACGAGCGAGGGCCTGGTGCGCCACATTCACTACATCGCCGGAGGCAGCGGCGTGGCCGCCATCCTCACCGACGAACGCAGCGCCGCATCACCGCCCGTGCGCCTGCGCTACATTCACAAGGACCACCTCGGCAGCGTGGATGTGATCACCGACAGCAACGGAATCGAGGTGGAGCGCCAGAGCTTCGATGCCTGGGGCCGCCGCCGCACCGTGGCCTACAACACCGGCACCGCCACCTGGAGCGTGACCTACCCCGCCACGACCGGCAGCGCCGAGACGCATCACGGCTTCACCGGCCACGAGATGCTCGATGCCGTGGGCCTCGTCCACATGGGCGGCCGCATTTACGACCCCATCACCGCCCGCTTCCTCAGCCCCGATCCCTTCGTCCAGTCGCCGGACAACCTGCAAAACCTGAACCGGTATAGCTACGTGCTGAACAATCCGCTGAGCTTCACGGATCCGAGCGGGTTCTTTTTCAAGGGGCTGGGGAAGTTCTTCAAGAAGCACTGGAAGACGATTGTCGCTGTTGCAGTTGGAGTGGCGACTGGATACGGATTTGCGGCACTGGCAGGGCAATTTGGGGCAACAGGGGCAGCACTTGCTGCTGCTGGCGGTGGAGGTTTTGGATTCGGTTCTGCATTCAGCGGCACATTACTGGCTGGAGGTTCAGTAGGTGATGCTCTACGAGCGGGATTGAAAGGCGGGATAATCGGTGGAGCTACCGCAGCAGCCACGTTCGGTGTCGCTCAGGAATTCGGGCTTAGCGATTTGAAACTGAATGATCCAAGTTTCTCAAGCAAGTTGGCGATCAAAATTGTCGCTCATGGATCGATTCAGGGTGCTGCTAATGAGCTACAAGGCGGTAAATTCGTGCATGGCTTCATTGCTGGTGGTCTTTCAGGTGCAGCATCACCATACATCGCTGCGGCTAATTTAGGGGCAGCTGGCGAATCACTGGCAGCGGCAGTTGTCGGCGGCACTGGTTCCGCACTTGGCGGAGGCAAGTTTAGCAATGGGGCTGTTAGCGGCGCTTTTGTGTATCTCTTCAACCAGATGGGAGCAAAGTTGGCGTCTGTAGCGGAGGAGGCTGGAGAGAGCTTATCCGCGCCCCTCAAGGGAGGCAGCAGATGGCTGGTTGGCACCGTTAGGGGGGGCGCACTTTTGGCTCGATTTCATGGCCTATACGGCACCGATTCCCAAATCCAAACGGTCAAAGAACTCGGGATAATGAACGATTTGCTACATGCTTACGCTCATAACGATGATTTCAGAGGTAGCGTCGATTTTCTGGTTCGACATGAAGTCAATCGTCTGGGTTTTGCTGATGCATTAGCAACCAATGTTCAGGTAGGACTAGGCGTTGTCACAAAGACTGGGCCACTTGCAACCGCCGGAAATGTTTGGTGGCAGGTGCATAGAGCGGTCAACTCGGGCCAACCATTCGTTCCTGCACGCGTCATGGCAGACGGAATCATGGCAAATTTACGTAACATGAAGTGAGCTTCGAGGTATATGGCAACCATGGAAACGAACTGGCCGAGGCATGGAGGCCGAGGAATCCAGCGCCTGGATGGGAAAGCGAGGTGCCGCCGGTCCAGGGGGCGCGCGGCCCTAGCCGAATCCTCCGCCTACTCAGGGATCGCCAAGCGAACGCGGGCTTGGCAGACGGGCAGGGATGAGGTGTTCCTAGAACAGGTCGATCCAGCCACTTCTCATCACCGAAGTCTCCCAGCAGCCGGAGCCGCTGCTGCGTGAGGTCTGGCACGACCTGAACTTTCTGAAAGCCAACGGCCAAGGAAGAACCCACGGCGGGCACGGCGCTGCGTCCGAGCTTTGGCTCCGTGCCGTGGATCAAGCTAGCCGCCCCCGAATCATTCGTCTGTTCGTGAGTGGATTTGGGCTGGTAAAAGATTGGGGGTAAAAGATGAGGAACACCATCCTCATCTTTTACCCAACATATTTTACCAGCCTTCTCGGTTCATTGGGACCGAGGAATCTAGCCCAGGATGTAGTCCCGGAACTCATTTCGTGTTCGCATAAACCGAATCACTGCTCGGAGCAGTCGTGCCACCACCAAAGTCCTTCACCATCTTGTGGAAGGCGTTGCCGAGTTCGATGACATCGGCACCGAGGGTGAAGATGCGGGTGCCTTCTTCGATGAGTTGGTCTTTTTGTCCGAAGAGCGAGGCGACGGCGACATATTTGCCGTGCTTGATGGCGGCGGCGTGCACGCGTTTGCGGGCGGCGACGACTTCGGGGCAGGTGGCTTGGCCGAGTTTGCCGATGCGGTGGCTGAAATCGCCCGCGCCGAAGAGCAGCATGTCGAATCCTGGCACGGCGGCGATCTCTTCGACGACTTCGAGAGCCTCGGGGCTTTCGATTTGAAGGATGACGAATTTCTCGGTGTTGCAGTGATGGGCGTAGTCAGCCAGTGGTACTTGGCAGAAGAGGCCGTCCATGTTGCCGGCGTCGAGCGCCTTGCTTCCCATCGGGCGGCAGCGGACCATATCGACGACATTTCGAGCTTCATCCGCGCTGGTGATGTGCGGGACCATGATGCCCGTGGCATCGCACTCGAAAGGCTTCACGTATTCGCTGTAGCCGCCTTTGTTCACGCGGACGATGGTGTCCATGTCGTAGAGCTTCGCGGCGCGGATCTGGTGCTCCAGATTGAGCCAGTCATTCGGCACGTGTTCGTTGCAAAGCCACACGGCACTGGCTCCGGCGAGGCCCGCGAGTTCCACGATGCGTGGATCACCCATGTTGAGCTTGAGGATGGTGCTGTTTTGACCGGCGCGGAGTTCGCGAAGGATGCGGGAGGGGCGGAGTGTGGGCATGAAGAACGAGAATTGAAGGTGGAAGATGGAGGATCGAAGATGGAGAAAAGAGGGTCACCACTCGCCTTCGCGGCGGAATTTGGCTTTCACGTTGGCGCTGAACTGAGTGATGGAGGCTTCGAGATTGGCGATGACTTGATCGGTGGGCAGTCCGGCGGCGCTGCGGGCGGCGGGGATGACGGTTTCGCATTCGTTGCTGTCCATGAAGCGGGAGGCGTCGAGCAGCGCGGGCTGGTCTTCGGGTGGGATGACGATGAAACCATGCTTGTCGGCATGGATGAGGTCGCCGGGGCGGATGGTGCGGCCAAAGACCTCCACCTCGCAGTTCCAGCGCACGGGATGCACATGCGCATGACCGACGCAGAAACGACGCGCGATGGCTTTGAAGCCTGCGTTGGTCATCTCATCGACATCGCGGATGGCCCCATCGGTGATGGTGCCGACGCAGCCGAGAGCGCGGTGGATGTTGCTGTTCACCTCGCCCCAGAAGGAGCCGATGACGCGTGGCTTGTCGAGATCCTGCACGAGGACGATCTTCGGACCGGGGATGCTGGCGATGTAGCGACGGTAGTCGTTGCCGGCGTTCGGGTTGGCTTCGCGGTGCGCTTTGTTGCTCGGCTCGATGACGACGGTGACAGCGTAGCCGACCATGGGGCCCATTTGCGGCATGAAGTCGCGTGTTTCCTCGATGTTGAAGGCCTCTGCACCGGAATCGCGCTTTGTGATCTGTTCCCAGCCGTTGTAGATGGTGGGCGTGTTCCAGCGCTTGAGCTGGAGGAGGTCGGAGTGATTAAGGATGGGCATCTGAACGATGCTGACATGATGGGATGACGATGGCTCTGGAGGCAATGATGGCGTGATGGTCACGAGGAGTTACCATTTGCCGCCGGGCTGAGTCAGCCGCCTGAGTTATTCGGCGTCAATGTCCCAGGCCTTCAGCCAGTCGGTCTTTTGCAGCTTCCAGCCTTCTTTGAGGAGGCGCTGCTCCATATCGGGGAAATGAGCGGCACCGTAAAAGACGGCCAGGCGCTTCTTTCCTGCGGTGATCTGTTTCTGCATGACGCTGAGAGCGTGTTTGTTCCGCTCGCCGATGATGGCTGTGCCGTTCCCTGCCTCCACTCCAGCCATGAGCTGCTCCACGCGGTCAAACTCACTGCCAATCAGGCGCTTCAAGTCGGTGGAGCTGTCCTTGCTCATCAGAAGCGTCATGAGGAGAGTCATGTCAGAGTTTGCTTTGCTGGAGTCCTCAGTGGCTGCTTGGGCGAGCGCGGCCTTCATCCAGAGGGTGATGAAGGTTTCTTTTTTCTCCTCCTGCTTTTCAAAGAAGCCCTCGGTGCTGAGATCGGCGTGGATGAAGTTCTTTGCCTTGTAGTCGATGCAATGGAGCTGGCTTTCCAGCTTCAGGGTGGAACGCATCTTTTCCTGAAGTGAGCCAAGCCATTGCAGTTTCGAGTCGCCATCGCCCACTTTGAGTTGGTCTCGTTCTTCGATTGGCCGACCGACGAGTTCGTAGAGCACGACTTCGTAGGATTTGAAGCGGGCGTTCAACTCATCGAAGTATTTTTTGTCGGCGATGTGGACTGCGCCGATGAGATCGACGGTGACTCCGCTTGGCGAAAGATAGCTCGCGATGGCCGTCTGGAGCGAGTCGCCCTCATCCGTCTCGACGAAACGGATGAAGTCCGTGGCCGCTGGCCCGGCTGCTGTCGGCGAGGCTTTCTTCTCATCCGCCGCAGCGGAGATAAGCATGAGACCAAAGGCGAGCAGCAGGCGCTTCATGGGGTATTAGTTGAAGAGTTTGGCAAAAAAGGTCTTCATTTCCTCCCACGAAGCTTTGTCGGCGGCTTCGTTGTAGGCAGCACCTTTGGAGTTGTCATTGCCGGCAGCTTTCTGGGTAAAGGCATGGACGGCTCCTGGGTAGGAGACGAGTTGGTAGGTGACGCCTGCATCCTTCATCTCCTTTTCAAAGGCGGCGATGTCGGCAGCAGGAACAAAGGGATCATCGGCACCATGCAGGGCGAGAACCTTGCCTTTGATGTTTTTCCCATCCTCGGGCGTCGGGCTATCAAGGCCACCATGGAAGCTGACCACGCCTTTTACCGGTGCCCCACTACGGCCAAGCTCGATGGCTGCTGTGCCGCCGAAGCAGTAACCGATGCACGCCACGCGGGACGCGTCTGTGCGGCTGTCCTTCAGCAGCACTTGCAGCGCAGCGGTCAGGCGTTCACGGAGTAGTGTGCGATTCTTCTTATATTTGCCAGCTTCCGCACCGGAGGCTGGTGGCTGCGGGCGGATGCCTTTACCATAGACATCAGCCACGAAGACATTGTAGCCGAGTTCGGCCAGCATCTTGGCGCGCATCTTTTCATTGTCACTCACGCCGGTCCATTGATGGATGATCAAGACAGAGGGGCGCTTTGCCTTGGTGGAATCATCAAAGGCAGCCCAGCCTTCGCACTCGATGGTTCCGGCTTTGTAATCCACGGGCTGTTCAATAATGGCGGCCATGAGTGGCATGGACAAGAGGGTGAAGAACGTGAGCAGGAGTCGTTTCATAAGTGGCCCGAGGCTAGGTGATGAAATCCTAGGCTGCAAGCCGCAGGCATTGCTTCACAGAAGGATGTTCCATGTGACCGCGTATGTTTGAGCCATGCGCAGCAACACCTATCCGCTCCTCTTTGTCCTCGTCGCTTCATTGAGCCAAGCTCAGACGAATGTGCGAGATCTCGGGCCGAAGGGGGATGGCACCACGGATGATACTGCCGCCATCGAAAAGGCCATCCATGAGCACGGCAGTGTGAGCTTCCCCCGTGGAACTTACCGGATTACCCGCAGCATCGAGATCCCTCTGGCCGAGAGCGGATTTGCCGCCCTTTCTGGCGATGGCACGGCGCGAATCGTCATGGCGGGGGCGGGGCCAGCCTTCCTTTTTAAAGGCAGCCACCAGGGCACTGCGGCACCGAGCAGTTTCAAACCGCCTGTGTGGGAAAAGGAACGCACGCCGATGGTCAGTGGCATTGAGATCGTCGGTGACCATGCCGAGGCTGATGGCATCCAAGCGATCGGCACGATGCAGATCACGCTCAGCCGCATCGTCGTGAGGAAGTGCCGCCATGCCGTGCATCTTACCACCCGGAATCGCAACGTGCTCATCGCGGACTGCCACTTCTATGAGAATAGCGGCATCGGTGTCTTTCTAGATCAGTTGAACCTTCACCAGATCAACGTCGTCGGCTGTCACATCAGTTACAATAGCGGAGGTGGCATTGTCTCGCGCGGCGGAAATGTGCGAAACCTCCAGATCGGCACCTGCGACATCGAGGGCAATCATAGCGCCGAAGGCCCACCCGCAGCGAATGTGGAGCTGAACTCCACAGGCGGCTCGATCGGTGAAGTCGCAATCACTGGCTGCACGCTCCAGCATACCAGCAAAGCTCCAGGTTCAGCGAACATACGCATCCTGGGCGCAGGCACTGATCCCAGCTTGGAGCGTCGAGTCGGCAGGCCTACTACAAGGGAGGGAAATGTCACGATCAGCGCCAATGTCTTTAGCGATGTGAAAGTAAACATCGAAGTGCGTGAAGCCCGTGGAGTCACCATCACGGGCAACACCTTTTGGGAAGGCTTTGAGCAGGACATCCTCGCCGAGAACTGTGAGCACCTCGTCATCAGCGCCAACAACTTCGACCGCAATCCACGTTACCTTGTGAATGGCTTCAACGAAGCTGAAAACAACGGACTTGTCCTCAAAGGCTGCACCGATAGCAGCCTTACTGGGAACATCATCTCCGGTGTCTGCCGGCAACGTGCCGCCGTGGACATCTCTGATGGCAGCCGTCTCGTCATCGCCAATAACCACATCCTCGACTCAGACGGCGCGGGGCTGCGCCTTGAAAACGTAAAGAACAGCCTCGTCACTGGCAACCTCATCCGCGATGACCGAGTTGTCGGCAGCAGGACCAAGGAACCTTCGCTCATTGAAGTGAAGGGCGAGGGCAATCAGATCTCTGGCAACATGCTTGGGAATCCATGACGCCAAAGAGGCGAGGGTTACCAGCGCAACACGGAGGCCGCCCAGGTAAATCCACCGCCGAAGGCGACCAGCAATACGATGTCTCCGCGTTTCAGGCGACCCTGGCGGTTCGCTTCATCGAGGGCTACGGGAATGGTGGCAGCACTGGTGTTGCCATACTTGTCCACGTTCATGAAGGTTTTGTCCTCTGGCAGCCCAAGGCGATCCGCGATTGCAGTGATGATGCGGGCATTCGCCTGATGGGGGATGACGAGGGTGATGTCTTCCTTGGTCAGGCCTGCCTGCTTTAGTGCCTCCTCCGCTGCGGCGCTCATCCGGGTGACAGCGTGCTTAAAGGTCTCCCGCCCTTCCATGTGAACGGTGTTCAGGCGTTGATCGATGTTTTCAGGTGTGGTGGGGCAGGCGCTTCCACCGCCGGGGACTTTGAGGAGATCCACGAGATTGCCGTCGCTTCCCATGACAGTGCTGAGGACGCGGCCGGGGGCAGATTCGGCATCTGTGGCGCGGATGACCACGGCTCCGGCACCATCTCCGAAGAGCACGCAGGTATTGCGGTCCTTCCAGTTCACGAGGCTACTGAGCTTCTCAGCGCCGATGACGAGGGCGGTCTGGCGTGTGCCTGCATTGAGGAAATGGCGGGCGACCTGGAGTGCATAGACGAAGCCGGAACAGGCGGCGCTGATGTCAAAGCACACCGCATTGCCCGCGCCGATCTTCCTTTGAATGATGCAGGCAGTGCTGGGGAAGAACATGTCCGGCGTGACGGTGGCACAGACGATGAGGTCGATCTCCTCGGGCTTCACGCCTGCGTTTTCCATGGCACGGCGGCAGGCCTCGCTTGCGAGATCACTGGTGGCCTGGTCATCAGCGGCGATGCGGCGCTCGCGGATGCCTGTGCGGGTGGTGATCCACTCATCGGAGGTGTCGACGATTTTCGAGAGGTCGTCATTCGTCAGCACTTTCTCCGGCATGTAGCTGCCGGTGCCGATGATGGAGGAGACGCAGGGTTGGGACATAGAATGACTTGGTGGACAGGAGTTTATGCCTCGTCCTGGGCGTGGTTGTCGAGATGAGTCGTGATGGCTTCCTCGATGTGAGGGTTGATGCCATGGCAAATCGATTCACAGGCCATGCGGAGAGCGTTCTTCATGGCGTAGGGGCTGGCGCTACCGTGGGAGATGATGGTGATGCCATTCAGGCCGAGCAGTGGCATGCCGCCGTATTCATCCGCGCTGGTGCGTTTGTGGACGTTCTTGAAGGCGGGCTTCGCCAACATGCCGCCAATTTTGGTGCGCGTGGTGGACAGGATTTCGCCTTTAATCATGGAGAACATGGCGTGGGCGAGGGCTTCGGAGGTCTTGAGGATGATGTTTCCCGTGAAGCCATCACAGACGACGACATCGGGTGGGTTTTCCCAGAGGTCGTGACCTTCGACGTTGCCGATGAAGTTGATTCCCGGGGTCTTCTTGAGAAGCTTGCCGGTCTCTTTGCAGAGGGCGTTGCCTTTCTCTTCCTCGGTGCCGTTGGACATGAGGCCGACTCGCGGATTGCTGCGCCCGAGGACGTGCTTTGCATAAGCACTGCCCATGATGGCGTTTTGCACGAGATGCTCAGGCAGGCTGTCTGGGTTCGCTCCAGCGTCGATGAGCACCCAGTGCTGCGTAATGCTGGGCATGATGGCGGCGATGGCGGGGCGCTCAATGTGCGGGAGTGTGCGAAGCTTGATGAGGCTGGCGGTGACGGCGGCCCCGGTGTGTCCGGCGCTGACGACTGCGTCGGCTTTGCCTTCCTTCACGAGATCGACAGCCCGGGTGATGGAGCTGTCTTTCTTTTTGCGGACGGCATCGAGACCGCTGTCATGCATATCGACGATCTGCATGGCGGAGACGATTTCCAGCTTGTCGCTCGCTGGGATGTTTTGAGTCTTCATCTCGCGCTCGATGGCTTCCGGCTGACCGACGAGATAAATTTTGTCGATCTGAGGAAGGGTTTCGAGGGCCAGCTTGACGCCGCCCATGGGGTTTTGCGGGGCGAAGTCGCCGCCCATCACATCCAACGCGATTTTCATGACTCGGTAGGGAGCAAATTCAAAGGGGGATCAATGCAGGAAGTGGCGATGACCGCACCCCTCTGCGTCACTGGATTCCTCCGCAGTTCGGCCAACATCGATGAACTCAACGCCGGCCAGGCGCT
>JAGKWZ010000192.1 GCA_021151605.1 Verrucomicrobiaceae bacterium
GATTTGAATAACTTTGGATAAGCCATTTTACCAAATCATCCTATCAAAGAATGGTATCCACTATTTGTCAGGTTACTTTTCTGATACTGAAGATCAATCGACCCGGAGAAGGGACGGGATAAAATGACGCTGCGACACCCCTTTCTGGGTCTGGTTAGGGCAGCGTTTGCGCCAAAAGACTCATGTGGCTCACGAGGTTTCTCCAGACGCTTTAGCCAGTGCTGCCGCCGACAGCGCGGACTTGGAACTGGTAATTTCCGCCGGAGGTGAGGCCGCCGATGGGCATGGACTGTCCATCTGGGAATCAGCAAGCGCGCGGAGCGGGAACGCCACTTTGAGTCTGCCAAATTATCCACCACGCTTTCCTACGCACGTGAAGCGTTCGCAGCATCCATTTTGGATCACGGTCTGGCAATCACCCCTTTGAGCAGGTAGTGCCAATAACCAATATCGGACACAACTGTGCCCGGCCATGTTCCGCTCTTATTCGCGTTATCCGGCACCCGCGTATTATCAGTCATCCAGCGATCAATTGCGAATGCGATGTAGGCGCGCGCATGCTCGTAGTCTCCCCGCCGCATTGCGACGACGGCCAATCCCATGTCAGAATAGACTGGTTCGATCAATTGGCCCGCCAATACCGGATCCGGGTGGGTGTCCCAGGCTTGGCTTGTCCACCAATCCGCAGAGTAGGTTGCAGTTTTTCCGTTCAGCCACGCCCAAGCTGCATCGTATCGACGCTGCGTTTCTTCATAGCCTGAGTAGTGGGTGAACCCGAAAAGCTCAGGGAAATATTGGCATTGCAAATCCGCGTAATACCTGACGCGAACAGCAGTCGAGTGTTGGTCTGATGGTTTCCATGCGTTCCTTACGGAATCCCATAACACATCGTTGATCGCCACGCGCAAAGCAGCAGCCTCGGCCCTGCACAGGGCTTCGTCAGGATCGTTAATCTGTTTAAGCGCGTCAGCGAACAGGAGCGTATCGGCCCACACTTCGACGTTGTCTTCCAAGTATGATTGGTCGCCCTCGTTCCGCACCGTTGCACCTTGATTATTTACATAGTAGAGGCCCCATCCTTCCTGATAGGTTCTCACAAGACCGTTTGTCGGTCCGGACTTTTTGACGTTGCGCTGGTTTTTGATATTTGCCGTCCATATTGCTTTTAGCGTTGCAACGTTGGCGGCAAACCAAGGGTCGTTCGGCCATTTCAGCGCATAACGGGACGCAAGCCCCAGAAAGGTCGCTGCAGACGAGTCATCCGCATCCGCAGGAACCACTTGAGGGATATCAGTCCTCGCCGTTCGCGTGAAATCTGGCAAATCGATGTTGAAGTCCCGCATTCGGTAATTGTTTGATTCGGGCGGATTCGGACCTGGCGGATTCAGGTTGAGCTGTTTCAATACCCTCAGGTGGCATTCCAGATAGTTTTTCACCACCACCGGCTTGGATTCGACGAACGGAACCAGCCCCACACTCGCAAAATACCAACTGATGTTATAGGTTTGAAGGTTGTAGCTTGGAAGGTTGTAAACGCGCGGAATGGACGTCAATGCGCCCGCGAATTCACCTGACGGAATGACGCACTTATCAAGTAAGTCGGCGGGGATTGCTTCGATTTGTGCGAGTGACTCTTTGATATTGAGCCGACTCGGGCGCACCGGCGCTAGACGCATGTATAGCGCTTGCGTTTCCGTAGTCCGCAGAATCGAGGTAACCTCCCAGCTTTCCCGATTTTCTCCGGCGTAAGGCGCGATTGTATTCACAAACGTGAACTCCTCACCGCTCTTCCACCGCTTTAGATCGGTCGAGACCTGAAACACCGGATCCAAGTCCGTTGCCAAATGTTCGCGTGAAATTGTGAGCGACATCCGCCCGTAGAGGAAATCCGAAGGTGCGACGTATGAGTAAATGCCGACCGTCGGGTAGTAATGCGAGTTTGGAACGAGGGGATGCCCTCCCATTTGCCGCTCTAAAAGATTCACTCTGCCGTCTCTATCCGGGTCTGCATTGGGTCCGCTGATGAGCGGGTTCGCGCGTTGAATCGGATCCGTGAACATTAGTTGTTTCCAAGCCGTTTCAGGGTCGTTCGGAATCACCAAAGAATACACACCTCCGCTATTTGTGGTCAGCGAGGATCGGACAGTTGGGCTATGTTGGGCATGGGCCTCCCGCGCGAACGCTATTGCGAGTAGGCAGGGCAAAACGCGTTGGATAATCTTTTGAATACTCCCCGGGAATTGGGGGCAGCAAATGTGGTCAGGCGATGAAATGGTAATGGATGCCTTCATTTGTTGATTGTTTTATTCGCAGCGTGCAGGCAGGCGTCAAATAGTTCTTCACGGCGCTGCGGCTTTGCGCGAACGCGGTGATGTCTTGCTAGTGCGTGGCGAAGAGGCAGCGGGCGCCGATGTGGTCGTGCAGGTGCTCGGTGCTGCTCCAGGCGATGCAGAGGCCGATCTCGAGGATGTCGAGGATGCGCTCGGTAGCGTTGTTGAGGTTGACAAAATCTTGGGGCCATTCCTTCAGGAATGTTTTTATCATTCTGCTGTCCCTGCTCTGATCTGCAACAGTCAACGTGCAGTCAGCAGGTCCATTGCCATGTGCATTCTCTTCAAAAACTGCCGCAGCCTTCATCGGGTAGGTCGCCTTGCGGTGCTTCCCGGCTGCATGGTTACGGCCAAGTCTGGCTCCTGGCGCGAGGGTCTCGTTTTTGGCAAATTGACTCTCGGGTATCGACCACATGAGACTAGGCGGTCCGAAAACGATGTCGTTTTTGGCAAATTGACTCTCGGGTACCGACTACAGGAGACTAGGCGGCCCGAAAACGATGTCGTTTTTGGTAAATTGACTCTCGGGTACCGACCACAGGAGACTAGGTGGTCCGAAAACGATGTCGTTTTCGGCAAATTGACTCTCGGGTACGGACCACATGAGACTAAGTGGTCCGCAAACGATGTCGTTTTTGGCTTTTTAAGTACCCCATTTTCACTCTTGAGTCGGGTCTGCGGCTGCATCTTTGGCGCTTTTTGGACTGCCTAGGCGGGTTTTTGGATGGAAGGCGGACGGCCTTCAGATGGCGCAAATCGTTGTAAATCAATGCACAGAATCCTGAGCAAACCTGTTTCTTGAAACCTTGAGAAAGATAGATGGTTAGCCGCCTTCAATTTTGCTTAATGATAAAACAGTAACCTTTGATTAAGTTACCTTAGGATTAACTAAATAAATTGCTTTCAATACTTTTGATATTTTCCATAATTTCCACGTTCAAATACCGGAGCACGACTCAAGACACATCACACCATTCCATGACCCCTACCCGGTTAAGAACACCATGACTGCCCAGGCGCTGCCTGAGTGGCTGTGGTCAAAGTCAAGAAACCTAGAACCCAACAAACCAAATCCTAAGACCATGAAAACCATACTCAGTGCAGCGGCCCCCGATGACGGCGCCAACAACGGTGGAGGCTCTGCCTCTGCCAAGATCCCTACAATCCAGAACATCTTAAACGAACCGGCTGATGTTCTGCCGACCGGCCGCTACGGCAGTGGCAGTCGCTATGGCGCGATCCGCTATACGGTGGGTGATACCGTGGTGCCCATCAATGAGGGGGCGAAGGTGAAAATGGAACTGGCCACCAAAAACAACAATCAACTCATCCCATACATCCAAAACCACATCGAGATGATGACGGGCAACCCAATCTACACGGCGCCTCAACCACCAGCGGTGGACTTCCTGGCGCAGTTCAATCTGTATCAGACGGCAGCGCTGGCCGCCATCAATGCGGAAGCAGCCTGGAAGGATGCGATCGCCCTGCGTGACCAGATGCGCTCGGACATGACAGCGATGATGAATATGCGCGGTGCCTACATTCAGGAGGCGAGCAATGGCAACCGACAGGCGATCCTGAGCAGCGGTCTGGGGGTGAAGAACCCACCGACCTATGTGACGACGCTGTCTGCGCCGACGAACCTGCGTGTGGACCTGAATGGTGAGGCGGGCATGATGAAGATCCGCTGGGATGGTGTACCCAATGCGCTGACGTATGTGCTGCAGTGCAGCCGCGATGTGACTCCGCGCGTGTGGGAGCAGATCTCCAGCACCACGAAGACACAGGTGACAAAGACGCTGGAAGTGGGCGTGACCTACGCCTTCCGAGTGGCCGCCAACGGCACGCCAGGCCAGAGTAACTGGAGCCCGGAGACGATCCGTGGTGCGGCGTAGGGAATGACGGGGGAGGCGCTTCCGTTCTCCGTTCCATTCTCCGTAGCAGCCCTGCGAAGGATGAAAGCTTTACTGCGAAGGATGAAGCGCGCGCGGGCTTTGAGACTTTGAGACTCGAACCTGCTGCGCGCGGCCCCTGGGAGGGTGGGCACTCATGCCCGCAGGGCGGGCTGTCCCCGGCCCGCCGTCTGGGAAGGGTGGCGGACTTCGGTCCGCTGCCCGTGTTCTCCGAGGTCGTCTGGCCTGACGTGGCGGCGGCTGGGGGACCAGCCGCCCTACCAGCCGCCCAGGCTCCGTGCCCTCATCCGTCCCTGAGTCCATAGGAGTGGTGAAGCTCGTCTCTGACCAGCCTCCTGCGGGCAGGAGTGCCCCCGCTCCTCTCGTGGGATGCTCGAACGAAGAACCCTCAGAACCGCCTGAAGGCGGAACTACGAACGATGAACCCAGAGCCGCCTGAAGGCGGAACTACGAACTCAACCCCTGGTAATCCCGACTCTTTCTTATGAAAACGCTTTTCACCTCTCCTCGTCTCGCGGCGTTTCGTCCTTCGAAGTGGAACGAAGAACGGAAGCCGCTCTCCCAGTCTTCCTCCTTCGCTCTGCGAGCTACGGAGGGCACGCCCTCCTCTTCGTCTCCTGGTCTCCCAGTCTCCCCTTCTCCCAGCCTTTCTTCCTTCAACCCGGCGCTGCCGGAGGATGGGGCAGTGGTGATGGCGGATGTGCTGCGGGATCAGTTCAATGGGCTGGCGGGGATGATCGAGGCGGTGCCGACGATCTCCTCCGCGCAGGTGGATGGGGTGAGCACCCTGCCGCCGGGTGATCAGGCGACGGTTTCGGTGCAGATCGTGGGTGACGTGCTGTCCCTGACCTTCGGCATTCCCCAAGGCTATGCCGGACCCCAGGGGCCGCCGTTTGCCCAGGCGATTGTCGATTCTGTCAGCACCCTGGCCCCCGGTGATCCGGCCACAGTGAATGTGTACTTTGACGGCACTTATGTGCATTTCAGCTTCGGCATTCCCCAGGGAGTGGCAGGAGGTGCTGGCCCGCAAGGTGAACCCGGCCCGCCCGGTGAGGTGACCACGGCGGCCCTCAATGCCGGGCTGGCTGCGGTGACTGACAACAGCAGCGCGAACAGCAATTCTGTAGCCACACTGGACACGCCCTTTACCGATCCCGATGCAGAGGCGCTGCGGGTGGCGTTTAATGGACTGGTGACGGCGCTGAGGAGGTAGAAAAGGCCAGACTGGGAGACGGCTGCGCCGGAGATGGGGAGACGCGCTTTGCGCGAAGAGGGGAGAGACGTGGCTTCGGTGAAAAGGCGGCTGGTCAGCGGGCGTTTGCTTGCCACGGTTTTGCCGTTTCCAACTCCATCCATGAAACCCATCTTTTTTACTCTCGCCGCCTTTGCGCTGGCGTCCTTGAGCCCTCTCTCTGCTGCGGACAAGAAATCCATCGTCATGATCGCGGGGAAGCCCTCGCATGGCCCCGGCCAGCATGAGCACAATGCGGGCATCCAGCTTCTGAGGAAGTGCCTGGAGCAGGGCGCGGCGGATCAGGTGGAGATCAAGCATCACCTGAATGGCGAGTGGCCCTCCCAGGAAGAACTCTCGAAAGCGGACACGGTGGTCATTTACTCCGATGGCGGTGGCGGACATCCCGCCCTGCAGGAAGGGCGTCTGGCCCAGCTCGATCAAGAGATGAAGCGCGGCTGCGGCTTCGTGACGATTCACTACGCGGTGGAGCCGACGATCGAGAAGGGGAACAAGGAATTCATCGACTGGATGGGCGGCTGCTTTGAGATCAACTGGAGCGTGAACCCACACTGGGATGCGAATTTCAAGGAGTTCCCCGCGCACCCGATCAGCAGCGGTGTGAAGCCCTTTGGCACCAATGACGAATGGTACTTCTACATGCGCTTCCGTAAGGGAATGCAGGGCGTGACGCCGATCCTCAGCGATGTGGCTCCTGACTCAACGATGAGCCGCCCGGATGGTCATCACAGTGGCAACCCTGCGGTCCGTGAGTCGGTGAAGAACAAGGAAAAGCAACATGTCGCCTGGGCGGCGGAGCGTGATGGCGGTGGACGTGGTTTCGGCTTCACCGGTGGGCATTTCCACAAGGGCTGGGCGAACAACGATCAGCGCAAACTGGTGCTCAATGCCATCCTTTGGTCCGCCAAAGTGGATGTGCCTGCCGCTGGTGTGGAGTCTGCTGTGACGGAGGCTGACATGGTGGCCAACCTCGATCTCAAGCCCGGCCAGGGCCTGCCTGAGAAGGCGAAGAAAGCCAAATAGTGCTGTCTCTCGCGATTTTGAACCGCCGTGGTTTTCTCAAATGAACTACGGCGGTCATCGACAATCGTTGAGGGGCTGTCTGGTTGTATGATAAGTATAGTAAATCAACTGGGTCAACAAGAGGGTGGGGCAGACATCTTGCGTGACTCAACAGAACGGGCCGTGTATAGAAGCATCTGCATGACCCATCTGAGGATTGTCATTTCCCTTCTTTTCACGCTGGCGCTCGTCAGTTGTCGGACACCTGCCTACCAGGAGCAGGGCTGGGCTTCTTATATCGCAGACAGTTATTATGGGCGCATGACGTCTTCCGGTCAGGTTTATCATCCGGGTTACAGCACTGCCGCCCATAATTCTCTGCCATTTGGCACCGAGGTGACGGTGAAAAACCTCCAAAATGGCCGCAGTGTGAAGGCGATGGTCAATGACCGTTTCCCCTACTATCAAGGCCGGGTGATCAATCTCTCTGGAGCTGCCGCCCAGTACATTGGCATGACGCCGATGCAGCTCTCCCAGGTGAAGGTGACCGCTTATCGCCTCCCTCAAGCTGGGTATGCTCAGCAATCCTATCAGCAGCAGAGTTACCCACAACAGCAAGGCTATGCGCAGCAGGGCTATCCACAACAGCAAGCCTATGCGCAGCAGAACTACGCACAGCAGCCCGTGAGCACGACTCAGCAGTCACGCGCTCCGACGTTCCCCGGGCGGTCGGCCTCGGCTCAGCAGCCAGTGCAAACTCAGGCTCCAGCACAGGCTCCCGCGAGGCGCTCCTTTTTCCAGCGGCTCGGCGGCAACGGCACACCTGCGGCTCCCTCTTTCCAGGGTGGAGGAGCACCACCACCGGGATTGACCACCTTTTAAATCCAATGCCGCTGCCTGTTGAAAGAGGATTGATGGGAAGTGGGCGCTGTGAGTAGCGTTTGGATCGTATGTTAAGAATGCGCTTCGTCACCATCAGCCTGCTGCTGCTGGCTTTAGGCCTCGGAGGCTGGAGTGCCTGGCACGCCGCACAGACCCGAAGGTCGGAGACAAGTGATGTCGTCCTGCTGCTTCCCGGGCCTCAGCTGCCCGCGCTGAATCCTTTTTTGCCAGCCGATGAAGCCGAGCGGCAGATCCTGGATTTAATCCACGAGCCACTCCTGCGCATCGATCGTGAAGGGCGGCTGGCCACGGCACTCGCTGAACAGTGGACCTGGCACCAGCATATGACGTGCTGGTTTGCCTCCACCGAGGCAGCGCGTGCGGCGGCGCAGGAACTGCGTGAGCAACCTGTGGAAAAACGGGCGACCTGGGATCTGGAATCCGTGGCGACCCAGGGCGCGTCACTGATCGTGCGGTTCACACGGCCGGAGAGTTCCGTGGCTGCCGAGGTCCAGGCGGTGCTGGCTGCTGCGAGTCCAGAAAAGCTCACCTTTATCCGCATCCATGCGCCGCCCAGTGCACGCTTTTCGCTCGAGGCCTTTGCCAGACATGCGGATCACGCCGCAAGCACGAAGCGTCTCTGGTTTGATGAAGATGGAACCTGCGAGATTGTGACGTCTCGCACTTCTCTAGAGGCCCAACAGGCACTCTTCGAGTGGCTGAGGCCGCGGCACTCACCTGTCCCAGAAATCGTGCCCCTGACTGAAGTGGCGGCGCTCCTTGAACCGGTGCTCGACTTCCAACTGAAAGCGGGACTGAAATGGGACTCAGGTGAACCCATCTCTGCCGCTGATGTGCGTGCGACTCTGGCCTACGTGATGCCACGGCCCTGGCCTTTGTCTGGGCGTGATGCCTTCCGCCAAATTCAATCCATTGAGGAACCGGCTCCTGGTCTCGTCCGGATCATTTACCGCCAGGCATACAGTCCGGCACTCGCGGCATGGACCACACTGCCCATTCTCTCCGCCCATTGGCTCTCCGAACAAAAAGGTGACTTTACTCAGGCACCACCGGGAGCTGGCTCCTGGCAGGTGGACCGGAGGGAGGGCGCCCGCATGTGGCTGAAAAAGCGAACCTCTGGTGAACTGCAAGGTGCGGTTCCCGGCATTCAGATGTGCTCTTTCACCTCTCCGCAGGAAGCTCGGATCGGTCTCGCCACGAAGTCTTTTGACCTTTTCTGGCCTTCTGGATTACCGCGAGAGATGTCGCGTTCTGGAACTGGCTTTAAGTCAGTGACTGCTCCGGCTCGGCATCAAATCATGCTGGTGTGGCAGACCGCATCCCCATTATTGGCCGAGGTCGGCGTCAGAACGGCCTTGGGACTTGCCGTGGATCGCGAGGCTCTCCAGGCTGCCATTCCTGGCGGACTCGGACGAGCGCACTACAGCTTTTTTCCTCCTGGATTCTGGTTCTCCTCACCCCACCGCCCGTCTGCACCTGATGCCGCTGCAGCGGAGAAACTCCTTTCTAAATCAGGCTGGCTAAAGGACATCCAGGGCCGTGTCGTGCGTGGTGGAGAGGAAATGCGCCTGCGGCTCGTGATCCCAGATGGGAATGCAGACCGCGAGAAGCTGGGACTGGCTCTGGCTCAGCAATGGGCAAAGCTGGGCGTGCGGGTGGACCTCGTTCAGGTGCCGCCGCAAAATTACTTCATGGAACTGCAGGATGGCAGATTCCATGCCTCTCTGGTGGGCGGTGAACTCGCGCCAGGCTGGGACATGCTGCCTTTCTGGCACTCGGCTCAGAGCCGGAGCCGTGGACTGAATGTGAGTCAGATCAGCGATCCGAAGCTGGATCTACTCCTGGAGGCTCTGGTGGCGGAGTTTGACCCTTCACGTATTCCAAACCGCGCCGCCGCTGTCGAGAGCCGGCTTCGCGAGCTCCAACCGGCTCTGCCGCTCTTCACGGATCTCACTGAAATCGCCGTGCGCACGGACCGTTTTCCCGGTTTGCAGGAGCTGGACCTTAGCCGTGGACTCATCCTGCACGATCTCCTTTCCGCCACCTCGACACTAGCGAGTCCCAAGGCAAAACTGCAGATGCTTTCACCCAAGTGATGCGATGATGAACTGGCAGTCTGCTTTTTTCCGCCGCGTCGTCCTGATGACGCTCGTCGTCCTGGTCGGTGGGATCGCAGTGCTCTGCTGTGTCGGCGGGGATCTGCATCTTTGGATGCAGTCTCTAGGGGTGGCCCCATGGGCGCTCGCTTTTGCTACAGCGCTGAGGCTGTTTGCGGCGATGGCGCTTGCTGTCACCTTCGCCACCTGTTTAAAGCTGCTCCATCCTCCGGCACTCCGTGAGGTGACTTTTTGGCTCGGCAAAGCGCTGGCTTTCTTTCCAGTCAATCTGCTGGCTTGGAGCTTTCTTGGCCTTTGGATCGGCCAGCTTGGGCATCCGATCTGGACCTTGATGCCCGTGACTGAACCTGAATCCTCCTTGTCGATCTTCGAAGCCTGGGCGCGATGGACATGGTCTTGGATTCCTGTGGTCGGATTGATTTCTGTGCCGCTCACCGGGCAGTGCATGAGCCTGAGTCTGACGTTGATAAGCCTGCTGCTTGCTGCCGTTATGTCCGTGTCCCAGACTTGGGTTCCTGAGCGGATGGACTCCAAACGCTGGGCCATGCTGCTGCTTAGTTCGATCTTCAAAATCAGCGCCTGGTGCCTGTCTGGATACGTGTTTATTCCCAGCCTTTGGGCGAAACCTCCCAGTGGGATGGGGATGCCTGGCTTGATCAGCGCCTTCGACGATCCTGCGGCCGTGCTTTACTCCGGACTTCCTTGGATGTCGGCCGCCCTGTTCGTATGGGCTTTGGGGCACTTCATGAGGCCCCGCTAACTCCGCTCGCTCCGCCATTCTTTCATGAGTTCTGCAGCTCTTTGCCATGGGGGCTTGGGGAGGTCAAAAAAAGACCTGTTCAGAGGCATAAAAACCTTTGCACAGGGGGGTATCTTGCTACCCTCAAAACCAGCCCATCGAACACGTTTCTGGAGCGGTGTTTTGGACAGACTCAGGCGATGGCAAACCTACAACTTTTATGTCAGACGAAATCATTGAATCCATCGATTCAAACTCCACCGCCGTAGCCGCCGATCAGGCTTACGGTGCCGAACAAATCCAGCATCTGGAAGGTCTCCGAGCCGTCCGCCTCCGCCCTGGAATGTACATCGGCGATCCCGATGAGCGCGGCCTGCACCACTGCGTCTTTGAGGTCGTGGATAACTCCATCGATGAGCATCTCGCGGGGAACTGCAAAAATGTCTGGATTACTATCCACAGCGACGGCTCGCTGAGCGTCGAGGATGATGGCCGAGGCATCCCGGTCGAAATGCACTCCAAAGGCATGCCCACGGTGGAGCTGGTGCTCACGAACCTGCACGCCGGTGGTAAGTTTGGCGACGGTGCCTATGAATTCTCCGGCGGTCTTCACGGCGTCGGCGCGAAGTGCGTGAACGCCCTTTCCGACTGGTTCAAGTGTGAGGTTTATCGCGATGGCAAGGTCCACGCCATCGGCTTTGAGCGAGGTATCACCACTGAGCCGCTCACGGTTCTCGGTGAGCTGGATGATCCAAAGCGCACCGGCACGAAGATCAGCTTCTACCCCGATGCCACGATCTTCACGATCACGACGACCTTCGTCTTTGAGCGCCTGCTCACCCGCCTCCGCGAACTCGCTTTCCTGAACCCTGGCATCCGCATCACGTTGGTCGATGAGCGTGGCGAGACACCGCGCCAGGAAGTCCTCTTCTACCAAGAAGGTGTGAAGCAGTTCGTCCGCGAACTCGGTGCTGATAAAGACAAGATCCATCCTGATCCCATCCCGCTGGCAGGTCGCCGCGAGGTCGTCATCGACGACAAAAACAAGTTCATCCTCGTGGACTGCGTCCTCCAGTGGAACAAGGGCCTCAGCGAGCAGACGCTTTGCTTTGCCAATGCCATCCCGAACCCCGACGGTGGCACGCATTACAGCGGCCTGAAAGCGGCGCTCACCCGTGCGGTGAAGGCCTACATCACGAACAACCCGAAGAGCTTCAAAGACAAGCTGCCCGACATCGAGAGCGATGACTGCCGCGAAGGTCTCATCTGCGTGCTCAGCGTGAAGCTGCCGAATCCGCGCTTCAACTCGCAGACGAAGGTGAAGCTGGTGAATGGCGAGGTCGAGGGCGTGGTCAGCTCCATCGTTTATGAAGGCCTCATGCGCTTCTTCGATGAGACGCCGGAGATCGCCGTCACGGTGATCAACAACATCATCATCGCCGCCAAGTCCCGCGAAGCCGCCCGCAAAGCCCGCGAAGCCATCCGCAAAGACGCCATGAGCAGCGGTGGCCTCCCAGGGAAACTCGCTGACTGCTCCGAGCGTGACCCAACGAAGACCGAGCTCTTTATTGTCGAGGGTGACTCCGCCGGTGGCTCTGCCAAAATGGGCCGCAATCGCCACAACCAAGCCATTTTGCCACTCCGTGGTAAGCTGATCAATACCGAGAAAGCACGCCTGGAGAAGGTGCTGCAAAACAAGGAGGTCCAGACCATGATCACCGCCATCGGCACCGGCATCGGTGGCGACAGCGAGGTCGAAGGCTCCTTCAATCTCGAAAAGCTCCGTTACCACAAGATCGTCATCATGACCGATGCCGACGTCGATGGCTCTCACATCCGCACCTTGCTCCTCACCTTCTTCTACCGGCAGATGCCAGAGCTGATGAAAGGTGGCCACATCTATGTCGCCCAGCCGCCGCTGTATCAGGTGACTCGTAAAAAGCGTGAGGAGTATGTGCAGGACGACGCCCAGATGGAAGCCATGCTTCTCGAAATGGGCTCCGGCGAAATCAGCCTGCGCAACATCGCAGATGGCAGCAAAGTCGCTGACGACAAGCTCAAGTCCATCTTGGAGCAACTCGTCCCCGTCGCCAAATTTGCCGACATCATCCGCCGTCATGGTGGTGACTTTGAGGCCTACCTCCAAGCTCGCGACGAAGCTACTGGCAACCTGCCGCACTACCTCGTCACCATTCGTGAAGGCAACGAGGTCAGCATCAAATACTTCCTTGGCAACGAGCAGCTCGCCGCCTTTGCCCGTGAGAACAACGACCTGCATCTCTTCGGTAAACCCGAAGTCGATCCTGATGGCCAGGCAGCCCCCAAGGCTCACCGCCGTGCCCGTCTCATCGAGATCCACGAAGCCCACGGCATGAAACGCCGCTTCCAGCAGCTCGATGAACTCGGCCTGCACGTCGATCACTTTAGCAGCCAGGACAAACCGCTCTTCGAGGTCATCGAAGGCGATGGCGAAAACGCCAAAGTTCACCCTGTCTTCAGCATCCCCGGCATCCTCGACAAGGTGATGGAGATCGGCAAACGCGGCATGGAGATCAAGCGATTCAAAGGTCTCGGTGAAATGAACGCCAAGCAGCTCTTCGAAACCACCATGGACCCAAACAAGCGCACTCTGCTTCAGGTAAAGCTGGACGAATCCAACTCTCACGATGCCGAACGCATGTTCACCATCCTCATGGGCGACGTCGTCGAACCCCGGAAACACTTCATCGAAGAGAATGCACTGAACGTGCGGAACTTGGACGTGTGATTATGCAGTCTTTTTGGCACTGTTCTCTTATCTTCTCTTGGCTGCTGGCTGTTGCTAGTCAGGCAAGTGATCAGAGTGCCGTGCAATACGACCCCGTTCGGCCTGAAAGCGAGTGGTATTACCGGCCTTCAGCATTCAAGGAGCCCAAGATCACCGAGATTGATAAAGAGCTTCCGACCATCCGCTTCTTCTGGATTCGCACCTTTCACAAGCCCGTTAGTATCCGAGTTTTCAAGGATGCTGGTGGTCCAAAAATCCGCGCAGTTCGGTGTAGTGGAAAAGGCGGTTATGATTGGGGCTCTATCGAGTGGGATAAAACCCTGTCGATCAGTGACGAACAATGGAGGAGCTTCGTTGATCAGATCAAGAATCCAGACGTTTGCGCCCCGTTGCGAGACTTGGACAATGAAGACAAGATGAAGCTCATGGGGCTCGACGGTTCGCAGTGGGTCATCGAATCCAAGATCGACGGAAAGCTGACCTATGCGATGGTCTGGAGTCCCGGAACCTTCATCGATGATCACGGAAAGACCCTGAAAGATCTACCAAAGACACTCAATCTTCAGCCATTCTTCGAGTTTGGAGTCTCGCTTCTCCAAGTGGGAGGCATCTTAGAATCACTCTATTGATCATGCCTCTAGCTTCTCCAGCTACTTCGTCTGTTTGGCACTCTGAAAAAGAGCGCCAGCTTTGTGGCGTGTCGGGTGCTGTGGAAGCCCAAGACGGTTTGGCCGCCCATTTGGCTCGGATTCATGCGGAAGATTTGCGTGTAGCGGATTACATCGAAGCCAATCCCGAGCAGAGCATTCGTGAGGCCAAAGCCTTCGTCGCTCGCTTCATAGATAGCTCGCGGCACGCCAAATACCGTTGGATTCTAGAGCGTTGGGATCGTCTTTTGGAGACGAGGACTGCATCAGAGATCGCGAAGATTTTCCGTGAAGGTAAGGATGAGACCGAGGAACTCCGTTCTTCAGCACCGTTTTGTGGGGAGGCTTTGCTGTCATGAATTTGGATGACCAAGAGCCCATTCTTTCTCTCGGCATCGAAGATGTGCGTGAGGCAGTCTTGGCGGCTGCCAAAGCCTATGATTCAAAGAGTTTCATCATCGTCGGCAGAGCCTCGCTCGCTGTCACCATGCCTGACGCTGATCCACTCTTGAGAGCCACGATGGATGTCGATCTCTTCCCGCCCTGGGACGAAAGCAAAGCGGCTGTTTGGGCCGCCGCAGATCTTTCCATCGGGAGGTTGAGTCCATTTCGTCGCGAACACGGTTTCTATGTCGAACGTGTGGCTGAATGGACCACGCGCCAGTTGCTGCCTGGCTGGGAACAACGAGTTTTCACCTTTGAGGTAAGTGGCATCCAAGCCAGCGCCATTCACCCCTTCGATTTGATTTGTGCCAAGCTCCAGGCTGGGCGGACAAAAGACCGTGCTTTTGTCAAAAAAGCTCTCGAACTCGGAGTCGTAAACCTCACCGAAATCGAGGCCTTCTTCCAGGAGAAGTCTGGGGATGAGGCTTTGTTAACCACTCTCATGCAACGACTCAATGACGCCTTGGATTTTACCGAGGAAGAAGACTGAGCACTCATTTCACCTGTTTTTAGACCTACCTTTTTACCCTCATGCAAGAATCCAACACCCGCCCCATCTCCGTCGCTGATGAGGTCAAAAACTCGTTCCTCGACTACTCGATGTCGGTCATCATCTCCCGTGCGCTGCCGGACGTGCGAGATGGTCTGAAGCCCTCCCAGCGCCGCATTCTATATGCGATGCATGAGTTGGGCTTGTATCCGCCGAAGAAGCAGATGAAGTGCGCGAAAATCTGCGGTGACACCTCCGGTAACTACCATCCGCATGGTGAAGCGGTCATCTATCCGACGCTCGTCCACATGGGCCAGCCCTGGGCGATGCGCGAGACGCTGATCGACCCACAGGGGAACTTCGGTTCAGTGGAAGGTGACACGCCGGCTGCCATGCGATACACGGAAGCCCGCATGACGCCTCTGGGCGGCACGCTGATGTCTGACATGGAGAAGGACACCGTCGATTTCGTCCCGAACTACGATGAGCGTCTGACTGAGCCGACCGTCTTCCCCGCAGCTTTCCCAAATCTGCTCGTCAATGGCGGCACCGGCATCGCCGTCGGTATGGCGACGAACATGCCGCCGCACAATCTCGGTGAGATCGTCGATGGCGTCTGTGCTCAGGTGGATAATCCCGCGATCACGGTCAGTCAGCTCAGCCAGTTCATCAAAGGCCCCGATTTCCCGACGGGATGCGTGATTCATGGTCTCGATGGCATCCGCGAATACATGGAAACCGGCCACGGCAGTGTCCGCGTGCGTGGTCAGGCGGAGATCGTGGAAAACAATGGTCGCGAGCAGATCATCATCACCGAGATCCCCTACAACGTGAACCGCGCGGAGCTGGTGAAGCGCATCGCGGAACTCGCCAACGAGAAAATCATCACCGACATCGTCGCCGTGCGTGATGAGTCGGATGAAAACACCCGCGTCGTCGTCGATCTCAAGCGAGATGCCCGTGCTCAGGTCGTGCTGAACAATCTCTACAAGTTCACCGCACTTGAGAGCAGCTTCAGCATCCACATGCTCGCCATTGATGGCGGCCGCCCACGCGTGCTGAGCATCAAGGACGCCATCGCCTGCTACATCGAGCATCGCCGCGAGGTCATCATCCGCCGCACGCGTTTCCTTTTGAAGAAAGCCGAGCAGCAGGCCGAAAAGCTGGAGGCTTACCTCCTGGCTCTGGGTCATCTCGATGACTTCATCAAGATCATCCGAGACAGCCGCAATCGTGATGAAGCCCGCATCGGACTGAAAGCCTATCAGTTCAGCACGGAGACCGCCATGCGCCTCGGCATCCTGATTCGCAATCAGCCGAGCATCCAGGGTGACCACTACATCTTCACCGACACACAGGTCGATCAGATCCTCGAACTCCGCCTTTACCAGCTCACGGGCATGGAGCGGGACAAGATCAAAGCCGACTACGACGAACTGCTCGCCACCATCACGGACCTCATGGACATCCTCGCCCATGAGCATCGCGTGCTGACAATCATCAAAGACGAGCTTCAAGCCATCAAAGCCAAACACGGCAATGGCCGCCTCACTCGCATCGACGCCGCAGGCGGTGGCATTGAGACCATCGACCTCATCCCGAATGACGCGAACATCGTCACCCTGACCCACTTCGGCTACGTGAAGCGCACACTCACCACCGAATACCGCCTGCAAGCACGCGGCGGCAAGGGCCTCAAAGGCATGGAGACACGCGAAGCCGCCACCAAAGAGGACAAGAACGACTTCGTGGAGACGCTCTTCAGCGCCAACATGCATGACTTCCTGCTCTTCTTCACGAACACCGGCCGTGTTTATGTGGAGCGTGTGTATCAGCTCCCAGAAGCACCTCGCACCGGCAAAGGCCGCAGCATCAAGAACGTGCTGAACCTCCGCCCTGAGGAGAAGATCAACAGCGTCCTTCGCCTTGAAGCCCAAGGCGCGGAAGATGAGGCCATGTGGAGCCCTGAGAAGTTCGTGCTCTTTGGAACCAAGGACGGCACGGTGAAAAAGACCTCGCTGGATGCCTTCAAGAACTACAGGAAGGACGGCATCATCGCCATCAACATCGAGGAAGGCAACGACCTCGTCCAAGTCATCCTCACCGATGGCAAGAGCCAGATCTGCATGACCACCCACGAAGGCATGTGTGTCCGCTGTGAAGAGGAAGACATCCGCGCCGTTGGCCGAAACAGCATCGGTGTCCGTGGTATCCGCGTGGAGGAGGGCGACTTCATGGTCAGCCTCACCGCCGTGGACTTCACCAAGCAGCTCCTCGTTGTTTCCGAGAACGGTCTCGGCAAGCGCACCTCCTTTGAGGAATACCGCCTCACCAACCGTGGTGGCAAAGGTGTCATCACCATGAACGTCACCGAGAAGACCGGCAAGGTCGTCTCAGCTCTCGCCGTGGCCGAAACGGATGAACTCATGCTCATGACCAGCAAAGGTCAAAGCGTGCGCATCCGCGTCAGCGACATCCGCGAAACCGGCCGCAATGCCCAGGGTGTGAAGCTCATGGACCTCAAGAAGGACGAGACCATCCAAGACGTGGCCACTGTCATCGCAGATGAGGAGGAGGTAGAAGTCAGCGTTGATGTCGAGGCGGCGGAAGATACTCCCGCTTCAGCTGAGTCTGAAGCTCCAACCGAGGGTACTCCTGAAAGCTCCGAAGGGGAGTGATCTGCTCATAAGGAGTTGAGTCTCTGCAAAAGAAAACCCCAGGCCGGAATTCCAGCCTGGGGTTTTTGTTGAGTGAAGCTATGGACTCCGAAGTCGATTACGCCTTCCAGCCGTCGCGATAAGCGGGGCGCGTGACAAACTTGTTCGGGGCTTCGGCGTTGGTAACCTTCATGCCCTGCTTGTCCCACTGAACGCTCTGCTGAGCACGGACAGCGAGGTTACCGAGGAGCACGAATTCGGTCAGCGGGCAGCTGTAGTCGAAGTTCGAGCTTGGCAGGCCGCCGTTGACGACGTGGTGAGCCCACTCGCCCTGTGGATTGTTTGGCATCACAGAGCGGGTTTCGGTCTTCTTGATCTTGCCAGCTTTCGTGTCGATGCGGACCTGGGTGTAGCGCTCTTCATTGTAGATGACGGGGCTGCCGCAGTAGGCTTCGCCTTCAAAGACGGTGCCTTCTGTGCCGATAAACATCATGCCGCTGGAGGCCTTCTCGAAGGCCTTTTTGGCGAGTTCGCTCGTCATGTGCGGGGAGATCTCGGGCTTGTTCGGCTTGCCATCCTTGGAGCCGTCATTCCAGCTCACGGTCAGAGCGGGATGCTTACCGGCAGGCATGTGATAAACGAGGTCGCTCCAGGTCGGGGCGCATGTGTCAGAAATCGGGCTGGAGACGGCATCGATCTTCTCAGGAATGAGCTGACCGAGGATGGAGAAGGAGGCGTCCATGATGTGGCAGCCCATGTCGCCAAGGGCGCCAGAGCCGAACTGCCACCAGCCGCGCCAGGAGAAGGGATGCACGCTGTTACCTCGCTTGCCGCTGGCACCCTGCGGGATTTCAAATTGGAAGTAAGGCTCGCTGGCTTCGCTGGAGAGCCAGAGATCCCAGTTGAGTTCTGGTGGGCACTCGGCGGCCTTTTTCACGAGGGGTCCCTGGGGCCAGATGGGGCGGTTCGTCCAGAGGCGGATTTCTTTCAGCGTGCCGATGGCACCCTGCTCGATCCATTCTTTGGCAAGGCGCTGGCCTTCCATGGTGCGTCCTTGATTGCCCATCTGGGTGGTGACACCGGCTGCTTTGGCAGTGCTGTGGAGTTCGCGCACTTCTCCGATGTAGTTACAAAGAGGCTTCTGTACGCAGACGTGCTTCTTGTGCTTGAGTGCATGCATGGCGGCCACGTAGTGGGTGTGGTCAGGAGTGGAGACGATGACGCCATCGATCTCGTTGGCCATCTCGTCGAACATCTTACGGAAATCCTGATACAGCTTCGGAGCGTTCGGAGCTTCCTTGCCGGAGTCGAGGTGATGTTTTTCACGCTTCTTAGCAGCTTCTTCGAGGCGCTTGTTATCCACGTCAACAAGGGCGACGATGGTGTGGTCAAGAGTCACACCCTGGGTGTCGGACTGGCCTTTGCCATTCGCGCCAATGACTGCGATACGCAGTTTCTTGCCAGCAGCGTTTTGGCCCTTCAGAAGGAGATTTGGACCGACGAACGTGCCAGCGGCGAGACCTGCCGTGCGGCCCAGGAAATGACGGCGAGAGATGATGTTGAGACCCATGGGGTAGTTGTTCTTTGGTTGTGGTTTTTCGGGGGACGAGTCAAACGCAGAGCCCGACTCGAAATTACGTTCTAATGCTAGGTGGCCTGTATTTCCGTGGCAAGGATGCTTTGTAGCGAATCTCGCGGCATTTTCAGTCGCTCACACTTTGCCATTCTTGGAAATCTGTCGGCTGGCTCGTTCTAGAGTTCGCCGTTCTTCTTCTGTCAGGCTGTTGAAGCCGAAGTCGTTGATCTTATCGAGGATCGGGTCCACCTCGTGGCGCATCAGGTCGACAACTGGGTCCTTGCGCGGGTTGTCTTTGAGAATCGCTTCATCATCCAGCTCCACCATAGGCACTTGGCGACGGGCTCTCGCTCCTGCAAAGGCAGCGCGGTGAACAGGCTTGAAAGCAGCGTTCTGAAATTCGAAGCTGCCCGACGGCCCTCCATAGCCGATAGTGCGGGCGTAATACCAGCCAGCGACAGCTCCACCAAAGTGCGCCAAGTAAGCGACTGGAGCCCCACCGCCTGAAAGCCATGCTGGCAAAGCATGGACGAGATCGAGACAACCGAGGGCGAGATTCGAAATCAGCATAAACTTCGCCAGTCCCCAGAGGCGGAAGCGCACCGGGATGACGAACATCACTAGCAGGTAGATCTCTTCCTTTGGCATGGCGACTGCATAGGCGAGTATCAAACCGAGAATGGAGGCAGAGGCACCGAGCAGATAAGTGTCAGGCTGACGCGCGATGCAGGTGCTCAGCACGATTTGTAATGCCGCCCCAAATAAACCCGAAAGGATGTAAATAAGCGCAAAATGCCGAGAGCCATACAGGTCCTGCACACGCTTGCCAGCGAACCAGAGCATGATCATGTTTAGTAGGATATGCCCCACGCTGCCATGCACAAACATGTAGGTGAATGGTGTCCATACCTCGCCATGGGTCAGACCTTCGATGCTCACTCCACCCGCCGGTATGAACTGCCCTTTCGTGTCCATGGCTGATCCCCATTGCACGATGAAAACCCCGATATTCGCCCAAAAGAACCATTGAAACGCAGATATGCTCTTCAGCCTCTCACCCAAGGTGGGAGGCTCCTCTCGCATGTAATCGCGGTCATATAGGGCCATGGCGAGTGGAGTCTAAAGCCACACGGAAGCCATGCTAGGCTTTTTTGTCATCATCACCTGCATTCTCCAAGTTCTCACCACCCTTGACGCGGCGGGCCTCCGCAGCAACCCTCCGCCCCTCATGTC
>JAGKWZ010000023.1 GCA_021151605.1 Verrucomicrobiaceae bacterium
ACAATCACCGGCTCCCCGCCACCCGTCGCACCGGCTTCCGTATCAAGCCGCAGCTTCGCCTTCCGCGCCTTCTCATCCGGCCCATGGCAATGCGTGCAATGCTCCGACAAAATCGGCAGCACCTCGCGACTGAAATTCACGGGCTCGGCGTGTGCGTTGAGCGCGGCGAAGAAGACAATGAGACCATGGGACAGTGAGATGGGGAGAAGATGAGTAATCGTCTTCGCCGTCTTATTCTGAATGTGGTGGTTTCCGTGTTTCATAGTCTGATTGTCTCACTTGGCCGTCGCTGGCGTGATGCTGACCTCCTTCATCTCCATTTTGCCGAAGGCGAAGCCGATGGTGAGGTGGGTCTTGGCTTGTGCGAGGGCGGGATAGTCGAGCGTGGTGGATTGGTCGCCGATTTTGACGGTGACTTGGCTGCCGCGGGCTTTGACGCTGACCGTGTTCGGGACGCCATCTTGCATCACGCTGCTGACCGTCTTCTGCGTGGCTTTGTCGGGTTGCGTCTTGGTTCCTTCGACAAAGGGATAGGCGACAAATCGGCGTCGTCATGCGCGCAGGTGGCCACGCCATTGCCGATGGTCCACTCGCCGGTTTTGACCCGGCGCTGCTTGAGTTCCTTTTGCGTGAAGTCATCGCGGAAAGGCTCGGCGGCGAGGGCTTGGCCGAGGAAAATGAAAAGCGCCGAAAGGAGCAGGGTGATTTTCATGGCGGTCATTTGTTCTTGAACAACTCGCTCTGCACGATGCCGTGAATCAGCGTGCGCAGGCCGTATTGCTTGTTCGCGGATGCGGCGATGATTTGCTCCACCTTGGCGCGGTCGCTGTAGGTGACGGGAGCGCCGGTGGCGTAGGTGACGAGGTGGCGCGTGAGGTTGCGGGCGATGGCGGGCTCCTGTTTCACCAGGTGTTGCTTGAACCCATGGATGTCTTTGAACGGCGTCCCGTCGGGAAACTGGCCGGTGGCATCGACGACGGGGCCGATGTGGTGGCTGAAGGGATTGCCGTTGTAGCCGAAGCCAGGCACGGGCGGTTTGGCATCGCTGAGCGCGCGGTAGTTTTCGCGGAAGGCACCCATCACGTCGAAGCTCTCCAGCGCGAAGCCGGGCGGGTCGATTTTCACATGGCACGCGGCGCAGCTTGTATCGGCGCGGTGTTTGGCGAGTTGCTCGCGCAAGGTGGTCGCGCCGCGAATGTCAGGCTCGATGGCGGGCACGCTCGGCGGCGGCGGTGGGATTTCGATGCCCATCATGCGTTCGTTCATCCATTTGCCTCGGATGACGGGCGAGGTGGTGGTCCCATTGGAGGTGACTTTCAACACGGCGGCCTGCGTGAGGAATCCTCCGCGGGGACTGTCGGGGGGAATCGGCGCGCGGCGCATGGCGATGCCTTCGACGCCGGGAATGCCGTAGTGTTTGGCTAGGCGTTCATTCAAATAGGTGAAGTCGGAGTCCACGAGGTTGCGCGCGGGGAGGTCGCGCTGGATGAGGTCGGCGAAGAATAGCCGCGACTCGCGGAAGGCGGACTCGTCGAGCTGGTCGTCGAGGAAGTAATCGAGGTAGAGCGACTCCGACGGTGGCGAGTCCAGGCGCTTTCGCAGGTCGAGCCAGTAGTCGAGAAAGGCACTGACAAAGCGCTCTGATTTCGCATCGGCGAGCAGGCGCTCGGTCTCGGCGCGGAGCACATTCGGCTGATGCAGTTCACCCTTTGCAGCGCGTGCGCGCAGCGTGGCATCGGGCGGTGAGTTCCAGAGGAAAAAAGCGAGGCGCGAAGCCAGCGCGTGGTCATCCAGCGGGCCGACGGGTTCCTCGATGTAGAGAAACTCCGGTGAGGTCAGCACGGCGGTGTAACCTTGAATCATCGACGCGATAAAGCTGGAGCCTTGCGCGAGTTCATCCTCGACGAGCTTCACCATGCCGCGCACATCGGCGTCCTGCACGGGGCGGCGATACGCTTGCTGCATGAAAGCGCGCATCAAGCGCTCGGCGTCCTGCTTCGGTTGCGCACTGATGACCTCAATGCGCGGCCCCTCTTGCGGCGGGAGTTCGGTGAGGGATTCCTGATACGCGGCCTGTCGGCGGCCCCCGCCTTTGCGTGGCGCTCCGCTGCCGGGAAGGTCGTAACCGGGTTGATTGGCTGACACTTTCTTGAAGGGCAGGTCGCCGAAGAGAGCGCGATAACCCGCGTCGGTGTTTTCCTCCGGTAGCGGACCTTCCACTTCAATCCAGCGGAAGGCCACGGCGGGCACGGTGTCGCCCTCACGCAGCGGATTTCGCTTTTCCGGCTTTGGCAGAAACGTGCGGTAGAATCGCATCGGGTCGGTGATGAGGACCTCGCCGCGCTTGAGAAACACGGTGCCGAGTTCATGCACACCGGGCTCGGGCGTGAGGTCGGCCGTCGCACCGATGCGGCGGACCTCGCTGTTCAGCTCGCCGGTGTGAGCGAAGACTTCGACCGGCTCATTGCGGCGGCCTTTGGAGATTTGCTTGAAGTTTGTTTTGCCATTCGCTTCCGCACCAAGGGTCAGCGTGTAGCCGCTGAGCCGCAGCCGGTAGTTCCCATCCGCCGGAATGCGGATGCCGGTCCACTCGGGCGTGAAGGTGCCGACACCGCGCGAAACCTGGGCGTAAGCCTCCTGCTCGCGCACTTCAGGATTCGCCGCACCGACGGTGTAGGGCGCTTTGCCGTTCACCACATCCATCTGCAAGGTGAGACCGAGCAACGGAACGACACTGCGGTCCGCGCGCAGGCCGAAGTCGCTTTTGCCCACGCCATCGGGACGCTGCAGTCCGCGTTGCTCGCGAGCGTAGTAGCGCGTGAGCTTCGACGGAGGTCGTGCATCAACTTGACGCGCGAGCATCTGCCCCATCGCTTCCTCCGCCACGGCCATGTAACGGACAATCTGCACATGCGAGAGGTCGAGCGCGGCGCTGGCCTTGTTGTAGCCGAAAGCCTCGCCGTCATTGGGCAGCTTGCCGCGCACGTTGAGCCACGGCGCGTGCAGCAAATCGCGCAGCGCATTTTCATACTCGTAGCTGTTCAGGCGGCGCTGCAGCGCACGGCCATCGCGCGTGATGCGGGCGAGGTCGTCGGTGGTGAGTTGTGCATTGAGGCCGGTGAGGAAACTTTTCACCTGTGCCTGCGGCGGACGCTCCTTCTTCTTCGGTGGCGGCATCTCGCCATGCTCCACGCGGTCGTGAATCCGAATCCACTTCGCCACGCTGTCGCGATTGTTCGGGTCGTAAGCCAGCGAGGTGAGGTCCAGCGAACCTTTCTTTGTATCTGCGTCGTGGCAATCGAAGCAGTGCGTTTCGAGGAAGGTGCGCGTGTCAGCGGTTGCACCTGAGACAATGAGACAATGGGACAATGAGATGGGGAGAAGCAGGCGACGAAGCCATGTGCTCGCTCTGACAGTCTCATTGTGTCCCCTTCTCATTGTCTGATTGTCTTCCGCTCTCACGCCGCCACCTCCAATCCCTTCATCGTTCCCGTCGAGGTCGCGAAACGGTCTTTCTCCAGGCCCATGCGCTGGAGCATGGAGAGATACAGATTCGGCAGCGGGTAGTTGTTCTGCGTGTCGAAGGCGAGGTGCTGGCCGTGCTTGAAGCCGCCGCCCGCGAGCAGCGCGGGCAGGTTGTCGCAGCGGTGCGTGCTCGGGTCGCCGAGGTTCGCGCCGAAGAAGACCATCGTGTGGTCGAGCAGGTTGCCATCGCCCTCCTTCGCGGACTTCAGGTCGCCGATGAACTGGCCCAGCGCACGCATGTTGCCCTCCTCGACTTTGCGCAGCACGCTCAGCAGTTCGGGCGATTTCCCGTGATGCGAGAGGTTGTGATAACCATCGGCCATCTGCTCGCCATCCACCACCGGCGGCGGCGTGGAAATCGCATCGAGCAGCACGGTGACGATGCGCGTGGAATCCGTCTCCAGTGACAACCGCGTAAGGTCATACATCAGTTGCGACTTCTTGGAGAACTCCGCCTTGTCCGTCACATCCTTCGGCGGCTGGGCGTCCACCGTCGGCTTCGGCTTCAGCGCCCAATCCTGCGACGCCTGAAAACGCTTCTCCAAATCACGCACGCTGCTGAAGTATTGCTCCATGCGCTCGCGGTCCTTGGCGCTGATGCGCGGCTGCATCCGCTTCGCCTGCTCCGTCACCGCATCGAGAATGCTCTGGCCCTTTTTCAACCGACGCATCTGGGCCTCCATCTCCGCCTGCGAGCCTTGCAGGAACAGCTCCTTGAAAACCTCCGAGGGCTTTTCCTGCGGTGGAATCGCCACGCCGGTCGAGGTGAAAGAAATGGCCGACACGCTGCTCCCGCCGCCGACATTCACCCCCAGCGCGAGCGAAGGAAAGCGCGTCGCAAAGCCAATCTGCTCCGCCACAAACTGGTCGAGCGAAATGGTGTTCTTGTAGCTCGCGAGATGTGACCCCGGCGCGGCGGTAAGAAACGAAGGCTGCGCCATGTGTCCACCCAGCACACCCGGATGCGCCACGCCGGAGAACACCGTGAAGTCTTGCCGGTGCTCCTTGATGATTTCGAGGTAGGGCGAGAGCGTGTAGTTCGCGCCCGCATCCTTCGGAAAGAAATACTGCGGCACCACGCCGAGATTGTTGCAGATGAGCACCATTCGGTGCGGCCTCTCCGCTGCGGCGGCACGAGCCAGCGGCGGCAGCATCGCCTCCAGAAACGGCAGCGCGAGACCGACGCCCACACCTTTCAAGAAGGCACGTCGCTCGATGGGTTGCCGGAGTTGGATGGACGGGAACCTTGATGGTTGGCAAGTTGGTTTCATGGCGTTTCGGGCGGTTGATTCAGACTGCCTCCAGCCCCTTCACGCTCGTTGCAGTGCTTTGTGAAAACGCCTCGGCCTCCACGCCCATCTGGCGGGCGATTTGGACGAAGAGATTGCAGAAGCGCTCGTTCTTCACGCCTGCGCCGCCGGCGGCGATGTGCTGGCCGTGTTTG
The DNA here is from genome assembly GCA_021151605.1 of Verrucomicrobiaceae bacterium. GTDB lineage: Bacteria > Verrucomicrobiota > Verrucomicrobiia > Verrucomicrobiales > Verrucomicrobiaceae > Prosthecobacter. The sequence continues at coordinate 4,970 of JAGKWZ010000023.1, forward strand.
AAACCGCCACCGGCGAGGATGACGGGCAGGTCGCGCCAGTCGTGGGCGCTGGCGTTGCCGAGATTCGAGCCGACGAGCACGGTGGTCTGGTCGAGCAGCGTGCCGTTGGCTTCCTTCGCGGACTTGAGCAGGCCGAGGAGGCGATTGAGTTCCTGAAACTCGGTGAGCTCGATAAGTTCGAGCTCGTGGATTTTTTTCTCGTCAAGTCCGTGGTGACTGAGGAAGTGCCATTCGTTCGCCACGCCTTCGATTTTCGGCGTGATTTTGAATCCGCCGCCGACGCGGCAGGTGATGATGCGGGTGGAGTCGGTCTGCAAGGCGAGCGTCATGAGGTCGTGCAAGAGTCTGATGCGCGGGACGATTTCGTTGTGGTCCGTCACGTCTTTCATCGGCGGTGTGTCCACGGCGGGCTTGGGTTTCTGCGCCCAGGCTTCGGAGGAAACGAGGCGCTGCTCCAAGTCGCGCACGCTGGTGAGGTATTGGTCGAAGCGCTCCTGGTCGCGCTTGCCGAGTTCGCCACGCATGCGTTTCGCGCCTTCGCCCACGGTGTCGAGAATGCTGCGACCGCGCTTCAGTTCACGCATTTGATTCTGCACTTCCATGGGGGTGCCGGTGATGAAGAGCTGCTGGAACTGCCGCGCGGGCGAGTTTTCTGCAGGCAGGTTCACACCGTTGGCGCTCCACGAGACGGACTCGGTGTCGTCCTGCGTCGTGAGGACGAGCGAAGAGAAGCGCGTGTCGGGCCGCAGCTTCTCGATGAGGAATTGGTCGAGCGAGATGCTGTTGCGCGCACCGGGCATGCCGGGGTGTTTCGCGCCGGTGAGCCAGGTGAGTTGTGATGAGTGGCCGTCCGCGCCGTTCTGCTCCTCGTGCGAGAGGCCGGAGAGGACAGTGAAATCCGCGCGGTGCTCGCGCAGTGCTTCGAGATAGGGCGTGAGTTCGTAATCAGCGCCGGTCTTTTTAGGAAAGAGGTTGGGCCCGTGAAAGCCGAGCCCGTGCTGCATGGCGATGAAGCGGCGCGGTGTGCTCGTGGATGCGGCGGCCTGCGCGCGGGTGGCAAACGCGGGCAGCATGGCATCGAGCCACGGCAGGGTGAGCAGTGCGCCGGTGCCGCGCAGAAAAGCGCGGCGGGAAAGGTGTCTTTTGGTGGAGATGTTCATGGCGGCGTGGCGTGAGTTACTTGGTTCGGAAAAGTTCGCTCTGCACGACGGCGTGCAGCAGGTCGCGGAAGCCGTTGCCTTTCGTTGCGACGGCGTTCGCGATGCGGTCCAACTCGGGGCGGTCGGAGAAGCCCATGCCGCGACCGCTGGCATAGACGGCGAGTTTTTCAGCGAGAGCGCGAGTGAAGCGTTCGGGATGCGCGAGCAAATGCTGCTGATACTCGGCGAGGTTGTTGAAGGTCTGACCCTCGGGCGTGACGCCGGTGGCATCCACGGGCAGACCGGGTTTCCACTGCGGCCCTTGCTTGCGTTTGGTGAACTGCTTCGGCGGCGCAGCAGTGTCGGCGGTGGAGATGCGGTAGGTCTCGCGCCAACCGCCGATGACATCGTAGCTCTCCAGCGCGAAGCCCGGCGGGTCAATGCTGCGATGACAACTGTTGCAGCTCTCGACGTTACGATGTTTCTCAAGCTGCTGTCGAAGCGTGGTCGCGCCGCGAGTGTCCGGCTCGACCCCAGGCACACCCGGCGGCGGCGGTGGTGACGGTGTGCCGAGGAGGCGGTCCAGCACAAAGGCACCGCGCTTCACCGGTGAGGTCGTGCTGCCATTGGCGGTTACTTTCAAGACACTGGCCTGCGCCATCACGCCACCGCGATGATGCTCGGGCTTGAGCGCGACTTTGCGGAACTCGCCGCCTTTCACGCCGTCGATGCCATAGAAGCGCGCGAGCCGTTCATTGAGCATCGTCCAGTCGGAATGGATGAAGTTGGCGACGCTGAGGTTGTTCTTCAGGACTCGGTCGAAGAACGATTGTGTCTCGCGCACCATCGCGGTTTTCAGCAGGTCATCGAACTCAGGATACAAGTTCTTGTCCGGCGTGGTGGCGTCGATTTCGCGCAGGCCGAGCCACTGTCCGGTGAAGTTCTGCGTGAAGCGTTCCGCCTTCTCGTCCGCGAGCAGGCGCTCGGTCTGAGCGCGGAGCTTGTCAGGCTGTGATAGTTCGCTTTTCGCCGCCAGCGCGAGCAACTCGGCATCCGGTGCGCTGCTCCAGATGAAATAGCTGAGTCGTGCCGCCAGCGCGTAGTCATCGAGTTTCCCGGCGGACTCCTTGAGGTAGAGAAAATCGGGCGCGCACAGCACGGCGCTGTAGGCCGTGAGCATCGCCTGCTCGAAGGTGGCACCGTTGCCGAGTTCATCGTGCGCGAGTTTCACATACAGCGCCGCATTGTCCGGCGCGACTGGCCGACGAAACGCCGCAGCCACAAAGCCCTGGATGAGCCGCTGCCCTTCCGCACGCGGGTCCGCCGGGGCGATGTAGTAGGCGTTCTGCATCCGCTGCGCCGCCGCTTTGCCGCCGAACTGGCCTTGATTCGGAAACTGCCCCTTGCCTTGGAACTTGCCTTTACCCCCGGCTTGTCCGCCGCCTTGGAATGGCATGGTCGCTCCGGGTTTGGCTTCGAGATTTCCAAACATCAGCCGCTGCCCGCGCGGAGGCCATTCGTCGATGAACGGCCCCTCGCACTCGGTCGGTTTCATCGCGAGACCAGGACCGGTGAAGCCTTCAAGACCGCGTCCGCGATTCAATCCGAAGTCCACCTTAAACGGCGGACGCACCTGCAGCTTCTCGCCGGCGAACATCCAGGTCTCGAACTCCACCGTGCCACCCTCCGGCGGCAGTTCGAACACGCCCACGTCACGCAGGGCGTTCTTGCCCGCGAAGCCGAGTCCGGCGGCAATCTTGAACGAAACGCCCTCGTCTGTCTGATAGCCGCGCCCCGTCAGTTTGAAGCGATACAAGCCCGACGCTGGCGCAGCGAACTGGATGATGTAAGCCGGATAACCACCGTCCCCAATCATGACCAGCGAGCCATCCGGCAGCATGTAATCCTGCTGCTTGATTTTCGCATTCGGAGCCAAGCCGATGAAGAACTCGGCCACCTGTCGCACCTTCTCCGGTCGCGGTCCCTTCTGCACCGCGTCGCGCAGCGCCACACCCGCCGCCTCCAGATACCGTTGAAGATGTGACGACGAGAGGTCGAGGCCCTCGCTGACCTTGTCGAACCCGTGCGCCTTGCCGTCCTCGGGCAGCAGCGCCTGCAAGTCGGTGCGCACGCCGAGCAAATCGCGCACGGTGTTCTCATACTCCACGCGCGTCAGCCGCCGCACGAGCACGCCCTTCGTCGCCACGTCGGCATCGGTGAGCGACTTCGCCATCGCGCCGAGGAATGCCTGCTTCTCCTCTGCCGTCGGTTGCGACTTCTTCTTCGGCGGCGGCATTTCGCCCGCATTTACACGGTCATGAATGCGCACCCACTTCGCCATCAGGTCCGTCTTTTGGTAGTCGGTCCCGAGCGAGGTCAAATCGAGCCCTCCTTTCTTCGTTTCGGAGTCGTGGCAGTCGTAGCAGTGTTGCTCGAGGAAGGGCGCGGGAGCTGCGGACGCGGGGACGATCAGACAATGAGACAATGGGACAAGGAGACAGAGAGCGAGGAAGCAGCTGCTCGTTCTCTCCCCATCTGATTGTCCAATGGTCTGATGGTCTTGCTTCGCTGCGCTCATGGCTGTCCTCCCTTCTTCTTCGATTGCATCGTCTGGCCCTCGATGACGACCTGCCATTTCAATCCCAAGCCCTTCGGCGCTGGGTCGGCGAGGGCGTGGCCGGTGGTCATGCCGCTCCAGCCTTGGAGTCCTTCCTTGGCCGAGTCCACCTTCAGCGGCAGGAACTCAAACTCGAACTCGCCCTTCTCGCGGTTGCGCGTGATGACTTTGAAGTAGTCCTTCGCTTTCGCGAAAATGGCGTCCACTTTCGCGGCCTTATCGCCCTCCGCATACGCCGGGACATTGCGGCGAACCGAGACGACATACGGCTTCCCGCCCGGAGTCGCCGCATCCGCGATGGCCTGCCCAATCTGATGATGCGTGACCGCATGCGTGTCGAAGGAGACCTGCGCATAACCATCGCCGGGCTTCAGCTTCACGTCGGTGACGCTCTTCACCTTCTTCACCGACTCAATGATGGCGGCAGCGCCCGGCTCGCTGTCCACGTTCTTGATGTAGAACGTGTGCGTGACGGGATTGGGCTTCATGGTCTTCGCCTCTTGCGCTGAAGCAGAGTAGAAAACGAACACCGCGCAGACAGTGAAGACAGAGACATAATGGGACCACGAGATGGGCCAGCTTCGAAAAAGGGAAGCCGCTGACGTTACACTGTTCCAAATCGGGTTGTTTGATTGTCTCATGGTCTTGCTGTGTTCCCGTCGGATTGTTTCGCTTCGGCCTTTGTAGACTTGTCTCGTTATTCCACTGCCACCAGCACGCGGAACTGGTCCACCGCCCAGCCGGTGAGCAGGTCCATCGTCACCGAGCGGCCATCGGGGCCGAGGTGGACTTCATCGAAGCGGCCCGAGGTGTTCGGGTGTTGGGCGTTGCTTTGCTTCCAACCCATGAAGCGCATTTCGAGCAGCCGATTGCCGCCATGTTCATAGCTCGTGCCCGTGCGAGCAAGCCACGCATCCGTTTGGGCCAGCGTCTTGAAGGGAATCACCAGGCCGAGCACCGGACGATCAAACGTTACGCTACCCTTGCTCTCGACATCGCGCTTGCCTTTGCCGACGCGGTCGAAATGCACGTAGTAGCTCCGCACCCGCGTGCCCGCAGGCAGCGTCGCCAGTTCCGCGACACTCGGCTCTGGGCCTTCCTGCTGATTCGACGCGCCGCGCATCACCACCACTTCCTCCGGCAGCGTGAACTCCGACTGCTCCTCGAAAACCATGATCGAATCATGCTCAAACGTCCCCGCCTTCACCGACTCCGGCGCACGCCGCAGATAGCGCACATCGCCCGTCGTGTGCGGCACCAGCGCGTCATTTTCCAACGCGGGAAAGAGCGCCGGGTCTTCCGCCCCGCGACTCACCTTGCCCAGTGCCACATCGAAGCGCGCTGATTCGCCCGTGTTCAACTCCGTGCGCGAGTCCGGCATCGACGGCAGCGCCGCGCGCACCTTGCCCTTGAACACATGCACCTTCGGCTGCCCGCTGCCATCCACTGCCAGCGAGAACTCCGTGCCCAGGTCCACCACATTCACGCCCGGCGCATCCACGCGAAACCCAATCGCCCCCTCCGGCACGCGAGCACTGAGCTGCCCGCGATGCAACACGCCATGGTCCACCGAAAGCATCTCCAGCTCCGCCGGCCCGCGCAGTTGCAGCTCCACGCCGTTGTCAAGTTGCAACGTCGCCTCGCCACTCTCCAACCGCGCCCGCCCACGCCCCAGCGCATGACCCAACCCACGCGGCGCATCCTTCCCCGCCCACCGCGCATCCGCCGACTGGTCAATCACGATGGCGAGATACGGATCGCTTACGCCACTCACCGTCGTCACCACGTTCTCCGCGCCCGGCTTTTCCTCGCCGAGCCAGAAAATCAAACCCAACACAACGACCGCCACCGCCGTCGTAAACGGTGCCCACCAGCGCCAGAGCAACGCACGGAATGATTCCGCCAGCGTCGCTTCGACCTGCGGACGAGGTGCCGACCATGCTGCCACTTCACTTTGCTGCTCGGTCGCGTGCGCCCGCAGATTCGCCTCCAAGCGCGTCGCGCGACGGAACTGTGCCCGCTCGTTCGCATCGGCACTGAGACGTTGTTCCAAGGCCGCGACTTCCACTGCCGTCAGTTCGCCACGCAGATAGCGTTCGGTCAGTTCTTCGATGGATGGACTCATGTCAGGGCCTCCTGTTTAAGAGTTCGTTCGATGCAATCCGCGAGGTCGCGGCGGATGCGCGCCAGCAGCATGTAGAAAGCGGCAGGCGTCTTGCCGATGGCCGCCGCCACGTCGCGCTGGTCGGTGCCGTCCGCGTAGGCCTTCAGCACCAGCGCGCGCCGTTCTGGGGATAGTTTTTGCAGGCAGCCTTCCAGCGCCCGCTCCTCACGCCGCGCCAGTTCCGTTTCCTCCTCCGCCTCTTCCGCCAGCTTCTCCAGAAAGCCATCGCTGAACACCAACCGGTCGCGTCCCATCGCCCGCCGAAACGCCAACGCCTCATAGCGCGCAATGACCAGCGCCCATTTCAAAAAATCCGTGGCCGGATCAAACTGCCCAAACTTCCGCCAAGCCGCCAGCGCCGTGCGCTGCATGACCTCGTCCACATCACTCCACCCCGGCAGCAACGTCCGTGCAAACCGCCGCAACGCCGGCTCATGCCGCGTGAGCAGCCCGACGAACAATTCGTAACCGGGCGCGTCGCTTTCAGGATGTCTGGGGTCTGAGGGCATGGGTCGCTTTCACCCGGTTACTGCCGCCCAACCCGCCAACTAACGCAGAAAATTTTCGAAAAGGGCCCCGAGGTTCTTCATGGCTTCAGAAAGTGATCATTACTTCGCCGCCGCGCCCTTTTGTTTCATGGGATGCTTTTGGAAAAATTCCCACATCAAATCATTCGCCGAGATGTCCTTGGTCGATTTGCCGAGCATGGCGACAATGGGTTCGTTGCCAGGCCAGGTGTGGCCGCCGTTTTCGATTTCGATGAGCACGACTTCGCTGCCGTCCTTGCCGCCGCTCCATGTCTTGCGCGTGCATTTCATACCGTCGTCAGCCTTGTCGGGCAGCGCGACGATTTCGGGCTCGGTCTTGCAGCCGTTCGCTTTTACCCAGCTTTGGATGGTGTGCTCCACGGATTTGAAATCGGTCACGCCCTTGCTCCTCCGGAAGGAGCCTTTGCCGTAGCCGCCCTTGAACGGCGCAAACTCATCGCCGGTGCCGTGGAAGTGCATGATGGGAACGGGGCGTTTCGCGTTCGGCGTGTCCATCATCAGCGGGCCGCCGACCGGCGCGATGGCCGCGATGCGGTCGGACAACTCAGACGCGATGTAGTGCGACATGATGCCGCCATTCGAGAGGCCAGTAGCGAAGACGCGATTCGTGTCCACGCTGACGACCGTCGCCAGGTCGTCGAGCAACGCGCGCGTGAAAGCCACGTCGTCCACCTTGTTCTCCATCGCGTAACCGCAGCAACCGCCGCCATTGAAGGTGAGGAGAGTATCCGCCAGCTTGCCGGTGCCATACGGATAAACGACGATGAACCCGGCCTCGTCCGACTTCGCATTCATCCCGGTGAGACGCACCATGCTCTCAGGATTGCCGCCGCCGCCGTGAAACACCACGACCACCGGCGTGGAATTCGCCGCGTCATAGTTCTTCGGCACATGCACGCGGTAGCGCCGCTGCAAATCATCGACGGCAATCGTCCGCGTGTGCACGCCCGCAACCAGCTTTGTCGCCGAAGATGACGGCGTGCTCGGCGGACGCGGTCCGGCTATCAGATGCGCCCGAAACTCATCGAAGGTAATCACCCCATCGCCATCCTTGTCCGCACCTTGGAGCTTCGTCTTGAGTTGCGGAAACTGATTCACCTCATCGGCAGACAGCTTGCCGTCGCCATTGCTATCAGCCCGCTTGAAGCCTTCGGTGACGGAGGCGGTTTGGGCGATGGCGGAAAGGCTGATGGCGAGAAACAGGAGCGGAGTGAGGGAGCGGTGGAGTGTTGCTTTCACGGTTTGGAATCCTGTGTGCTTTTCGTTGCGGGCTGCGCGCGACGCTTCGCGTAGTAGGCTCTGATTTCCTCGGTGGTCGCAAAGCCGTCTTTGTTTGCATCCACGGCATCGAAGAGGTCTTTCTGCGGATACTCCTCGCGGGTGAGTTTTCCGTCGTTGTCCTTGTCAGCGGTCTTGAGAGCCTCTGCGACGCGATTGCCTGCTTTCGCGGTGCCTTTCTTGGGAGCAGTTGCGGTTTCCGTGCGGGCATCCTGGCGCTTCCACTGCGCGGGTTTCATGCCCTTTTCCCAGTCGGCGAACTTGGCGGCGAGTTCGTCAAACTTGGCGACTTCTTTCGTAGAGAGGTCGGTGGTTTCACTGAGGTCGGTCTTGAGATTGAAAAGCTCGGCGCTGCCGCTGCGACCCTCCTGCACGAGTTTCCAATCGCCCATGCGAATCGCCTTCTGCGTGCCCGCACGCCAGCAGAGGAACTCATGCGGTGCTCCGGGACTCTCGGTGTTGACGAATGGCAGCAGATTCACGCCATCGAGCGGTTTATCCTCGGGAATGGCGATGCCACTCGCGGCGAGCGCCGTCGCATGGCAATCAAAGCCCATCACGGGCTGCGTGTAAGTGCCGCCCGCTTTCACCTTGGCCTTCCACTGCATGAGAAACGGCACGCGGATGCCGCCTTCGTAGAACTGCGCCTTCTGGCCGCGCAGCGGGTCGTTTCGCGAGGTCGTCTGAGTCGTGGGGCCGCCGTTGTCGGCATAGAAGAAGATGAGCGTGTTATCCTCCTGACCGAGTTCGCGCACCTTTGCCAGCACGCGACCCACGGCAGCATCCAGCCCACTCAACATGCCACCATAAGTCCGCCTTTTTTCATCCGCGATGCCACTGAGCGCCGCTGAATACGGATTCTCATCCATCGGCGAATGCACCGCGTTGAAGGCGAAGTAGAGGAAGAAGGGTTTTGCCGGGTTATTGGTTGGTGGTTCTTCGTTCTTGGTTCCCTGACTGCGCTCAATGAATCTCACCGCTTCATCCGCGAACTCATCAGTGAGATACTTCGTCGTCGTCACCGGCTCGCCGTTGCGAACAATGGGATCGTTGTCCGTCTTGCCCGGCAGATACGTCCGTGCGCCGCTGAGGAATCCGAAGTGATAGTCAAACCCGCGCTCATGCGGACGCAGACCCTCTTTGAAGCCGATGTGCCACTTGCCAATCATGCCCGTGGCGTAACCCGCGCCTTTGAGCTTCTCCGCCAGTGTCGGAATCTCACGCGGCAGCCCGAAGTTATCCGCCGCATACTTCTCCGGCCCTGAGTTCGCCTCGAAGCCGAAGCGATGCTGATACATCCCGCTCATCAGCCCCGCCCGCGACGGCGAGCACACGCAATGCGTCGCGTAGCCATCCGTGAAGCGCACCCCGTTCTTCGCGATGCTGTCGATGTTCGGCGTCGGGATGTCCTTGCAGCCGTTCACGCCGATGTCGGCATAGCCGAGGTCGTCGGCGAGGAAGATGATGATGTTCGGGCGCTGCTCCGCCGCGAATGACGAATGAGAAATGCAGAATGACGAAACGAAGATGAGTGCGAGGAGGCGCTTCATGGAGGTGCTTTTCAGTTCGGTGTGGCCTCGCCGTGCGGGTAGCGGTAGTCGGCCTTGGGGTTGGTGGAGACTTGCTTGGTGCTGCCGTCGGCGAGGGTGTGGAGGAAGAGCTTGCGGTCGGCGTGATAGACGATGGCTTTGCCGTCCTGGGTCCAGCGCGGGTAGTCGAACCAGACCTGCTTGCGCTCTTCGTTGGCGAAGGGTTTGGCGTTGGTGATGGTGCGGGCCTTCACATCGAAGTCGGCGATATAGAGGATGCGTCCGGGATTGGGATTGGTTTTGCCGGGATGGTAATCGAAGCAGATTTTCGTTTCGTCGGGCGAGATGCTGACGCGGTCGAGAATGCCGGTCTTGGCGAGTTCACACTCGACGCGCTCGAACTTCGGCTCGCCACCGGGATTGGGCGTCATGAGGAAATGGCCGTAACCGAGCTTCGGCGGGATGGCGGAAACAAAAAGACGGCCATCGCTGACGGCGGAGTGAACCCAGGCGTGGGCATTTGGGTCCGTGAGGGCGATTTCTTCGCCAGGTTTGCCGCCGATCTTGCCCGCCATGATGGTGTAGCCGCCTTTGCCCGTGTTCTTGCGATTCCAGACGGGTGTGTTCTTGCCGTCGCGGGTCCAGGTGGGATTAAAGTCGGTGCGGGTGCCGTCGGAGAGCGCGTGGAAGCCGGTGCCGTCGGCATTGATGATGCAGAGCTGAGTGATCCAGTTGCTCACGACGGGATCGTTTTTGAGACGACGGAAGAAGACGAGTTGATCCCCGGTCTTCGACCACGAGGGTTTGAAATCCCAATGCCCAGTGGTGATGGCCTTACCCTCTGGCTGACCGAGGACGGTGATGTGGATTTCGCCGTCTTTGTAATAGGAGGCGCGGTAGGGTTCGGCGGCATTTACGATGGAACCGCAGAGGACGCCGAGAGCGCAGAGGAGCGCGGCGATGGAGTGGTGGAGTTTTGGAGTCATGGTTGGCGGCTCGAGTTACGAATGGAAAAAAGATGCCGGTCCGTGCGGACGAGCAGGCGGTTGCCGACCAGTGCGGGCGTGCCCATGCACATCTCGCCGTCGAGGGAGGGATTGGTGTGCAGCAGCTCGAACTTCTCCCCGGCACGGAGGACGTGGCTTTGGCCGTCTTCGTCGAGGCAGATAATCTTGTCACCCACAGCCCAAGGTGAGCAGGTGAAGCCGGGGCCGCGTGGCAGGCGCTCTTTGACGTAAAACGGCTGGCCGGTCTTCGCATCGAAGCAGCTCAGCAGGCCGCGATCATAGAGCACATACAGTTTGCCCTCGTGAACGAGCGTCGTCGGATTGTAAGGCGCGATGCTGGGGTCCCACCACGCGATGAACTCGCTGCTGCGTTGGCCCTCCGGTGGGGTGATGTCGCCGCTGGCACCGGGTTTGATGGCGTAGAGCGCTTTCAGTTTGTCGCCCACATAACCGGAGCTGACATAAAGCAGCCCGTCCGCCGCGTAAGGCATGCCGATGGTGATGCTGGACATGCCGCGCAAGGACCAAAGCAGCTTGCCATCCAGGTCGTAGCTGCGCACCGCGCCGCTGCCTGCGGTGACGATCTCCGTGCGCTGCGCGTGCTGCCACACAAAGGGCGGCGACCAGTTGCTCTTTTCGTCTCGCGGTGTGCGCCAGACTTCTTTGCCCGTCTCCTTGTCGAGCGCGAGCAGGTAGCTCTGCTCGTCGTTGTCGCACTGGTAATACAAACGTCCGCCGTGCAGCACGGGCGAGGCCGCCGTGCCCCAGCCTGCGCGGGTGCGGCGTGGCTCCAGCGGATGCTTCCAGACTTCCTTCCCGTCGAAATCAAAGGCGAAAATACCAACGCCGCCGAAGCAGGCATACACGCGCTCGCCATCCGTGGCGGGCGTCTCGGAGGCGTAACTGTTTTTCACATGAATGGGTGTCTGTGGGCGGCCCTGATGCACCGTTTTGTCCCACAGCATCTTTCCCGTGCTGAGATCCAGGCAGAGCACCTTCCACACATGCTCCGTGGTCGGAATCTCAGGGCGATTTCCGCCGAGGTAGAGTCCCTTCTTCGGCGCTTCCGTTTCTCCGCGATTGATCACCGTGGTCACAAACACCCGCTCTCCCCAAACCACCGGCGATGACCATCCGCGCCCCGGAATCTCCGCCTTCCACTCCACATTCTCCGTCGCCGACCAACGGTCGGGAAAGTTCGTGCTGGTGGAAACACCCCGCGCATCCGCTCCGCGAAACTGGGGCCAGTTTTCAGCGGCGAGTGATGAGGCGCAGCAGAACGTGAGGATTGGAATAAAAAGGAAGCGATTCATGGGACGTGGTGCGCGAGTTATTTTTGCTTCCACAGCGCCGTCAACTCCGCCTCGGTGACGGAGCCATCCTTGTCCGCATCGAGCCGGTCGAAGAGTGCGGCGGGGAGTTCGTCGCGGCTGAGTTTGCCGTCTTGGTTGGTGTCGCGTTGCTGAAAGGGGCCGCTTTTGCCACCAGCGCCAGGTTTGCCGGGCGTGCCGGTCATGGGCATCGCGGGTGCGGGGAGGCCGCAGGCTTCGTTGGCGAGGGCGAGGAAGGCGGGATAGGTCGGGGCTTTGTAGTGCTGCGTTTGCACCATGAAGAGCGTGAAGGTGCGCTTGCTGCGGTCCACGACGAACTGCGTGCCGTCCGCGCCGCCCCAGCCGTAGCTGCCCGCGCCGTTCACGATGCCGCCGAGGCCGTATTTCATCGTGGGATGCTTCAAATGGTTCTCGAAGATCAAATCGACCGTCTCGGGCTTCAGCACGCGCACGCCGTCGAGTTCGCCGCGATTCAGGATCATGAGACAGAGCCGCTCGTAGTCGCCGATGGTGCCGAAGAGGCCGTGTCCGCCGAGGCAGAGCGTGGGCTTGGTGCTGACGTTGGCGAGGTCGGTGCCGGGCACGAGCACGCCGGGGCTGGGCTGGCCGTAGATTTGGCAAAGGCGGCCTACTTTCGCCGTCGGGACGTGGAAATCGGTGTCGGGCATCTTCAGCGGACCGAAGAGCCGCTCTTTCAAAATGACATCGAGCGGCTGGCCGGTGAGGGCTTCGAGGTAGCGCCCGAGGATGTCGAGTCCCATGCCGTAGTTGTAGCTCGTGCCGGGCTGGAACATCAGCGGCTCCTTTGCCACCGCCTCGGAAAACTCTTTCAAGGTCGCGCCCGGCTTCATCATCGCCTGATAAGCCATCGCCGCCGCAGCCTGACCGCCGCCGTAACCGAGGCCGCTGCTGTGGCTCATGAGCATGCGCGGGGTGATGGCCGCTTTCGCCGGAACGACCGTGCCACCTTCCTTTACCTTCGGCTCCGCCCACTCGGGGCAATGTTTCGCGATGGGTTCATCGAGACCGAACTTGCCTTCGTCGTAAAGCGTGAGCGCCGCGAGGGCGATGACCGGCTTCGTCATGCTCATGAGGCGAAAAATGGCGTCTTTGTCCATCGCACGGCCCTTTTCGATGTCCGCCATGCCGAAGGTCTCGAACCACCCGCGCACGCCGTCCTTGTGAATGATGGCCGAGATGCCCGCCACGTTCTTCGCCGCGACATGACGCTGCATCTCGACATCGAGCTTCGCGATGACCTCGGCCTTCAAGCCAGACTTGGCGAGTTCAGGGCCATGCGGACGCGGCTTGAAGTTCTCCGCTGGTGGCAACGGCGCACCCGTGGACACGCCCATGCCCTTCCATTTCGAGGCTTGCGCGTGGACTTGAACCACAGAGACGCAGAGAGCGCAGAGGAGGAAAAGGGAGTGGTGGAGTTTTCGAGTCATGGGGCGACGGTGGAAGTCTTCGGCTTCGTTGGCGCATCTTTGGCTTGCTCGTAGGCGCTGAGTTCGTCTGCGGTGACGATGCTATCTTTGTCAGCGTCCATGCGGTCAAAGAGGAAAGGATTGGCGCTCATCTCGTCCTTGGTGATGCGGCCATCCTTGTTCTTGTCGAACTGCATCATGAGCACGCGGAGACGGTAGGCTTCGAGCTGCTTCGCGGCGGCTGCAGCGGCCTCGCCGGTGGGCTTGAGCACACGCTCGCTGCCGAGTCCCGCGATGGCTTTGCCACTGCGCACGCTCTCGATGAACTCCAGCATCGCCGCGCTCACGGGATCGCTCTCCGCGCCGAACTCGGTCATGAGCGATTGATGCTCGCGGAAAGACGAGGCATCCAGCACCTCGGCGCGGGTGCGGTTTTTCCGCAAGGCGGCAGCGAAGGCATCCACGCCCGCTTTTTTGTTCGCGATGGCTGGGCCGTAGGCGACGACGATCTGGAAGGGCGGCAGCGCCTTCGCGCTTTCCGCATAAACAATGGGCGAGGCATCGGCCCAGGCCGCCGGGTCATCGCCGAAGGCCGCGCGGTAGGGGCTGTCGGCGCGGCGGTCGGCGGCGGCGACGCTGCGGATGTCCATCGCCGCCGAGTCGAGCGGGATGACGCCGCGCAGGATCGAGAGCGGCTTCCCTTGCTCGCCGAGGCGCTTCGCATCCGTGCCGAGCAAGGCCACGAGCTGAGCGCCCGCCGAGTGTCCGGTGAGGAAAAGCTGCGCCGCATCGCCGCCATGCGTCGCGATGTGGTCATGCACCCACGCCACCGCCCGCGCCACGTCTTGAATCAGCACCGGATGCTTCACCGCAGGCGCGAGACGGTAGTTCAGCGTCACGAAGACAAAGCCACGACGGCAGAAGAACTCCGGCAGATGACCCTTCTGCGATTTGTCGCCCGCCTTCCAATAACCGCCATGCACATACATCACGACGGGCAGGCCCTTCGCGTCCTTCGGCGCGTGGATGTCGAGCGAGAGAAGGTTCGGCTCCACGCCGTCGATGGTCGCGTAAGGCACGTTGAGCGTCTCGACGATTTCGACGCTCGCAGCGGGCGACATTGCCGGTTTCGACGGCTCAGGCGCTGGTGGCGTCGTCGGTGTGGTAGTCGTGCCCGGCTGCTGCTTGCGGAAGTAAGCGGCGATTTCCTCCCGCGTGAGCAAGCCATCCTTGTCAGCGTCCGCGCCGTCAAAAATCTTCGCCGCCGGGAACTCCTCGCGCGTCAGCTTGCCATCGCCGTTTTTGTCGAACTGCGTGAAGCGGTCGGCGGCGGTTTGGGCGAGTGTGACTGCTCCAAGAGCGAGCGGAAGAAGGAAATGGAGGACTATTTTCATGGCTTGATACTGATGCGGTAAAACTCCTTCAGCCCGTTGCTCGGCGTGATTTGCCAGGACTGGTCAAAGCTGTTGCCGAGGACGCTGCTGCCGAGGTTTTGCCAGTTCGTGAGGTTGTCGGAGAACTGGAGCTGGTAGCTCGCGCCAGATTGGGTGGGCAGCGTGAGTTCGTATTGTGCGCCGTTGCGGATGAAACCGGCCGCCGGAGCCTGATGATAGATGCCGGTGCGCACGGTGCGCATCTGAGAGGGGCCGGCTCCGGTGAGGGTGTAAGAGACGAGCAGCTCGTCGGTGCCGAAGAAGGTCTCGGGGTCGCGGCGGCTGGCTTTGGCTCCGGTGACCGCTCCGTCATCCACGCGTCGGGAAAATCCCGGCGTTGCATCCAACGTGAGGCCGAGAATCCAGATGCTGCTGTCGTCGTTGGATGCCGTTTGGGCTTCGACGGTGAAAAAGGATGCGCCGCCCACTCCGCGTCCGCGAATGATGGGTTCGGCGGAGGTGAGCTTGGTGTAGCCGGTGCCCGCAGGCAGCGTGAGCGTGGCGACGCGGGTCCACGGGCCGGTGCCGCCGCTCAGGTTCCGATACACGGCGAGCGCGGTGTCATCCACGACGGCGACGACGAGCATTTCGCCATTCAGCTCCGGTGCGTAGAAGCCCCAGGGCGAGACTTTGCTGCCTGCGTCGTTGCTGACTTGCCGATTGGTTCCGGTGTCGGCATCGAACAGATAAATCTGCCCGCTGGTGAGTCCTCCGCCAGTGGCCGCAGGGACAAAGACCGCGAGCACGCTATCGGGAATCCAGCGGTAGAAGCCGCGCGGCAGCGGCAGGAAGTTCAGCACGCCGGGCTGCGCCTCATCCATCCAGAATGCCTGCAACGTGCCCGGCTGCCATGCGCTGCCGGACTGAATGCCCCGGTAGCCCATGAGCAGCGTCGAGCCGCGCGCGGCGTTCCACGTCGCGTTCGCGATGGCGTGGGTGTAGCCGGTCGTGGTGCTGGTCAGTGCCGTCAGCACAGGTGCGTCAAACGGCGGGCTGGCGCGGAAGATTTGCCCGATGCCGTTGCCGTCCGCGCCGGTGAAAAAAACGGCGCTACCCTGCGTATCGAGTCCCCACTCGGGACCATTCACATTCAGCGACCCGAAGAGCGACCCCGTGCCGAGCATCTGCTGCTGGCCGGTGCTGGTCGTGAAAAGACCGGTGTCAGGCGACACATGGCCAATCCACACATTGAGGGAGCTATCGAAATACACGGTCCGCGTGTCGCCGCCGGTGGGAGCGAACTCGCTGTCGATGTAGGCGAGCGACGCGCTCCCGAGGCGCAGGTCGGTCGGCGTCCACGCGGTGGGCACGCGAACCTCAAGACGGCAGCGCACGGAGTCTTTGAAAAGCGTGAGGTCCGGGATGGTCACGAGGCCGTCCGCCGCTGCGGTGACGGTGCCGCTTTGCAAAATGGCATTGTCCGTGAGCCGTCGCAGCGACCACAGCAGCAGAGTGCCCGGCGCGGGCGCAAACTGCTGTGTGCGCCGCAGCGCCACGCTCGCGGTGGAGTTGGAAAAAGACGGCACGTCATTGGCGAAGCTCGACGAGCCGGTGAGGAAAATCGTCGCGGCCCAAAGGTTCGTCGTGTCGGCCAGCGAGGTCGTTTCCCAATCGTAATAGCCGCTCCAGGTGCCCCACGGGTCGCCATTCGTCGGTGTGCCATCGCCGGGGTCGGGCTGGCGACCGGCGAGCGCAGCGTTTTGGTCGTCGTTGAAGAGCGCGGGGAAGGTTTGATTGGCGCGATAGCGGAGCAGCTCGGTGGCGAGGATGCGCGGCGAGCCATTCCAGTGTCCGGTGGACCAGACTCCGTGCGACCGCTCATCCCAGAACAAATGCTGGCCCATGCCAGAGACCGCGAGCGTGTTGAAAACGGCGACCTTTTGCGCGCTCCAGCCCGCATTCGGCAGCGTGTCGTTCTTGCCGATGACAATCTTCGTCAGCGGCAAGTCGCGCACCGTGAGGTCGAGTCGCACGGCGGGATTGAAGACATCCTGCGTGCCCGGATTGCCGGGGAGCTTCACCGGATTGTTGTCCGTGCGCAGACCGAGGAAAATCTGGCTGTCCGGCGGTTGCAGCCCCGGATTGTGCTGGATGACACCGCAATACTTCGCGGGTCGGTAGCGGGCATGAATGCCGCAGCCCTGTCCGCCCATGCTGTGGCCGGTGAGCGCGATGCGCTGCGGGTCGAGTGAAAGCGCTGTCGTGAGCCAGTCGCGCATCCAGTCGATGCGCCGCAGCGTGTAGGGAAGGATGAGCGTGCCCGCAGCGGTCGAGTTCGGCCAGGTGAAGCGATTGTAGCCCGGTGCCCAGCCGACCCAGAACGTCTGCAAAATCTGCACCGTGGCGCTGGCTCCCCGCGCATGTAGATTGTCCTCCGGCAGGATGAGCCACGCCCCCGGTGAATCCGTGCCCACCTGCGAATACTGCGTGGTCGCCCCTGGCTCGAAGTAGCGGTAGTTCCCATCGCCGCCGTGCAGCGCGATGACGGCGGGCGCATTCGTGGGCGGCGTGCCCTCCGGTGCCTCCCACACCGCAAACACCCGCGCCGTGCCATTCCAGTCCGCATCCGCCATCAGCGGATAATCCGCACGCTGGTCCGCATCATTGTCGCTGCCGTCCACCCAGTGCGCGTAAAGCCGGTAGGCCCGCCCGGTGCCGTTCGTGCCGCTGAGCTGGAGATGCGCCTGCACCGGATTCGTCGTCTGCGCGATGAGCCCCGTGCGTGATGCCGCCGTCGTGGAGAACGTGCCCTCCTTCGTCACACCAAAATACATCGGCGTCGCCGAGTGCGGCGTGTAGGCGAAGACGCACTCATTGCTGGCGAGCTGATACGTCCCGGTGCCGCTCGCATCCGGGATGCGCCACGTCGCTCCCGGCGTCATCACGCTGAGCCGCTGCGCCTGCCAGTCCTCGGGAAACAAGCGTCCCACCTGCGTCGCCAGCGTGACATTCACCACCGCCGCCGTCGTGCTCATGTAAATGCGATACGTGCTCGGCGTCGGTGCCACATCCTCCCACACCAGCCACGTCTGCCCAGCGGAGTGCCACGCGCGGAGATTGGTCTGGGCATGGGTATGAACCACAGAGGCGCAGAGGACACAGAGGAGCAGCGCCATGATGGAGCGGTGGAGCTTTGGAGTCATGGCTTAAAATGTTGTTTTGTAGGTTGTCCAAGAAGGTCGCTTACCATCTGCCAAACTTCCCCAGCAGCCGCGTGTGAATCTGCCGCAGGCTTTCCGCCCAGTCTTTTCGCAGCTCGCCGCTCACGGTGCGGATGCCTTGCTTGAGCTGGCCAGTGGGCAGGATGACGTCGCGGTATTGGCATTTGTAGTAGCCGAGGATGTAGGGCTTGGCGAAGGCGCTGGTGAGGTAGGCTTCGTAGCCGGTGGCGGTTTCGGCGGGCGTGGGAAACTGCGGCCACATGGTGTTGGTGTGGCCTTCGACGGGGAAACTGAGGCTCCAATCGGAGAGAATGATGGGCTTGCCGGTCATGGCGTGGACTTGGTCGAGGATGTCGCCCTTGAGCGTCTTCTCGTAGGGCTGGAAGGAGATGACATCCACCACCTTGCCCGCCTCGGCGATGATTTCGAGCGGCGCGCCGGGGATGGTGTTGTAGCGCTCGCTGAAGATGAGCTTGCCGGGTGCAAGCTCGCGATACGCGGCGGCGGTGACGGTGTAGAGTTCACGGGCGATGAGGGCGTGGAAGGCGTCGTCCTTCGCGGTGGCGTTTTCCTTTTTCCACGACTCGTAACGCACTCGCCCCGGAGTGCCTTCGGGCAGGCTGCGGATGAACTCGACATAGCTAAGGCCGAACTTCTTTTTCTGCTGGCCGGGATTCCACACGGGGATGTCCGTCCACCAATAGCCGATGCAGCGGGCATCCTTCGCAGTCTTGTCGGCGATGCCTTGGATGTGCTTTCGCAGGCGGGCGTGGAAGACCGGATCGAAAACGTCCTCGTAAAGATGCTTTCGCTGGCCCTGCCCCGTCACGGTGCCGGGCGAGCCGGGTAGTCGGTCGGCGTTGTGGATGTAGTTGAACTCACCGATGAGTTCCGGGACGTTGCCGACGGCGTTGAACTTCATCTCGCGCAGGTCAGTGCGGACGTTTTCCAATGCCTGTTC
Source organism: Verrucomicrobiaceae bacterium (assembly GCA_021151605.1). Taxonomy (GTDB): domain Bacteria; phylum Verrucomicrobiota; class Verrucomicrobiia; order Verrucomicrobiales; family Verrucomicrobiaceae; genus Prosthecobacter. The sequence continues at coordinate 23,565 of JAGKWZ010000023.1, forward strand.
TTTTTTGGGGCCGAGCAATCCCTGCCAGGCACCACTGGCGTGAGAAAGGCCAAGGATGAGGAAGGGCTTGCCGTCCGGGGTGACGAGGTGCTGATGGCCCTCCGTGGTGCCGAGGGTCCAATTGGTCGTTTCAGCATGGATTTGAACCACAGAGGCGCAGAGGACACAGAGGAGCAGCGCAGTGAGGGACTGATGGAGTTTGTGAGCCATGCTTTGACGGTGCATACAATCATTTACTGAAGGCGCGAGCCGAGGGGAACGCGCCGATGTTCACGCCGCCGATGCCACTGCCGCGGCAGGGGCTCTCCCGGTCCAGGTGCAGGAAGGCGCTTTTCGGCAGGCTGCCGTCCTCGGCACGCGGACCCAGCGCGGCGGTGTCATCGGTGCTGGCGAACATGGGGTCCTCGATGCCGATGTGCCAGGTATTGCTCTCGCGGATGCCGCGGGCCTCGTTGTGAGGCGTGGGTCCGGCGGCGATGCTGTTGCGGAAGATGTGTTTTGGCACCGCATCCTTCCAGAAGCCGAAGTTGTGGTGGCCATTGGCCCAGGCGGTGCATTGGTCGATCACCACGCCTTTGTTGCCGCCGTTCTCGTCAAAGCCGGTGCCCGGATTCCCCCAGGCCACGCATTGGATCAGCGTGTGCCCGCCGGTGTCGCCCTTGCTGTTGTTGCCCCCGAGCTTGAAGCCGTTGCCGTCGCCGAGCTTCGCTCGAGACTTGCCGCTGAGAGTTCCCTGTGCGTCATCGATGCCGTTTTTGGCTGCCCAGCATTGGCGCAGGCCGATGGGCTGCGTGGCGTAAAAGAAGTCGTAGCCGTCGTCGCCGTTGTGCCAGGCTCGGCAGCCCGTCATGAGGTTGCCGGGGCCGCCCACGTTGAGCTTGAAGCCGTCGCCATTGCCGAAGGGTTCCTTGCCTTTGAGGTTGGCGTTGTGATGCGCGTCGCAGTTGAGGAAATGGTTCGCGGCCATGGTGATGACATTCGGCCCCCAGAGCACAAAGCCGCTGCCCTCGTATTCGGAGAGGCGTCCATTGCGGGTTGCGGTGCAGCGCTCGATGAGATTGTCGTGGCAGTCGTCATTGAGAAAGAGACCCGCTTCCGGTCCGTGGGTAAAGGTGAGGCCGCGCAGATGCCACCACGAGGCGTTGTTCAGGCGCATCACGTCGCCGGACTCCTTGATGCGACTGCCGTCAATGACCGGTGATTCGCCGGGAAAGGCGAACAAGCGGATGGGTTTTCCCGGCTCGCCGCCCTTGTTGTTGACCACCACGCGTCGCTCCAGGAAGAACGCCCCGCCGCTGGCATGGATGTAGATCAAATCTCCCGGCTGGGCGACATCAACGGCCTTTTGGATCGTGCCGAAAGGATCGGTTTCGGTGCCGGGGTTCATGTCGTCACCGGCTGCCGAGAGGTGATAACGCGCCTCCTCGGCTTGGGCGGAGCCGAGAAGGATGGCGATGAGGCAGAGATGCGTGAGGAGGCGATTTTGCATGATGGGTTGTTCTTTCTTGAACGAAGCGATGGCGTCACAAGCGAAGAAAGATTTTCTGCCGTCTCAGATGGATCAAGACGACCCAGGCGAGACCGTATTTGGCTAGCACCATGAGAATGCCGTGCCCGTAGTCACCCATCACGGGCTTCAGACCACCGAGAAAGACGCGGGCGATTTCTCCGAACCCGCTCATGAACAGACTCGCCATGATGTAGGCGAGGATCGAGTTGCAGCCGATGGCCGTCCACAGGCCCAGACCCCGCTGCCAGCCTTTCACGTCGATGACCCACCAGAATGCGGCCAGCAGCAGGTAACTCCATCCGCCGCACCACAGCGCGAAAGTGCTGGTCCAGCGGTTCTTCACGATGGGCAGGTGAAAACTCCACACCCAGGCCAGCACGAGCAACCCGACGCCCAGCCCCGTGAGCCAGCGCAGTTTCTGTGCATCCGTCATTTTCCGGGAGACCTGCTGGCCGCTGATGAGATACGCGGCGAAGACACCGAGCATGGTCGTGGCCGCGTGTGTCCACATCGGCAGGAACGGGAAGCCGCGCCCATAGGGACTTTTCCAAGGATGGCCGAGCAGGCCGATGCTGTTGTCAAAGAGCCAGTCGCCGAAAATGCCACCCGCCTTGAACACGCCCCACTCGTGGCCCGGCACCGGCACGAACATTTGTAGCAACCAATAGCCGATGAGAAAACCCGCCGTGGCGATGATCTGGCCACGCAGCGAAAGAAACAGCACGCAGACCACGGCGATGACATAACCCAGCCCCAGCATCTCCAAGACGCTGTAGGACAGTCGCATTTCCTCGATCTTCCAAGACTGAAGGTTGCCGTGAATGAAGAGGCCAATGACAATCATCCAGAACAGCCGGATGAAGGCGTCACGAAGGATTTTCGCTTTCGAGACGCCGACATCCAACCGTTTGCAGATCGAAAGCGGGATGGCCACGCCGATGAGAAACTGGAAGAGCGGGAAGATGAAGTCGTAGAAGCGGAAACCTTCCCATTCCACATGCGTGAACTGCTCCTTCACCGCCGCCCCGAACGAGTCCGGCTGCGCTCCGGCACACAATGCACCCGCGATCTGCGCTCCACCGAGCAGCCAGAACATGTCAAACCCACGCAGCGCGTCGAGCGAGCGCAGACGCGGTGATGAAGATGGCTGTGCGGAGGGGGAATCGGCCATGGAGTCAGTCGATGCTGTTCAGGTATTCTTCCAGATGCGTGTAGCCGCCGGGTTTCTTCGTGCCATTGCGGTCGGCGGGGTCATCGGGATCCAAGGCGTGTTCTTTTTCCCAGGCATCGGGCATGCCGTCTTTATCGCGGTCAGCCGGAGGCTCGCCCGTGGCGAGCTTTGGCCAGCCGCCGACCTCGGATGGATGGTTGATGATCTTACCAGTGCCGTTTTTCACATCAGCGATGATGCGCTGATCGACCGCATCAAGCTGTGGCTTGGAGGCACCGACGTCGGCGAGAACGGCTTCGTAGGCCTCCATGACGGGCAGGACAGGCAGCGGCGGTGCCTCGAAGGGTGTGGCGGCGGCAAAGCTGCTGCGCTTGTCGGGATTGGTCCACGGTTTGATGATCGCATCCTCGGGCTTGGCGGCATCAGGCCGGATGGGGCTGATGTTGTCCTTGGGATAGATTTTCACGTTGCCGCTCACCGCCGCCCCGCGTTCCGGCCGCGAGGATGGGCCCAGTTTGTAGAAGTTTCCCGTCAGATTCACTTCCGCGTCGTTGTTCAGCTCGGTGGCGATCTGGCCCCAGTTGTAGATGACGTTGTTGTTCACTTGGATCGTTCCCTTTCGAACGGGACTGAGCAGCGGATTGCGCTGGTTGTTGTGGGCGAAAAGATTCCGATGAATGGTCACGCGTTGGTTCTTGTCCCCGAAGAGCATGCCCATGCCATGCGGACCTTTTTGATGAACCGACTCGTGCAGCGCCTCCGAGATGATGCAGTGCTGCACCGTGATGTCGCGGGCGTCAAACCAGCCGTTGATGACCTCATCGGTGCCCCAGCTCAGCGAGCAATGATCCACGATGACATCGCGGGCGCTCTCAAGGATTTGAACGGCGTCGCCATTGACGCTTCCCGGAACGGCAGGCCCCGGCCGCACCCGCAGATGCCGGAGGATCACATCATGCGTCTCGATGTTGATCGCGCCCATGTCGGTCTTGCCATCGATCTTCACCGCAATGCCGCCTCCAGGAGCCGTCTGTCCGGCGATCGTGAGAAACGGGTGCTTCACGGAGATGACGGATTTGATCTCAAGGGTTCCACCCGTCCGAAAAATCACCGTGCGCGGCCCCTCGGCCTCCAGCGCTGCCCGCAGGCTGCCGGGCCCGGAGTCGTTCAGGTTTTCGACGAACAATACCGCACCGCCGCGACCACCTTTGGCCTTCGCTCCGAACCCCACCGCGCCGGGAAAGGCGGGGAGCGGTTCAGCGGCAGGAAGCGTGGCCAACGGTGCGAGCAGCGCGGCAATGAGAAGCGGGAGGGTCGGTTTCATGGATTGAGGGGATAAACTTTCACGTCGTCGTATTCGCAACGAATCGTGTGGGACATCTGCCGCAGGCCGATCCAGCCGGTGTGAGTCCAGACCGGGCCGTGGACCTTGCCGTCATCGTCGTAGGCGACAGAGACGATGTCATCCACCATGAGGCGGATCTTGCCTCCGCGTTTGTGCAGTCGAATGTTCTGCCAGGCCTCGTTCGGAGCTTTGGCGACGAGGTCGGGACCGGAGGCGACGAGTGCGAAGCCCTGATTCTTCCGAATGTGCGCGGTGCCGCGATCGCCGGCCCAGTAAGAAACGTGGTAGCCGTTGAGATCTCCACTGTGGTATTGCTGAAACACGCCCGTGCGGCGAGCGAGCGTGGGATCGAAGATGCTCTCCCCATGCAGACCGCGCGTGCTGAAAAAGATGATCGCCAGGCCGTCCTTGCGGCTCCGCGGGCGCATCTTGAACTCGAGCAAAAAGTCCGCGGGCATCTCTCGCTTGAGCCAGCAGACTAGGTGCTGATCCTCCACCGGCGGCGCACCGGCCACCGCATCACTCTCGAGAACGAGGCGGCCTTCGGCAACGCTCATGCGCTTGCCGCCTTCCAGCGTCCAGGCTTGGAGCGCGGATGAATCGTCAAAGGCAGTCGCATAAACGGGATGCGACCAATCCACATCCACTGGCACGAAATACTGACCCACGATCGGGTGCGGAGCGGGCGCAGGCTCCTCCGCAGCCAGCGATGCCAGCATCAGGGCGGCAAGAATCGCCAGCAGTCCATGGGGTCGGGTTATCATCACTTCAGGTGCGCGAGACGAGGAAACGGTGCAGTCAGTCGATGCTGTTCAGGTATTCTTCCAGATGCGTGTAGCCGCCGGGTTTCTTAGTGCCGACCATTCTATCAAGGCGGGTGGCAAATCAGGGCTTCATGGGGTGCTTTTGAAAAAATCCCCACATCAGATCATTGGCCGAAATGTCCTTGGTCGATTTGCCGAGCATGGCCATCGGCGGCTCCATGCCGGGCCAGGTGTGGCCGCCGTTTTCGATTTCGATGAGCACGACTTCGCTACCGTCCTTGCCGCCGCTCCAAGTCTTGCGGGTGCATTTCATGCCGTCATCGGCCTTGTCGGGCAGTGCGACGACTTCGGGCTCTGGCTTGCAGCCGTTCGCTTTCACCCAGCTTTGGATGGTATGCTCGACGGATTTGAAATCGGTCACGCCCTTGCCACTGGCTGCGCCTTTGCCGAAACCGCCCTTGAAGGGTGCAAACTCATCACCCGTGCCGTGGAAGTGCATGACGGGAACGGAGCGTTTTGCGTTCGGCGCGTCCATCATCAGCGGGCCGCCGACCGGCGCGATGGCGGCGATGCGGTCGGACAGCTCCGACGCGACGTAATGCGACATGATGCCGCCATTCGAGAGGCCGGTGGCGAAGACGCGGTTCGTGTCCACGTTCGCGACCTTCGCGAGGTCGTCGAGCAAAGCGCGGGTGAAGCCGACGTCGTCGATTTTGTTTTGCATCGCATAACCGCAGCAACCGCCGCCGTTGAAAGTGAGCAAGTAATCCTCCAGCTTTCCGGTGCCATAGGGATACACGACGATGAACCCAGCCTCGTCCGACTTCGCATTCATGCCCGAGAGACGCACCATGCTCTCGGGATTGCCTCCGCCACCGTGAAAAACAATGACCACCGGCGTGGGATTCGCCGCGTCATACTTCTTCGGCACATGCACGCGGTAGCGCCGTTGCAAATCGCCGACGACAACCGTCCGCGTGTGCTCGCCCGCAGTCAGCTTTGTCGCTGGTGATGATGGCGATGACGGAGTGCTCGGCGGTCGCGCCCCGGCCACCAACTGCGTGCGGAATTCCTCGAAGGTGATGAGGCTGTCGCCATCTTTATCCGCGCCAAGGAGCTTCGTATTGAGTTGCGGAAACTGATTTACTTCATCGGCAGACAACTTGCCGTCGCCGTTGCTGTCAGCCCGTTTGAAACCTTCGGTGAGCTTAGGACTCTGCGCCTCTGATTGCGACGCGATGCCGAAGGTGAGAATAAGGAATAGAAGTTTTTTCATGGTCGTGGCTTGGATAACGCCTTCGCTTCTTCCTCACTGACGAACCCATCCTTGTCGACATCGAGCTTTTCGAAGAGCGCGGCGGGGATTTCATCGGGGCCGAGTTTGCCGTCGTTGTTTTTGTCGCGTTGCTTGAACTGGCTGGTCATCGCTCCACCACTTCCCCCCATGCCGCCTTTGCTGGCGATCCCTGCGGATTCGTTCACGAGAGTTTTGAAGGCGTTGTAAGTCGGGGCGCGGTAGTTTTGGGTTTGGACCATGAAGATGCCGAAGAGCTGGTTCGTGCGGTCGAGCCAGAACTGGGTGCCGTTCGCGCCACCCCAGGCGTAGCCGCCTTCGCCATCGACGGCACCGCCGAGGCCGTATTTCTGGCCGAGTTCGGGCTTGAGGTGGTTTTGGAACATGAGATCGACGCTCTCGGCTTTCAGCAGGCGCACGCCGTCGAGTTCGCCGCGATTCAACATCATGCGGCAGAAGTGCTCGTAGTCCTCCGTGCTGCTGATCAAGCCCTGGCCGCCGAGGAAGAGCGTGGGCTTCTCAGTGAGCTGGCTGGCCTCGCGTCCACGACGCAACACACCCGGCTGTGGCTGCGTGTAGATCTGGCAGATGCGGGCTGCGTTCTCGGGATGCACCCAGAAGTCGGTGCTGGTCATCTTCAGCGGGCCGAGGATGCGCTCCTGGAGCACTTCATCGAGCGGCTTGCCTGCGACGGCCTCGATGTAGCGCCCCAGCACGTCGATGCTGTGGCCGTATTGCCAGCCTGTGCCGGGATGGAACTTGAGCGGTGCTTTGGCGAGTCCTTCCGAGAACTCTTTGAGCGTCGTTTTTGCGCCGCGATTCGTGGTGGCGACGGGCGTGAAGGTCGCGCCTTCGTTGCCTGCCTTGCTGCGCGCGCCCTTTTCGATGTCGCCGTAATACAGACCGCTGCTGTGGCTCATCAACATGCGCGGCGTGATGGCGAACTTCGCGGGCACGAGCTGGCCGTTTTCCAACACCTTCGGCTCGGCCCATTCCGGGCAGTGTTTGGAAATCGGCTCGTCGAGCGTGAACAGGCCCGCGTCGAAGAGCGACATGGCACAGGCGGCGATGACCGGCTTCGTCATGCTCTGCAAACGGAAGAGGGCGTCTTTCGGCAGTGACTTCTGTGCCTCGATGTCCTGCCAACCGAAAGCCTCGAAGTAGCCGCGCTCGCCTTTGTGATGGATGAAGCCGATGACGCCGGAGACTTCCTTGTTCGCCACGGCTTGTTGCAGCGCGATGTCGAGCTTCGCGAGCACCTCGGGCTTGAGTCCGGCCTTCGTGGCCTCGTCGCCATGCGGGCGGGGTTTGAAATCCGATGCGGCGGCGGGTGCAGCTGTCGGTGGCGTGGTTGTTGTCTTCCCGCCAGCGGCCTTGATCTCCGCCGCTTCCTCACGCGAGAGCATTCCATCGCCGTCCTTGTCATGCTTCTTGAAGAAGAAGGGATAGGGAAACTCCTCCTGGGTGAGCTTGCCGTCGCTGTTCTTGTCGAGCTGCTGGAAGCGGTCGCTAGCGGCGGTTTGGGCGAGAGCAGACGACGCGATGATGCAGAGGATGGAGAGGTGGGTTTTCACGGTCGTGTGGGTGCTGGATTTCAGTTCGCTGCCACCTTCGCGGCCAACGGGACGAAGTATTCGAAGTAGCCGAGCATCATCTCATCGACGGTTTGGCTGCCCCATTTGACGAGCTTGGTGGGATCAGGGTTGGCTTTGTTTTGGGCGCTGTTGTCATACACGGCGGTGATGGTGAGGGTGCTGCCGCGTGGGATGAGCTTGGGCTGTTTGTAGTCGTAGCGTAGCTGCCAGTTGAAGTCGTAGCGGGGGATGTCGAGCAGGGTTTCCGTTTTGCCGTCGGCGTAGGTGACTTCGTATTTGAAGGCTTTGCCGCGAATGTGCATGTGGGCCATGTAGCTGGTGATGGGGATGTCGAAGGGCACGCGGCGGGTCGATGTCTCGACGTGATTCGAGGCTCCGGGCGGGATGGCGATGCGGTTGTTCGCGAGGGCGAGGGTCTTCACTTCATACTGCGGCGCGGTCTTGGCAAAGACGAGGCCCATGCGCAGGCGTTCCTTCTTGGCCTTGCCGCTCGGCGTGTAATGAATCTGGAAGCTGACGCGTGCTCCGGCGGGGATTTTGCGGGCGAAACCTTCGGGATACACACAAGCGCCGTTGCCGGGCACATAGATGGCCCAGTAACCGCCCGCGCCTTCCTCGCGGTCGCGGGCATCGCTGCCTTTTTCATGCACTTGCACGATGACGTGATGCACCACGTCGCGCTCACTGGGAAGGATTTCATACGCGGCGACCCATTTGTCCTCGGCGATGTCGGTATCGACGACATCGAAGGCGTAAGGCATGAAACCGTCGGCCTTGATGTCGTAAGCGCGGCTGAGCGGGATGACGAGGTCGGGCGTGCCGATGCTCCACTCGGCGGGGTAAGTGCGTTTCGCGGGTGACTCGGCCACATTGCCGAGAGGTCGGTCGCTGGACTCGATCCATGCGAGCAGGTCGGCCTTATCACGAGCGGAGAGTGAGCAATCATTGGCCCAGGGATTCGATGTGGCCTTTTCATCCAACGCGGCGAACCACGGCGGCATGGTGCCTTCGGAAATGACGCGCTTGATGACCTTGGCGCGGTCTTTGACCTCCTCGATGTCATCCAGCGCAAAGGGCGCGATGCCGCCGTCGCGATGGCAGGTGACGCAGTTCTGCTGAAGGATGCGGGAGACATCACCATGGTAGGTGACGGGCGAGGCGGTGAGCTTCGGTGCGCTGCCAAGATCAAGTTCGCAGCCCGGCGCAGCAGTCGCGGCAATGTGTGGCGACTCGTTCTTCACGAATGCGGCGATGGCATCGTGCAGGTAGCGGTGCTTTGGTGCGTCGAGGTTGTAGTTGATGCCATACTGATCGTCAAAGGCACCGCGATAGACGAGCGTGCGCGTGGCATCGAGCAGGAAGACCTCCGTGGTGGTGCGGGCATGAAGCGCAGCGGTGAGGGTCTTTTCTTTGTCGTGGATGTAGGGCGAGGTGAGGCCGTGCTCCGCGAGCTGCGCCTTGATTTCCTCCGCTGCCTCGCTGGCGAATGGATTCACCAGAAGCAGCGCGAGGCCTTTGCCCGCGAGTTCTTTTTCCAGCTTCGCCACGCTGGGGATGTAGCGTTTGCTCACCGGGCAGGTGGCGCTGGTCATGATGATGACGATGCCTTTGCTGCTCTTCAATTCACTCAAACGATGCGCCTTGCCCGCGAGATCAGTGAACGGCGCGTCCACAATCATGCGCCCGATGCCGACATCACCCGGCTTGAGGATTTCCGGTCCACTGGTGACTTTCTTCACGTCTTCCGGCGAGATCGCTGGGGCCGCCGATGGCATCCCGCGACCACCGCTCGCGCCGCCGCGTGCCACGATCTTCTTCACCATCGCCAGCTCCTCCGCGTCAATCACGCCATCAGCATTCGAGTCCACGCGATTGAACCACTGCGCCCCGGCAGATTCCTCGCGGGTGATTTTGCCATCCGCATTCACGTCGAACTGCTTCACCATCGCATCGATCTGGCTGACCGCAGGTGCGGCAGGCGGCGGCGTGGTGCCCGGAGTCGTGGTCGGCGGTGTTTTGCCGGAGACCTTGTTGTATTCGTCCAAGGAGATCGCGCCGTCTTTGTTCAAGTCGAAGCGCTCAAAGGCCTGCGTGCTCGCCAGTTCGTCAGTGGTCACTTTGCCATCGCTGTTCTTGTCGTAGCCGGAGAAAACCGCGTCAGCGGGCGCAGTGGTGGCTGGTTTGGTGCCGGGAGGTGTTTCGCCCGTTTGGGTGGGCGTCCCTGTGCCGCCGCCCGCTTTCTGCATGAAGGCTTTTAGTCGCTCCAGTTCCGTCGCATCCAACACGCCATCTGCGTTTTGATCCAGACGGTCAAAGAACTTGGCACCTGCACCTTCTTCGCGCGTGATTTTTCCGTCGCCGTCCTTGTCATAGTTTTTCACTATGGCCTCGAATTGCCCGCTATTTCCCAGTTTTTGAGCGTAAAGGCTCAGGCGCTGCAACTCGGCGTCATCAAGCACACCGTCGCTGTTTTGATCCGCCTCGGCAAACCAGCTTGCACCCGCCGCATCCTCCTTGGTGATCTTGCCATCGCCATTCGCGTCAAAGCTCTTGATCGTCGCGGCCAACGGATTCGCCACAGCCGGGGCTTCACCGGGCTTGGTAGGAGTCGTCGGCTTCGGCGTCGTGCCACCGGTGACGGCATTGTATTCCTCCAATGTGATGCTGCCGTCCTTGTTCACATCAAAGCGCTCAAAGGCCTGCGCGTTCGGCAGTTCCTCCGAAGTGACTTTGCCATCGCTGTTCCTGTCGAATTTCTGAAACACACCGCCGCTAGGAGCTTGGGCGATTGCTGTGGTGATGCCCGAAAGGGCGATAAGGAGAGTGAGGGTTGTTTTCATGGGTGTGATGTATTGTGTTTGAAAGCTCACGCGATGATTCCCTTCACCACATTCCCCTTCACCTCGGTGAGCCGCATGTCGCGTCCGGCGTGGCGGAAGGTGAGCTTGGTGTGCTCCAGGCCGAGGAGGTGGAGGATGGTGGCGTGCCAGTCGTGGATGTGGACGGGGTCGATGACGGACTCGTAGCCGAACTCGTCGGTCTCGCCGTGGCTGTGGCCGGGCTTGGCACCGCCTCCGGCGAACCAGGTGGTGTAGCCGGTGTGGTTGTGGTCGCGGCCGTCGGCGATCTGCGCATACGGGGTGCGGCCAAACTCGCCGCCGAAGATGACGAGCGTGTCTTTGAGCAGGCCGCGACCTTCGAGATCGGTCAGGAGGCCCGCGATGGGGCCATCGACGGCGGCGGCGTGTTTGCCGTGGTCTTCGGTGAGGTTGCGATGCTGGTCCCAGCCGCCGTGATTGACCTCCACGAAGCGCACGCCGGCCTCCAACATGCGCCGCGCCATGAGGCATTGGCGGCCAAAGTCGTCGGTGGTGCTTTCGCCGATGCCGTAGAGTTTTTTCACGGTGTCGGACTCGCTTTCGATGTCGAGCACATTGGGCAGGGCGTCCTGCATACGGAAGGCGAGTTCATGCGATTCGATGAGGCCTTCGATGGCGGCGTTCTCTGGCTGGCGTTGCTGCGCGGCTTTGTTGAGCTGCTGCACGAAGTCGAGCTGGGCACGCTGCTCAGGCCGCGCGAGCTGCGGATGCGCGAGATTGCTGATTTTGGCCTGGGCGATGGGGGCGCGTCCATTGCCGATGCGGGTGCCCTGATAGATGGCGGGTAAAAACGAGCTGCCGTAGTTCGCGGGACCGCCGTTGCCGGGATTGGGACTCAGCGTGACAAAGCCCGGCAGGTTTTCATTCGCCGTGCCGAGGCCGTAGGTGATCCATGCGCCCATGCTGGGACGCGGCGCGGTGGGAATACCGCAGTGCATTTGCAGGAAGGCGGGCGGATGGTTTGGCACGTCGGTCTTCATGCTGCGGATGAGGCAGAGCTTGTCCGCGTGCGTGGCGATTTTTGGGAACAGCTCGCTGATCCACAGGCCGCTCTGGCCGCGCTGCTTGAACTCCCACACCGGGGCCATGAGCTTGCCGGTGGGCACCTTGCCTTTGCCGATGGCTTTGCCCGCGTATTTCGCCAGCTCGGGCTTGTAATCAAAGCTGTCCACATGCGACGGCCCGCCGTCCATGCAGAGGAAAAGCACGCGTTTGGCCTTGGCTGGGAAATGCGGCTGCTTCGGTGCGAGTGGTGGCGCGTTTTCCGCGAGAGCACGCTGCGTGGTAAGCGCACTCAACGCGAGATAACCAAAGCCTGCGCTGGTGCTTTGCAGCCATTCACGGCGTGAGAACGCGGGGAATGAAGTAGGGGAGTATTGGAGAGCTGGAGTCATGGCGGTGTGAGTGGGGTTGTAGAAGGGTTTGGAATCGTCAGCTTGCGGATGGCACCAAGAAAAGTATGCTTGGCACATGACACTCGTTCTTGAACTCCCCGATGCTTGGAAGCGCTTGCTCGGTCTTGACACAGGCGATGCCGTAGCTCGTGCACGTCAGATGCTCATCACGGAGAGCTATCGCGAAGGCAGGCTTTCGCGTGGTCAGGCGGCGGAGATGCTTGGGCTGGGATTTCATGAGGCAGAAGCGTTTTTCAAGCGCCATGGGGCCGAGCAACAGCCGACGTGGGAGGAACTGGAAACCAGTGGTGAAAAACTTCGTGCGGCGCTCGAGGCATGAGTGCGCAGGGCGTGGTAGTGGCGGATACCACGCCGCTGAACTACTTGATCCTTATCGGTCAGGTCGAGGTGCTGCGACCTCTGTTTGGTCAGGTAGTGATTCCCGACGCGGTGCTGGCCGAACTGAGTCATCCAAAAGCACCCGCAGCAGTCGCGAGCTGGCTCCTGAATCTCCCGGGCTGGCTGACGGTCGAGAAAGTAGCGCGCCTTGATCAAACCATCCAACTCGGTCAAGGTGAGACAGAGGCCATCAGTCTCGCGGTCGAACGAAAAATCTCGATTGTGCTCATGGATGAGCGTCGAGGCCGCTCGGCGGCAGAGACGCGTGGCCTGCTGGCGGTCGGAACCTTGAACATCCTCGATCTGGCCGATGAACGCGGGCTGGTCGATGGCGTTGCCATGCTTGAAGCCCTCAAGCAGACGACCTTCCGAGCTGACAGCGAGCTGCTGGACCGTTTCGAAGCCTGCATGAAGGCACGCAAGTCTTGACCAGATTGAGATTGGCGAATCCGTTTTCATATCAACTCCGCGCCAAGAACTCATGGCTTGCCCAGAGGCTCTGGCAGAGGGCGGCCCAGCCTTTGGCGGCATCGGGTTTTGTTTTCACATAGGCGAGCGCGGCTTCGATTTCGGTGTCAGTTGGTGCGCGGTTGAAAATGCGCTCGTAGGCGAGCTTCACGCGGGCGGGTTCGCTCTTGGGGCGCTCGGTGAGGAGGGCTTGCGCGGCGAACTCGGCCATTCTGATGACGTAGGCGCTGTTCAGCAGATAGAGCGACTGTGAGGGCACGGTGGTCTGCGGGCGCTGGCCGGTGACGGTGCTGCCTGCGGCCATATCGAAGAGCGTGAGCGACTCCAGCGGCGCGTTGCGCATCACGGGCAGATAGACGGAGCGGTAGAGGAAGACTTGATCGAGCGCACCGCGAATCTGTGTCTGCACGCCGGTGACATAACCCTCGCCATACATCGCGACCGCGCTGCCGGTGGGCGGCGTGAGGTCGAGCTTGCCAGCGGTGAGCAGCATGGCATCGCGGATGGACTCGGCATCGAGTCGGCGTGGCGTCATGCGCCAGAGCAAGGTGTTGTCCGGATCGACCTCGAAGTTCTTCGCATCGTGCGCGGTGCTCAGCGCATAGATGCGGCTGGTCATCAGCTCGCGGATGAGTTTTTTCACGGACCAGCCTTCCTTCATGAAGCGAGTCGCGAGATGATCCAGCAGCGCGGGATGTGTGGGTGCTTGGCCTGACAAACCAAAGTTGTCCGGCGTGGCGACGATGCCCTGGCCGAACAAATGCAGCCACACGCGGTTCACGATGACACGCGCGGTGAGAGGATTCTCCGGCGATGAAATCCACGAGGCGAGTTCTTTGCGGCCGCTGCCTTTGGCGATCTCGGCGCTCGATTTCGCGAGCATCGGCAAACCACGTGGCACCATGTCACCGGGCTTTTGCACCTCGCCACGCAGCAGCAGCGCAGAGTCGCGCGGCTTCTCGCGCTCCAGCACGCAGGTGGCGAACTGCTTCGGCGTGCCGTCGGACTCGTAGGCGGCGAGATGGGACTTGTCGGTGGCGAGCCGCAGCCGCGTCTGCACAAACTCCGACGAGGCAAACATGCGTTGTTTGGTCAGCTCGGCGAGACGGGCGGATTTCTGCGCGATGGAGCCTTCGAGACGGCTGCGTTCACGCGGGGTGAGTGGTTTGAGTGCATCGGGTTGTCCGGCGCTGGCAGGCAGCGGTAACAGCGTGCCAGCGTTGTTGTTCTGAATCATCTCGACGGTGCCAAACTTCGTGTCCGTGCTGCGGAAGATGCCCGCCAGCGCGTAGTAGTCGCGCTGCGTGATGGGATCGTATTTGTGATCGTGGCAGCGGGCGCAGGCCATCGTCGTCGCGAGGAAGGCCTGG
>JAGKWZ010000193.1 GCA_021151605.1 Verrucomicrobiaceae bacterium
AAGTCACGCCGCGCTGAATCGGAAGATCTTCCCCGCCGGTCACGACATTTGGCAGCGCATCTTCCCGCCTTGGGACTGGGGTTGCAGATGCTTGATCGTGCCGCTCACGAAGGGCGCGGTTGAACGGATGCAGACGGGCGGCATGGCGGCTCCCGCGAATGATGGCAGCCTCCTGCCGACTCAGATCTCGAAGCCCGAGATCTACACAGCGCGGGAGTCTGACCTCATCGCCACCGCGCAAAAGCTCCCCGATGGCACACCGCTGAATCACGCGCCGACATGGGCCTCAGCTCCATGGAGCATCCCCGGCAACATCCGCCACGACTGGCCTCTGATCCAGAAGCGCTATGCCCATGATCCCGAAGCTCTGGAAGCCTTTGAAAAATGGGCCAAGAAGCAGATGATGCCCGGCCAGAAGAAGAGCGTCTGGACATGGATCGCAGGCAGAGCCAAGTCGGTGAAGAAGGTCAAGCAGGTCAAGCCCGTCAGTGAAGTCAAGGCAGCTCCGACACTGGCCGCATTCCCGGCGGATGTGGCGAAGCTCAAACCCGTGAAGAAGCTCGGCGGCAGCACGGGCGCGATGCTCATGGAAGACGCCGAGGGCAACCGCTGGGTGATGAAGAAGGGCGCGAGTGCCGAGCATCTTCGTGAGGAAGTGCTGGCAGATGACCTCTACCGCCAGCTCGGCGCATCTGTTCCTTAAGCAAAACTTTATGAGACCGCCGCTGGTCCAGTAAAGCTCGCCCGCTTTATCGAAGGTCAAAGTCTGGCTGAAGTGCTGAAGTCAGCCACACCAGACCAGCGCGATGCCTTGCTCGCGAAGTTGCGCGAGTTCTTCCATGTCGATGGACTGCTCGGCAACTGGGATGTCATTGGCCTGGCTAAGGACAACATTCTCGTCGATGCCGCTGGCCTGCCATGGCGCATCGACAATGGTGGCAGTCTGCGCTTCCGCGCCATGGGTGGGCTCAAGAATGCCGACTGGAATGAGATCCCCGACGAGCTCTTCACTTTGCGCGATGCCGCGAAGAATGCCCAGACGTCCGAGATCTTTGGCGGCATGAGGTTGACGGAGATCTCGCGCAAGATCGAGGGCATGGACATCGCGGCTCTCCAGGCACCTGATGAGATCAAGGCCATGCTCGATGCCCGATGGAAGAACATGAACGATGTCGCCACCAAGGCGCTCGACATGGAGCATGACGGCTGGCGGGACAGCTATGGGGAATCACTCTGCGGTCACATCTTCGGCCTCCGCAAGGCTGGCATCAGCGCAGATCTGCCCAAGGAGCTAAACCAGGCCGTGGGTGACGTGATGGTGAAGGATGAGAATGGCAAGCCTTGGGATGACCTGAGAACTACAAAGGCTGCCGCTGCCACCCCGCCTGCCGATCCGTATTGGCCGAACATCCTTGGAGCCGTGAAGACGCTGAACAACCATGCTGCGAAGGGCGACTTCAGCTTCACCAAAACCACAGTGGATGCCGCTCTTCAGCACAAGTCAGCATTGCAAAAGCTGGCAAAGGGCAAAGGCGACTCTGCCAAGCAGGCGAAGCATTACCTCGTTCAGATCTCACACATTGAGGCGGGCATTGCCGATTCCCAAGCCAAGAAGCCGTTCACCATCCCGCCTCTCGCCGCATGGGCGGCACCGGCCAAAATTCCAACGAAATCCACGGGCAGCCTCATTGAACGGCTGAGGGACTACATCAAAGCTAATGGCGGAGAGTATCAGGCGGTCACAGATTGGAAGGCAAGCCAGGCTGGCGTCACCGGTGCCGAAAGCTTGGCGGGCTTCGCATCGGCCTTCAGTTGAGCCAGCAAGTAGTCCACCACCTGCGCGTGCTTCACCTCTGGCGCACCGCGATAGACGAGTTCGCACGGGATGCCCGTGGCGCGGCATTTTTCCTGGAGCTTCACTCCGAAGTTCGGCGTGTGCGTCGGGTCCTTCGCGTCCTGGCCCAGCGCAGGCGTCGCGTCGCCGTAGCCGAGGTAATTCAGATACACCGGCGGATCATCCGCCGACACGAGCGCATACGGCGAATACTCCGCGATCCACGGCAGGATCGTCCCGCGCTTTGCCACGAACTGCGCGAAGCTGCCGATGCCAAACGCATGACCGCCATAGCGGCTGTTCGGCGTCCACTCCTTCATCTGCTGCGGATCGAGCGTCGTCTGCGCGAGGCTCACCGCGGCGCACCAAAGCCGCGTCGATTCGCGAGCGATGGGATCGGCACTGTCCGGCTCCGCCAAGTCCGGGTGAAACGCCAGCCACAGCACCGAGCATCCGCCCGCAGATACACCTGTCCCGCCAATGCGCTCTTTGTCGAGATTCCACTCCGCCGCCTTGCTCCGCACGAACTGCAAGGCCCGCGCCGCATCCATCAGCGGCCCCTTCACCGGCGGCACCAGGCCGTCCGCCTGCGCCTGCGGGATGTAGCGGTAATTGATGCTCACCACCGAGATCCCCGCCGCGAGATAGCGACTCACCTGATCCACACGCGATTTGTCCCCGTTCAGCCAGCTTCCGCCATGAACATAAAACACCACCGGCGTCGGCGTGGCCGACTTCGCCTGAAAAAAATCTAGCACCTGCCGCTCATGCCTGCCATACGGCACATTCGCGAACGTCAGCCCCGGCGGAGGTTTCGCAGCCGCCGCAGGAGCCTGCGCCGCCAAAGACGATGCCGCCGCCAGCGCAGCGATGAGGATGAAGGAGAGCGTTTTCAAAGCAAAGATCATCAACGCTTCTCCTTCCCCTTCTCCCGCAGCTTTCGCTCATCGGCCTTCTTGAGTTCGATGGCATTGCCATAGCCGGTGGCGCGGTTGATGACTTGGCGGAGTCGCGAGTCGGGGGATGCGATTTTTCCGGCGCGGATATCGCCTTCGCGAATGACCGCGAAGGCGATTTCTTTCCCCGGGCCGGCGTCGGGGTCGTAGCGATACATGGCGGGGAAGCAGCCGTAGCGCCAGGAATCGTAGGTCACGAAGATGCGTCCATCGGGCGACTGCGTGGCGTCGGGGTAGGAGCACTCGCGGGTGTCGAGCAGGAGCTTGTGCGGCCATGTGCGGCCTTCGTCGTCGGAGAGCCACACGGCGATTTTCGAGCGCGGATACATCGGCTTGCTCTTGAGGCCGAGTTGAAATTGATCGCTCTCAGTGAGGTCGTGATAGACGAGCAGGAAAGCTCCCGAAGCGAGCCGCCGCACATGAGCGCGTGTGTTTGGGCCGGCGCGGAATGGAATCGGAGCGCTCCAAGTGTGGCCGCCATCGGTGGAGGTGCTTTCGCTGAGGCCGGTGGTGGTGCGGATGATCATCCAGAGGTCGCCGTTCTTGCGCTGCGCGAGCGTGTGCTCACTGTAGTTGCGCACGTCTTTCGGCACGCTGGTGCCGCCTAGAAAGGTCCACGAAGCGCCGTCGTCGGTGCTGCTGAGCACGCCAGTTTCTTTGTCGACCACCTTGCCGTCGATGTAGATCGGTGCCAACCACGCGCCGCTGTGGCTGAGGATCGGTTTGCCAAACAGACGACCGCCGCTGAAGACGAGAAACGGCTCGGACCACTTTGGCGCGGCATCGTCCGGCGAATCGGTGCGGATGGCGAAGGTGCCGTAGGCTTTCATCTTGCCATTCGAGTCGCGCACCGACTGCACATAGAAGAGCCACAAGCGGCCCTTCGGATCGAGCCACGGCACGGCATCGAAGGTGGAGGACTCCGGCGTTGGGCCTTGGATGAGGAGCACGGGCTTCGTCCACGTATTCCCCTCATCGCCGCTGGTGGCGACGACGCAGTAGTTCCCCGGCAAGCCCTCGCTCTTCGCGCCGCTATACCAGATGCTCCACAGGCGACCCTTCGGCGCTCGCTCGATGCCCGGGATGCCCTGCCAAACGCGTGCGTTGTCCTCAGCTTCCGTGCCGAGGGCCGTGATGATGAGGGATTGAGGAGCCGACGAGTTGACCTCCGCCGCCTTTGATGTGTGCACACCGATGATGAGCAGGATGCCGAGTAAAAGAAGAGGGAGGTGCTTCATGAGCGTGGAGTCGCAGTTGGGCGCATTTGCCCTTCATCAGGATCGCTGCGGCGGCAGCTTCTTCACCTTCAGGGCCAGGACCTGCATCTGACCGCCTGCGACTTTCAGGCCGAGGTTGCCGGTGGCGAAATCATAGGCGCGGCAGGTGAAGGCGTGGCGGTCGTTGATGAAGCACTCAATGATCGCGCCTTGGACGAAGGCCTGGATGGTGACGGGTTGGTTGGCATCGAACTCGACGCGGCGCGAGAACTCCGATGAGCCGCGCTTGAGACTGACAAGCTGGTTCTCGGGATGGATGAGCAGGGGGTAGCCGCTGCCTGGCTGCCGCTGTCTCATCGTCAGAGTGAGGATCGCTTTGGGATCGAGCTGGACGGTGCATTGCAGCAGGTAGTCGTCGGGCACTTTGAAGCTGCACGCGCCGCCTTCGGGGCCGCAGGTGAGCTTCTTGTCCGCGTATTGCCAGGTGCCGATGGTCTCGCCCGGCGCGGGTGCGGAGGTGAGGTCGAGCGCGGTGGTGGTGAAGGCGACGGTCACTTCGGCGGCGGGTCGCGAGTAGAGCTGGCCATCGGGACCGGGATAGATTTCGCGCGGCAGACTCAGCGTGCCGCCCCAGAGTCCTTCGCCGCTGTCGCGTCCGCCTTTCAAATCACGAATCCAGCCCCAGATGAGCCGCCGCTTGCCGTCGAATAGCGACTTCGGCACGACGAGGTCGCCGCTCTCATAGGGCTGCATGTCCGCCGGAGCGTAGGGGCCTTCAGCTTTGGCGGCAGAGGCAAAATGCGCCTGCGAGGCGATGACAAACCAGCGTCCCTGCATCGGCATGACGTTCGGGCAATCCAGCCCCACACCCATGGCATAGGTGCCGAGTGGTGTCTGCGGGGTCCACTGCATCAGGTCGGGCGAAGTGTAGAGTCCGAAACACGGGCGATGCCCTTCAGCCGTGAGCGCGTGCAGCACCATCCACCAGCGCTGGGCGTCTTGGTTCCAAAACACATCGGCATCGCGAAAGGCCTGATGATGCGAGGTGACGGATGCGGCGGGTCCATTGACCGGCTTGCTCCAATAGACTTTTCCATCGGAATAAAGCGTGCGCTGCGGCTGCTTTTCCCAGCGGATCAAACCCGTGCTCGTCGCCACCATCACCTTCTGCTCGCCCTTCGGATCAAACACATTTTGCCTTTCAGCGGCGTCCTGCGCCAGCCCGCCACACAGCCAGACGGCTTGATCGGCGACGGCCACTACCTGCTGCCACCCCCACCGGGACGACCACCGGCGAGGTGATGTTCTCGCGCCCCTAATTCATGGGAGTGGATTTCAGTGAGGCGAAAGTGGAAGGACGGGCTTGAGAAGTGAGCGCCAGTTTCGTTCACTGGGCTCGTATTCGTCTAAACTCACCCGCCCTGACCACCCATGCCTACCATCGCCATCCTCGGCACGTTTGATTCCAAAGGCCCCGAACACGGCTTCGTCGCCGATTGCATCCGTGGGCGTGGCTTTGACACCCTGCTCATCAATGCAGGCAGTCTGGCCGCGCCGGGCATCACACCGGACATCAGCGCCGATGAAGTCGCCGCCGCTGGGGCCGATGACTGGAAGGCCGTGCTCGCCCGCCAGGATCGCGGTGAATGCGTGACGCTCATGGCGAAAGGAGCCGCGAAGGTCTTGGCCGACCTGGTGGAAAGCGGACGCGTGCAGGGCATCATCTCCCTTGGCGGTGGTGGCGGCACGGCCATCTGCACGGCGGCGATGCGCGGGCTGCCCATCGGTTTCCCGAAGGTGATGGTCAGCACACTCGCCAGTGGCAACACCGCGCCCTACGTCGGCACGAAGGACATCGTCATGATCCCGGCCATCGCTGATGTGGCGGGCATCAACCGCCTCACCCGCGTCATCTTTGAAAACGCCGCCGGAGCTGTCTGCGGCATGGTGCAGGCCGCTGAGGGCCGCAAACAAAGGCCATCGTCTGACAAGCCGCTCATCGTCGCCAGCATGTTTGGCAACACCACTGCCTGTGTGACGGCGGCGAAGGAACAGCTCGAACAAGCGGGCTACGAGGTACTCGTCTTTGCTGCCACGGGCAATGGTGGTCGCGCGATGGAGGCGCTGATCGAAAGCGGCATGGTCGCTGGCGTGCTCGACATCACCACCACCGAGTGGGCCGATGAACTCTGCGGCGGTGTGCTGAATGCCGGACCCGAGCGACTCGATGCAGCCGCCAAGGCCAAAGTGCCTGCCATCGTCACGCCCGGCTGTCTCGACATGGTGAACTTTGGCGAGCCGCAAACCGTGCCCGCCAAGTATGCAGGCCGCACCTTCTACCAGCACAACGCCCAGGTCACTCTCATGCGCACGAATACCGAAGAGTGCGCCCAGCTCGGCAAGATCATCGCCGACAAGGTCAACGCCTACACCGCGCCCGTCACCGTCCTGCTGCCAACGAAGGCCATCAGCGTCATCAGCGCCGAAGGCAAAGCTTTCCACGACGCCGCAGCCGACACGGCCCTCTTTGCCGGCCTCAAAGCCAACCTCAGGCCCGGCGTCCCCGTCATCGAGCTGGCGGTCGAGATCAACGACACCGCCTTCTCCACCGCTTGTGCCAGGGCTTTGCTGGAAAACATCGCCAAGGCTGCTCTGTAATCGCCAGTGGATTTTTTCCACCTCATCGTTCACACTCTTTCCATGAGCACCGCAGCCCTCGCCCAGACATTGTTCTCTCTGCCAATCGAAGAGCGGATCGAGCTGGCAGATGAACTCTACGCCAGTGTCCCACAAGACTGGCAGGCCACGGGTGATGAAGCATGGCTGAAGGAGACCGAGCGGCGTTCTGCCGAAATGGATACTGACCCCTCCTCCGTTCTCACCGAGGAGGATTTTTTCGCCGGAACAAATACAAGGAATTCAGAGAATGAGAGAAGAAACCTGTTTTTCGCAGATCTTGGCTTCACCTAAATCGTGGCCATGGAATCATCATGTTTATGCAGATAACACTGCTGATTGGACCTTAAACACGCCGTGCCTAGTACTTAAACAGGATGCTGAGGAATTAGACGACGACCCGGACGCGCTGCCCAGACAGGTAATAGATCGCGGCTTCGATCATGTTCTCGGAATTCAGGACTTCCAAATGATCATCAGCAACGCGATTCAGCAGAACTCACAGGCAACTCTAGATGATCTAATGGAAGCCTTTCTTCACTACTACGACAACGACGCCTACATCGACTTTGCTGAGACCAATCACACACCCAATAGCAGCCAATCAGACTGCATGACTTGAACATGACTCTCGGCCTCTTCATCCCCTGCTACATCGACCAACTGTATCCCCAGGTAGGTCGGGCCACGCTTTCCTTGCTGCAAGGGCTCGGTCACGAGGTCGTCGTGCCATCATCGCCCTCCTGCTGCGGCCAGCCGATGTCGAACTCCGGCTACGCCCATCTCAGCGAAGGCTGCGTCACCGACTTTGGCGATGCCTTTGCGAGCTTTGACCACATCGTCTCACCCTCAGGAAGCTGCGTGCTGCATTTAAAAGAGAGCCTGGAGGCGCGGCATCATCCGCTCACCCATCGCGTCTATGAGCTGTGCGAGTTCCTGCATGACATCGCCAAGGTCACGAGCCTGCCGGGCAAGTTCCCGCATCGTGTCGGCCTGCATCAAAGCTGCCATGGACTGCGTGGACTGGGCCTCGGCAAATGCAGCGAGTGCATGGTGCCCGATTTCTCCAAGCCTGCGAAGCTCCTCAGCCTCATCGAAGGTCTCGAACTCGTGCCGCTGGATCGCTGCGATGAATGCTGCGGCTTCGGCGGCACTTTCTCCGCCTTTGAAAAGGATGTCTCCGTCTCCATGGGCCGAGACCGCATACGCGATCACGTCTCCCACGGTGCTGAATTCATCACCAGCGCCGACATGTCCTGCCTGATGCATCTCGGCGGCCTGCTAGCCCGCGAAGCACCGCAAGTGAAGGTGCGACACATCGCAGAGATCCTGGCGGGAACCGTTGAACAGACAAGCCGTTGACGGCTGTTTGCGAATATTGAGCTCTGTTCACCACAATTTCACAAGCCTTTAGAGAACCTCCCTCTCCCCAGAAAACCTCTGGGATACTACGAACCAGACTTCCGGGAGAGAGGGGGAATACCACCGCGCTATTCTTTGAGCTTGGTAATCAGATACTCGTTCGTGGTCTTCGCCTTAACGTCAGTGACGCCAGGATAGAATAGCTCAGCGGTGACGCCTTTGGCGCGGCATTGCTCCTGAAGTTTGACACCAAAATTGGCCGTATGGGTGGGGTCCTTCTGCTCCTGACCGAGTGCAGGTGGCGCGCTGAAGTAGAGATACACAGGCGGATCATCAGAGGTGACCAGGGCATAGGGGGAGTATTCCGCGATCCAAGGCAGAATCTTTTCCCGTGCGGCCAGGAAGGCCTCAAAGGTGGGCCGCTCCTTGCCGGGGAGGAAGGCATGACCGCCATATTTGCTGTTTGGCGTCCATTCCTTCATCTGCTGAGGGTCCAGTGTGGTCTGGGCACCATTCACGGCGGCGCAGTAGAGGCGGGTGGACTCACGGGCGATAGGATCGCTGCTCTTGGGGTCGGCCATGTCGGGGTGAAAAGCCAGCCAGAGACTGCTACAGGCCCCGGCGGAACCACCGCTGGCCCCGATGCGTGTCTTGTCGATGTTCCACTCGGCGGCCTTGCTGCGCACGGTCTGCAAGGCGAGTGCCGCATCATGCAACGGAGCCTTGACCGGCGGCACGACCTCCTGGGCCTGGGAGATGTAGCGGTAGTTGATGGAGACGACGGAGATGCCCTCCTTCAGGAAAGGTTCCACCGCGATGCCTTTTTTGTCACCGCCCATCCAGCCACCGCCGTGAATATAGAATAGAAGCGGAGTTGGCTTGTCCGACTTCGCCTGCCAGAAGTCGAACACGTTGCGCTCATGCGGGCCGTATTTCACATCGGCTGCCGTAGGTGGCGGGTTCTTTGGATAGACCTTTTTGGGGGCCGCCGTGGCCTTCTTGCTCGGAGCCTCAGCCTGCTTTGGCTTCGGCACATCTGCTGCAAAGGCCAGGCCTGTGAGCACTAGTAGGGAAAGTGTGAGTTTCATGGACCCACAAGTACGCAGAGCGCGGCCTCCATCTGGCTCGAATGCAGACACAAAACGCCCCCCTCAGGTGCAGCACGGGCAGGGCTGCACCCAGTGGCCGGGTGAGACTTCCTGAAGACTCAGATCCATGCCAACACTCTGCTCCCACTTCGGATGCTTCATGCGATGCCCGAAGGCGCAGCCAGCAGGTGGATTGATCGGTGAAGGGACGTCGCCTTGCAGCAGTTCGCGTTTGCGGCGCTTTGCGGGATCAGGCACGGGGATGGCATCAAGCAAGGCCTTGGTGTAGGCGTGGCGTGGGTGGTGATAAAGCTCCTCCGCTGGGGCCATTTCGACGATCTTGCCGAGATACATCACCGCGACGCGGTCGCTCATGTGCTTCACCACGCTGAGACCATGGGCGATGAAGAGGTAGCTCAGGCCCATCTCACGCTGGAGATCGAGCAGCAGATTCAGCACCTGGCTTTGCACCGAGACATCCAGAGCCGAGACGGGTTCGTCACAAACGATAAGCTTGGGCTTCAAAGCGATGGCCCGAGCAATGCCGATGCGTTGACGCTGGCCACCGCTGAACTCAAAGGGGAATCGATCCATCGCACTCGCAGGCAGGCCGACTTTGTCGAGGAGGTCGAGCACCCACTTCCGACGCTCTTCCTTGGTGCCCATCTTTTGCACAATGAAGGGCTCCTCCAGGATGTCCCTCACCGTGTGGCGAGGATTCAGGGACTCGGCTGGATCCTGGAAGATCATCTGCACATGACGCCGCATGGGCCGCAGCGCACCGATGCCGGCGTGTGTGATGTCCTGGCCATCGAACTCGATCTTACCGCTGGTGGGTTTGAGCAGACGCACGATGGCTTTGCCAAGGGTGGTCTTCCCGCAGCCGGATTCTCCCACGAGGCCGAGTGTTTCACCTTCCCCGAGCGTGAAGCTCACGCCATCGACCGCTTTGCACGAGGCCACAGAGCGCCGGAGCACACCGCCGCGAACGGGGAAGTACTGCTGGAGGTTTTGGACGGTAAGGAGGCTCATGCGACGCAGATGGGACAGTTCTCAACGAAGTGCTTGGGCGCGAAGACGCTGGCCTTCTCAACGATGCGTCCGGCATACATGACAGCGACTTCATCGCACACTTCAGCGATGACACCGAGGTCATGAGTGATGAGGATGACGCTCATACCCATCTCTTGTTGCAGGTCGGCGATGAGTTCCAGGATCTGCGCCTGCACAGTGACATCCAGCGCGGTGGTCGGCTCGTCGGCGATGAGGAGCTTCGGTGTATTGATCAGCGCCATTGCGATCATCACACGCTGTCTCATGCCACCGCTGAGTTGATGCGGATATTCGTTCAAGCGCTGCTCTGGTGCAGGAATACGCACCTTTTTCATCATGTCGATGCTGCGGGCAAGCACGTCCGCCTTACTGCATTCGGTATGGAGCAAAATGGCCTCCGCGAGCTGCTTGCCGACCGTTTGCACGGGGTTCAGCGCGGTCATCGGCTCCTGGAAGATCATGCTGATGTCATTGCCACGGATCTTTTGCATCTCCTCGACTGGCAGTGCGGCGAGATCGCGTCCTTCAAAGCGGATGCTGCCGCCGAGGACCTTGCTGTGAGGCTGAGGAAGCAGTCGTGTGATAGAGAAAGCCGTGACGCTTTTGCCACAGCCGGATTCGCCGACAATGCCGAGGGTCTTGCCGCGTGGAACTTCGAAGCTGATGCCATCGACAGCCGTCATGCGCCCGGTGTCGGTATCAAACGCGGTGACGAGGTTCTCGACCTGGAGGATGGAGTTGCTCATTGCTTGGCTTTGTAGGCATCGAAGACACGCAGGGTTTCGCCAAAGTCGCGCCCGGTGCGGATGGCTTCCTTCGTTTCACGTTTCACATCTTCATCGATCCAGAACATGTGGGCATCCATTGGTTCGCGGCTTTTGCGCGCGTTGCCCTTCGCAGGCCACTGTACCCAGCGCCAGGTCATGTAGCGATAAAATGGCGATTCCCAGGCCGGGATGGTGCAGGCACGGTCTTCGATGAGCTTGGCAAGCTGCCAGGAGAGACGCTGCACCTCCTCCTCGGTCTTCGCTTTGCGATGCTGGTCAATGAGTGGGTCGAGCGCGGGATCGGCGGTCTGCGTCATGTTGTTGGTGTCGGTGACGATCTCGCGTTTGCCGTCCTTGCCAATCTTGAAGGCGTTGGCGCTGTGGTAGTCGTCCCAGAAGCGTGGATAAGGCGGCTGCGCGCCGAATCCGGCAAAGCCCATCTCGTGATTCTTTTGATCGAGCTTCTTGTACATCTGCGTGGAGTCGAGCCCTTCGACATTGATCTCCAGCCCGCCCTTTTTGGCCTCTTCCTTCAATCGCAGCATGATCGGCGTGATGGTGCCGGAATTGAAGGTGGTGAGCGTGAAGGAAAGTTTTTTGCCCTCCGCATTTTGCAGGATGCCATCCGGTCCGGCCTTGGTGAAACCGGCTTTGGCGAAGTGCTCGCGCGCTTTCACCGGGTCGTAGGGCCGGGCGCGGAGATCAGGATTGGTGAACTTGCCGAAGCCTGACACCGTGCTGTTCATGCGTGTCTTGTCGCCACGGAAGTCCACATCGATCACCTTCTGGAAGTTCATCGCGTAGTTGATGCCGAGACGTACATCCAAATTGTCGAGCAGCGGCTTGCTTTCGTTGATGCGGATGCCCCAGGTGACCTGTGGATACTCATTGTAGAACATGTGCCGCTCGATGTAGCCCTTGTAGATCTCAGGGACTTCCGCTTTGTCATACCAGTAGCGCGGCAGCCCGGCGAGATAGTAGTCGAACTGTCCCTGACGGAACATCTCGAAAGCCTTGTCCTGGCTGGCGATGATCTTGTATTCCAAGAAGTCGCAATTGAAGAGGTAGCGATAGTGCTTCAAATCTCGCGCCCACCAGTCCTTCACTCGGCTGAGCGTGATGGAGCGACCGCGTTTCATCAAAGCAGGATCGATGACGTAAGCTCCGGTCACCGGGCAGATGCGCCACTGATAGCGCGCTGGGAAGTCAGGTCCGAGTTCACGGTAGAAGTGACGCGGGCTTGGCGGGATCATCGCATACCAGATAGGGTCCGGCTTTGGCTCTGGGATCGTGATCGAGAAGGTGCGATCGTCGAACTTCGTGATCCCGGCATACTCTTTCGTGTACCAGTCATTGTACCAAGGATCCTTCAGGTGCGTGCTGGTCATGACGAAGAAGGTCATGAAGAAGTCCTCCACCTCGATGGGCTTACCGTCTGAGAAAGTTAGCTTATCCTGAAGGCGGAAATACACCGTCTTGCGATCTTCGGAGATGGCCCACTCTTTAGCCAAGCCGGGGATCCACACATCCTCATCGGGATGGCGGGTGATGAGGCTGATCTCGATATGGTCATGATGCTGGCCACGGAAGGTGTTGGCGGCATCCGGGCCGACTTTGCGGAATGTCGGTGGGAAAGTGGGATGCCAGTCGTGGAAGGTGCCGCCTTTCTTAGCGCGAGGATCGCCGAACTCTGGCACGTCGGCGGCGTTCTCCCATTTCAGACTCGTGGGAAGGTCGGCTGGCGTCTTCCACTGGAAGAAGTCTGGCTTCGATTTCCAGTAAGCTTTCACCTCCTCGGTATTGTCGTAAGGCGGGAAGCGAGTGTCGTCGGAGTCCGAGCAGGCGGCGAGAAATGAAGCCACCACTAAGAGCATGAGACCATGCATGCGCGGCAGCGTTCTGGAGTGCTCCTGCGCTCTGGAGCTTTCCGAAGTCCGAGGGACGCCCGAAAGCGCCGGAGGACCGGCGCAATCCAGAACGCTCTCGCGGCTTCGTAGTTCGGATAGCATCATCGGTAGGTCGTGAATTTCTTTGGATCAAACGCTTCGCGTATGGCTTCACCGACGAAGGTGACAAGCACGAGCACGGTGGTCATTGCCACAAAGGCGCTGCTGACAATCCAGGGGTAATTGAAGTCCTCAGTGCCCTCATGCAGCAGGCGGCCCCAGCTGGGTTCTTCCGGCGACAGTCCAAAGCTAAGGTAATCCAGGGCGGCGAGAGAGGTGATGATGGCCGATACTTCAAAGGGCGCGAGCGTCACCAGGATGGCGATGCTGTTTGGCAGGATGTGTTTGAAGATGATGCGGCCCGTGCCTGCGCCGAGAAGGCGAGCCGAAGCTACGTAATCGCGGGCCTTTTCCTTCATGGCCGCCGTGCGGATGTAGATGGTCGTCCCCATCCAACTGAAGACGCAGATGATGGTCACGAGCGAAAACAAGTTCGGACTCACCACGGAGCTGACGATCATCACAATAAAAAGAAAGGGCAACACCGACCAGATCTCGATCAAGCGGCTGCCTATGATATCCACCACACCTCCGAAATAGCCCAGCAAGCCTCCTGCGGCGACCCCAACGGTGAAGACAAAAGTCAAAAACAACACGGACGCGATGATCGCCTGCTGCCAACCGCCATAGAGGATGGCGAGCACATCGCCACCCATCGAAGTCGTGCCGAGGAAATGCCGATGATTCCAAGAGGGCGGTGAAGGCGGATAAACCACGGTGAGCATGGTTTCAGAGGCTTGAGATTCCAGCGCGGCTGCTTTGCCTTCAGTGAAGTCGTTGTAGGCGGTCCGCTTGCCTTTGTCGAAAGTGGCTTTCTCCACCTGCTCGTTGTTCACATCCCAGCCGAGCATCTCGCCCTGCTTCAAACCATGACGGAAGACCCATTCCTGACGTTTCTGCTGCGGCTTGTCGCGAAACAGCGTGTAAGCGCGGCCATCGAAAGGTTTTGTTTCACTCGCCCGATAAGCCACGCCCTCACGCACAACGACCTCCTCAATGGTCTCCGGCGTGTCGAGCTTCGGATCATACGGCACGATGGGCATGAGCACCCAGTTCGCAGACTTAGACTCGCGGAACTGGCGCTGCAACTCTCGATAATCCGTCTCCGACTCATCTTTGAGGCCGAATGTGGTCGCGGGCTTCACGTCGGTGACGAATGGAAAGTAGAACTTGCCCTCATAGCGGACGACCAGCGCGCGCTTGCCAACGATCAGAGTGTCGAGTGCTCCTACGCCAACGAGTGCGAGCAAAATCAGGAAGGAGGCATGTCCGCGCTTGATCTCACGGAAGCGGCGGAACTGTTTTAAGGTCAGTGGACTCCAATGCCACTGTGTTTGCCCGCGCCAGAGCAACCAGCCACCCGTGAGCACAAACACCGCCAGCAGTATCCATCCCAGCCAAGCACCACCAAGAAACGAGACCTTGAACACAGGCACGGACAACGACAGCCCGCGAAACAGCGCGCTGAGCGCTGCATAGACGAGGAGGAGGATGCCAGTGGTGCGGGGGGACATGGGTTATTCGAAACGGATGCGCGGGTCAGTGAGCGCGACGAAGAAGTCAGACAAGATGTTGCCCACCATGAGCAAGACGACCTGGATAACGAGAATGCCCATCACGAGCGGGTAATCGCGATCTAGCACGCTGTAGTAGCCAAGCAGGCCGAAGCCGTTGATCTCGAAGATCAGCTCGATGAGTGTCGATCCAGCCACAAAGATCGAGACGATGTGCCCCAGCGTCGTTGCCAGCGGGATGAGTGAGTTCCGCAGCGCATGCACAAGCACCGCGCGCTTAAATCCCGCGCCCTTGGCCACCGCCGTGCGGACGTAGTCAGCGGCGAGGTTGTCCATGAGGTTGTTTTTCACCAGCATGGTCATGAAGGCGAAACTGCCGACCATGTAGCAGACCAGCGGCAGCACGGCGTGATGCACCACGTCCCAGGCTTTGCCACCAACGGTCAGTGAGGCAAAGTTTTCACTCACGAAGCCGCCGGTGGGAAACCAATTCAGCCGTGCCGCGAGATAGACCACGAGCACGCTCGCCAGCACAAAGCCGGGGATGGAATAGCCCACGAAGATGAGGATCGAGCTCGCATTGTCGATCACCGTGCGGTGCTTGATGGCCTTCAAAATGCCGAGCGGGATGCAGACGAGGTAGCTGATGATGAAGGTGACTAGCCCATAGAAAATCGACACAGGCATGCGCTCACGGATCATGTCCCAGACATACTCGTTGTAGCGTGTCGAGATGCCGAGGTTGCCTTGCAGAAGGCCATCGAACTTCGGGCGGAAGACCTGCACGCGCTCTTTTTCCTTTTCCGGTCGTGTCTTCCATGCATCTAAGTCCACTAATGAGTGCAGGGTGTAGAGTTTGCCATCCCTGCTGACCTGCGCTTCTGTGATCCGGTAGGCGTTGTTCGGCTTCCATAGCTCCCTCGGCAGCAGCTCTTGCAGTGTCACCGACATCTGATCCTTGCCCTTTTCAAACTTGATGAACTGCTTGTCGCCTTCCTTTGGCAAGATGCCCAGCCAGGCAAGGTAAGCCGGAAAGAACGGCCGGTCGAAACCATAGTAGGCGGCCATCTCCTCCTTCTGCTCCTCACTGAGCGAGGCTCCAGCGTCCTTCATGCCGCGATCTCCCTGCTGCGCTGATGCTTGTCGCAGCGCTGCCTCCAGCGGTCCGCCCGGCGTCACCCTCGTGATGAAAAACACCACCATCGTCGCCCCGATCAGAGTCGGAAGAATGAGCAGGAAGCGTCGGATGAAGTAGTCGCGCATGAGGCGGTGTCAGAGATAGGATGGGACTGTCAGACATACGCGGCGAAGTGACAAGAGTTTGTATGAGAAAGATCCGATGAGGTAACCTTTTTGCGAAAAGGTCAGGACTCATGATTCGGCTCAACTTCTTTGAACCAAGACAAAGACGCCACTAGATTGGCCAATGAACATCCATCATTTGGAACTCTTCTTTTACGTCGCAAAGCATCAGGGTGTAAGTGCTGCGGCTCGGCATATCCCATATGGGATTCAACAGCCGGCGATAAGTGCGCAGATCATCCAGCTTGAGGACAGTCTCGGAGTAACACTCTTTCAAAGGCGCCCCTTTGAGCTGACGACGGAGGGGCGGGAGCTGTTTGGGTTCATCGAGCCGTTTTTCTGTGGGCTGCCGAAGCTGGCAGATCGGCTTCGCGGTGGGCGGGAGGTGCGTCTGCGGATCGGAGCCCCAGCGGCGATCCAGCACAGCTATCTGCCGCGTCTTCTGAAGGCGTTGCGGCGGCGTTTTGCGAGGCTGGAACTCGCTCTGGTGACGGGCTGGCAAAGTGATTTCGAAGCGCGACTGCTGGCCGATGAACTCGACCTCGCTGTGACGAGCACCTTTGGCAAACCTGCAGCTGGTATCCAGCATCGTGAATTGCTCTCGCTACCGATGGCGCTGCTAGTGCCAGAGAAGAGCCGGATCAAAAGTCCTGACGATCTTTGGAAACAGGATCGCATCGACGAGCCGCTGATCTGTGTGGAGTCAGTGGATGCGATGTGCCGCTGTTTTCAGCACGAATTGCAGTGTCGTAAGATCGAGTGGTATCCAACACTGGAACTGGCCTCGCTGGATCTAGTAGCAGAATACGCAGCTCAAGGTTTCGGCGTGGGACTGGTTATTGATCAGCCCGACTCCCGCCCACCTGCGGGCACACGGCGTCTGCGCCTGGAGAATTTTCCGCTGCTGACTTATATGGCGATGTGGCGAGG
>JAGKWZ010000194.1 GCA_021151605.1 Verrucomicrobiaceae bacterium
AAATCACTGCTGTAACGTTTTCGGAGGGTTGTTTTCATGCTGCTTATTCCCTTATCCCCTGGTCCAACATTATAGCGCACCTCAGATGCCCGAGAGGAGGTCATCGGGCGGAGAGATGTTACCGCCTAGTCGGAGGTCGCCAAGGCTGGCGGGGGTGCGTTTGACGACGAGATCAAAGGTGGGGAGGTTCCCAAGAGAGACATCGAGCGAGCCGACGAGGCTGTGCTTTTGCCCGGCGAGAGTGACATCGCCAGAGACGACGCCCGTGGCTGCGACGGTGATCTTCACATGGCCGCCCATGCCAAAGTTCGAGTGACCGGAGCGTGCAACGAGTCCGCTGAAGGTGCCGACGACACCGGGCACCAGTGGCTCGATGGTGAGGAGGAAACTTTCCTCCTCGCTCGTGCCGAAGGGGTTCGTGGCCTTAAATTTAATGATGCTCGGGCTAGTGACCCCAAGGGTCTTCTTGCTCGGCGTGGTGGGTTTGCCCGTGAGGCGGCCGGTCTTGGTATCGAATTTCAGGCCCGCAGGCAGGCCCGTGGCAGAGAAGCTGGTGGGGGAGTTCGTGGCAATGATGGTGATGTCGATCGGCTCACTCACGGAAACAGATTCCGGCGGTAAAGCAGCCACAACGGGCACGGCATCGACGACGCGGACGACGGTGTCACCATTGGTCAGCGTCGGGTCATTGCCAGGAGTATCCAGTGTAACCCGGCAGGTGTAGGTGTCCGCGTCCGCTGTGCCGATTTTGGCGATACTAAGAGCTCCCGTGGTGGCACCAGTGACGACCGCGCCGTTGCCTTTTGAGCCGTTGGAGATCGGGTTGACACTGCCCTGGCGGAACCAATCATACTTCACCGTCACACCCGCCACCTTCGGAGCAGCGACCGTGCAGGTCAGCCTCAGCGTGCCGCCGATTTTCAGCACCTGCGTTCCTTGATTCAGCGTGACGAGACCGAGATAGGCGGGATCTGAGGATACCGGGTTTACGACACCGTTTTGAGCAACGACCGTATAGGCTGCCGCATCGGTAGCTTTCGTCATCGGGACGGTGAAAAAATCTGAAATGGCCCCGGCGATGTTTACTGTGCCTCTTTTCCATTGGTAACTGATCACCGGATCGCCGTCAGCCATGGCGCTGAATGTCGCTTCTGACCCCGTTAGCAAAAGCCGAGAGACGGGCTGAGTAGTGAACCTTGGAGGTGTCACTCCCGTGCCGCTGATGGTGAATTCAAAGGGGCTCTCGTCGGCATCATTGCTAGTAATTCTCGCCGTGGCAACGTGTGCTCCTCGACTAGCGGGTTTAAAGCTAATCTGGACGGTCTGCTTACCAGCATTGGCTGACACGGTGGCCATGGGTTGCTGCGTGACGGTGAAGGCGCTGCTGCCGCTGAGTTTCACGCGTGGCGTGTCAGTCAGGAACAAAGCCCCGCTACCGCTGTTGATGATCTTGAAGGTACGGATGATGGACCCGTTGACCATCGACGTGCTGCCGAAGTCAGTATGATCTGCGAGGCTGGGTGTCGGGTCGCCGTTGGCGATGTCCACCCCGTTGCCGTAGAGGGCGATTTCAGGAAGCGGGACGTTCAATTGGAAGACGAAGACGCTACCGACGGACGAGCGGGGATCGCCTGTGACTGGATGTGGCGAGCCGTCCCCATAAGCCCCCACCAAAACCCTGTTACCAGACAACGCCACCGCATTGCCAAAGCAATCCCCCGCGTCACCAACGCTTAGTTTTGTCTGTTGTTTCCAGAGTGTGCCGCCGCGCGTAAAAATGTATGTGCTGCCTGTGTTATTACCGGTCGTAGTATCATCCAGACAGGCCCCCACCAGAGCTGTATCTCCGGATAGCGCCACCGAGACTCCAAAGGAGTCTCCCGCCGCTGCGTCACCAGCGCTGAGTTTGGCCTGTTGTGTCCAGAGACTGCCGTTATATGTGAATGCATACGCGCTGCCTGCATCAGCACCCGCTGTAGTGTCATCCCAATAAGCTCCCACCAGAGCTGTATCCCCGGACAGTGCCACCGAGACGCCAAAGTGGTCGTCCACCGCTGCGTCGCCAGCGCCGAGTTTGGCCTGCTGCTTCCAGAGGATGCCGCTACGGACAAAGACATAAGCGCTGCCAGCATCAGCACCTGCCATTGTGTCATCCAGAACGGCCCCAACCAGTGCCCTGTCGCCGGACAAGGCCACCGACGAACCAAACAAGTCCCCTGTTGCCGCGTCTTGGGCTATGAGCTTGGCCTGCTGCCTCCAGAACGTGCCACTGCGCGTGAAGACGTAGGCGCTACCTGCATTTCCATATGCCCCCACGTTATCCCAATATGCCCCTACCAGCGCTGTGTCTCCAGATAGCGCCACCGAGATTCCAAAATGCCCCATAGGCTATGTGATCGGTCCTCCGACCCGGCGTCTTGGGCAATGAGCTTGGCTTGTTGGCTCCAGGCCGTACCGCTGCGGGTAAAAACATAAGCCTCGCCAGCCGATCCACCCGATCCAGCGGCACCTACCAATGCCGTATCACTCGATAGAGCGACAGAGCAGCCAAAGGATTGATAACGCGCTGCATCATTGGGGGTGAGCTTGGTCTGTTGAATCCAGACCGTACCATTACGCGTAAAGAAATATGCACTTCCCGCCTCAATTCCCGCCGCCGTATGGTCCCACGGCACTCCCACCAGCACCGTGTCCCCAGACAGCGCCTCTGACCAGCCAAAGCGATCATTTGCAGCTGAGTCGCCGGCAGTAATCTTGACTTGTTGGCTCCAAACCATGTCGCTGCGGGTGAAAATGTAAGCGCTACCCGCTTGGTAGCCTGCCGTTGTGTCGTCCCCAGACGCACCCACCAATAATGTATCACCATCCACTGCGACAGAGACGCCAAAGCTATCCGCCGTCGTACTGCTGGATGTAAGTTTAGCCTGCTGGCTCCAGGCAGTTCCGTTACGAGTGAAGATGTAGGCGCTCCCCGTTGGACTATCCCCAGTTTCGAAATTCCAATATACACCCACTAGGGCAGTGTCTCCAGATAGCCTCACGGAATTGCCAAAGTGGCTCTTCGCCACTGCGTCGTTGGCGATGAGCTTGGCTTGTTGATCCCAGTTGGAGCCGTTGCGGGCAAAGACATAAGCGCTTCCAACATCAACACCTGCCGCAGAGTCATCTCCATGAGCCCCAATGAACGCCGTGTCATCGGACAGCGCAACCGACATCCCAAATGTGTCGTTGGGAGAAGCGTCGTTGGCAGTGAGCTTGGCCTGCTCGCTCCACACCGCGCCGCTTCGGGTGAAGACATAGGCGCTGCCTGCATCGGAGCCTGCTACTGTGTCGTCCCTAAACGCACCCACCAATAGCGTCTCACCATCCAAGGCAACTGAGACTCCAAAAAAATCTCCCTCGGCCGCATCGCTGGGTGTGAGCCTAGCCTCCATGCTCCACACTGAGGCTCTCCGGGTAAAGACGTAGGCGCAGCCGACATTCAAGCCTGATGCCGTGTAGTGAGCATATTTACCTACCACCGCCGTATCTCCAGACAGCGCCACTGAGATTCCAAAGGAGCTGTCACCACCAATGTCGTCAGCACTAAGTTCGGCTTGCTGGCTCCATACTACACCGCTGCGAATGAAAATGAAAGCTCTGCTACCAGAAGCAGTCCCCACCAACACAGTGTCCTCGGACAGTGCCACCGATACACCAAAACCAAATCCCAAAATGACTGACTTGGCTGTGAGCTTGGACTGCAGGCTCCAAACCTTGCCGCTCCGGGTGAAGACATAGGCACTGCCTCTCCATCCCGCCGTGGCGTCCGCCGAGGCACCAATTACAGCCGTGTCTCCATCAAGCGCCACCGAACTGCCAAACTCATCCTCGTATTGGCCATCTCCTGTGACCTCCGGCCCCAGCTTGGCCTCCTGAGTGGCGATCAGCGGATCAATCGTCACCGGATACACTGCTCCGGCATCTGCCACGACGATGTCCATGCCCTGCTCGCGAGTTTCGTAATGAGCGGCGAGTTCGCGACCGGTGGCGTCCCAGACTTTGAGGGTGCCGTAGCTCAGAACGGGGGCGCCGGTGGCCGGGTCGGCAAAGGTGATCGTGCCGGTTTGCTCGCCTTTGCCAGGGCGGGATTCAACGCCTTGTAGGGCGAGGGCGAGACGCAGTTCAGGTGAGGCTTCGTCTGGGCGGCGCGAGACGGTGAAGGCGTGCTCGATACCCTCGGCACGGTTTTCATACCATTCGGTGATGCCATTGGAGTGGCGATACTCCACGCGTTCTTTCGTCAGTACAGGCTTCGTTTTGGCCGCTCCAGCGAGGCTGAGTGTGGCTGCCCATTTACCTCTACGACCGGACTCGATTCGCACGGTGCCGTCGAGGAAGCGGGCGGTGAGTTGCTGGCCGGGGTTTTGGGCGAAGTAGCGAACGCCCTTGTTGTGTGGCAGGCTGGCCTCGTGGTCGGTCAGAGGCTGCACGGCACGGCGGGCAGAGGCGAAGGCGCACCAGAGAGATTCCTGCTCTGTCTGGGGCAGTGCTTGGAAGGCTTTTTGCTGAGCAGTCTGTTGTGGCTGGCGCTGCTCGGCAGAAACGGGTGAGTTCACCGCTGGCCTGACCAAAGGAGCGGCGACTTCAGGCTTTCTGTCTACCTCAAGAACCGGGTTCGTTGTTGCTAGGGAAACAAGCGATGCAGTCTCGCTGCGCCACGGCTTCGATGCGGCAAAGACAATGACGAGAAGGCCAAAGGCCAGGCTCAAGCGGCGGCGTGGATTCTTCATGAAGGATGCCCAAGGGGTAGGTCTTAGTTATAGCCTGCGCGTAGGTCTCCTGGCAATTTTTTCCTACAGCCCTCTTCGTTGACAAGGCGTAGCCTGCGCGCCCTCTTGACCTCTGAACTATCATTCTCATGAGCACTGAAGCCGCCGCTGGAAAGCCTGTCTACAACGTGAAAAACCCCTTCATCGCCAAGGTGAAGAAGGCACATGACATCTCCGGCCCCGGTGCGCCGAAGAATACACGGCATTACGAGATCGATCTCGAAGGTGGGGAGCTGGAATACCTGCCGGGAGACTCGCTCGCCGTGCAGCCGACGAATGACCCAGCGCTGGTCGAGGACACGCTGAAGGCGCTCGGTTTCACCGGCGAAGAGCTGGTGAAGCATCCAAAGACCGCCGTCGAGGTGCCAATCCGTCAGGCATTGATCGAAGCGACGCTCATCACCGAGATCGACAACAAACTCATCAAGGCCATCATCGAGAAAACCGGTGGCAACACGCCGCTCAACGGCCTACTGGAGCCGGACAAGAAGGCAGAATTGAAGAGCTACCTCTGGGGCCGATTTGTCATCGATCTGCTTTTGGAAAACCCCACGGCCAAGTTCGAGCCGCAGGAGTTCATGCTCACGCAAAAGAAGCTGAACATCCGCCTATACTCCATCAGCAGCAGCCAGAAAGCGCACCCGAAGGAGGTGCATCTCACCGTCGCCACCGTGAAGTACAGCAGCCACGGGCGCGAGCGCGGCGGCGTGGCCTCCACTTTCCTGGCTGAGCGCATCACGGTCGGCGAGACGCTCATTCCTGTTTTCGTGAACCACGGCAAAGGTTTCCGCCTGCCTGAAGCGCAGGAGGAGACACCCGTCATCTTCATCGGCCCAGGCACCGGCATCGCTCCTTTCCGTGCCTTCCTGGAGGAACGCGAAGCCTCAGCCGCGAAGGGCAAGGCCTGGATGTTCTTTGGCGAGGTCAGCGAAAAGACCTGCTTCTTTTACAAGGAAGAGTTCGAGCGCTGGCTGGCCAACGGCACGCTCAGCAAGCTGACCACCGCTTGGAGCCGTGACCAGGCTGAGAAGATCTATGTGCAGCACAAGATGCTGGAAAACAGCGCCGAGATCTATGCTTGGCTCCAGCAGGGAGCCATCGTCTATGTCTGCGGTGATGCCGCACGCATGGCTGTGGATGTCGATAAGGCGCTGCACACCATCCTCGAAAAAGAAGGCGGGCTGACCGCTGAGGAAGCTGTGGCCTGGATGGCCTCCTTCAAGGAAGCCAAGCGCTACCGCCGCGACGTCTATTGATCACTTAAACTCGAGGTCCGGCGGGTAATTGCGGATGAGGTCGTCGTCGGTGAAGGGCTGCTTGTCGGGGCCTTCGTAGATGAGCTGAAAGGCGCAGCCGCTGCTGGAGATGACGTGCAGGTTTCAGGAAGTCATTCAGCGGTGAGTCTGGCAGTCCGGCGAGAGGATCGGGCTGTGGCAGTCCGGCTTTCAAAACGGGGTCGTTGGGGTCGAGTTGGTATTTTTCCCGGCCCACCAAGCTCTGCACATCCGCCCACAAGCCTGCGAGGCCACCGCCCTTGCCCAGCATGAGCCCGAAGAGCACGGCCAGCAGGACAACGAGGCCGAAAAGGAGCGGGCGGAGGAGTTTGGTGAGGGATGCAGGCATCAGTTTTCTGAGTTTGCGGAGGATTCGTCAGGCAGCAAAGCTGCGACTTGGGCAGCGAGCACCTCATCACATTCGACCACCACGCCGTCGATGGGCAGAATCAACCCGCTGCGATCTTGGAGGAAGTTCCCGGCATGGGCGTCAAAGACTGCCATCTGATCCAGATCACGGTAAAAGCTCATCGCTCCCTTATAGCCGGCGGTAAACCCTTGCACGTGAGTGAAGTGGAGATTTTCAAAGAAGACCAGCATGTCCTCCGGCTGCACGCCGTCTCCCACAATGGTGGGCTGGGCGGTGATCACGACTATTTGGCCATCTTCCTTGCTAAACCCGAGCAGCCGCACGTCGTCATTGAAGATACGATTTGAGGCGATTAGTCGCCGCAGATACTCGCCGGGCAGCGCATGGGTCAAAGTTGGGCCACCGGGTGTGGCGATCACCGTGAAGCCACAGCGCCCAGGATGAGTGGCCTTGAGGAAAACATCATCTCCGGGGAGAACCCGATGTTCTGCGCCACCTTCGATAAAGGTGCCGAAGTCGCTCAGGCGCTCCCGCCAGCAGCCTGCTTCACGGGCCCACGCTTCCAAGTCCCGCTCTTCACGGCCTCGGCGAATTTTTCGCTCGCCTGACGATGGCTCTCCATCTGCTGACGGAGGTATTCCAAGGAGACTCGCGGCTGATTCAAGCGCGCCTCGAGCATCTCTCCAGGATGGGTGGGTTTGCGAATGTTTGCCATGCTGCGGAGAATCCATGAGCGCGGGGTTTTGTCAATCTGGCGGGCATCAAGCCGCCTTCATGAAACCGAGGTCGGGGTCGAAGTTCTGGAGGTTGGGGAAGACATCGCGGAGCTGGGTGTCGCTAAGGCCGAACCATTTGGCCATGGTGGCGGCGTATTGATCGACGGCGGTGGTGGGGATCCAGTTGCCGCGTCCGGTGTTCAGTGGATGCCCGGCGAGGTTGATGTCAGGGTCTGGGAAGGAACCATAGACTTTTTGGCCGTTCACGGCACCGCCCATGAGGAGGTGATGGCTGCCCCAACCGTGGTCAGAGCCGCGTCCGTTGCTGTCGTAGGTGCGGTTGAAGTCGCTGGCGGTGAAGGTGGTGACGCTGTCGCCCATGTTGATGGTTTCCAGGGCATCTTGGAAGCCTTTCATGGCCGAGCTGACACCGCCGAGTAGGTTCGCATGATCGGCGAGCTGCGGGCCGTGGGTGTCAAAGCCGCCGGTGGCGACAAAGAAGATCTGGCGCGTGATGCCGAGCGGTCCCTGAGCCTGGATCATCTTGGCCACGGTGCGGAGTTGCTCACCGAGCCCAGAGTTTGGAATGGTGGGGAAAGCCGAGGTGCCAGCAAGCGCGGTATTGATCGTATCCGCTTCGATGATCGACTTGTTGGATAGGTCAGCGAATGCGTCCTCCATGAGGTTGGCATACTCGGCGTTGAGGATGTTTCGGAAGGCGGTGTAGCGCGTGACATCCTGCGCGCTGGTGCCTTGTCCCAAACGAAACACCGGTGTGCCGCCGGGGCCTGGACGGAAGGGAAACATGGTCTTGCCGACCTGGAAGAAATTCGTGCCACTGAGGCTGACGAGCATGGAGACGGATGTGCGCTGCTGCGTGCCGACGAGTGCCTCCGCCATGCGTGCGCCCCAGCCGGTCTGATTGTAGGCGGCATTCATCGTGCTGGCGCTGGTCTGCCACTGCATCTGCTGGTCGCTATGAGAAAAAAGGTTCTCTGGGATGGCAGCGGTGCGGTTCCGGTAATCAGACATCGTCGCGGGAGCGATGAGCGTGCCCACGTTGGTCAGCAGCGCGGCTTTGCCCACGTTGTAGAGATCGCGGATGCCGGTCATGTTCGGGTGGATGCCGAGCTGGAGACCATTGTCGTTGAGCGTGTTCAGCGCGAGCACGTTCGCCTGCGGAATGGTGAGCACGGTGCGGCTGTTCGCATACTTCGTGTGGGCGCTGCTTTCGCGTGGGATGACGAGGTTGTTCGCGTCATTGCCACCGTATAGGAAGACGCAGACGATGGCCTTGTAAGGCGTGCCCGGCGCGAGCACATCCGCTGCCTGGGCGTTCACATGCCGCAGGGTGAGGATCGTGTTCAGCAGGCAGGTGGTGGACATTGCCGAGCAGGCGCTGCCACCGAGGAAGTTCCGGCGTGTGAGCAGAGTGGGAAGGTTTTCAGCGTTCATGATCGGAGCAGGTTTTGGGCTGAGGGTTACTTCTCCATCACGAACTCGGGTGAGGCGGAGAGGAGCTGGAGCATGACTCGGACGCCGTTGGTGGCGTTTGTGGAATGAAGGGTGTGGAGGCTAAGCAGTGAGCTGCGCAGACTGGCGGACATGGGGCGGCCGAGCAGGAGGGTTTCGATCTTCGCCAGAAGCGCGTCCGGCGTGCTCCAGAGGCTGGTGAGCGGCGTGAGATCGAGCGTGATGCGGCTGCTAGTATTGGTGTAGAAGCCATTTGTGACGCCTTCAAAGAAGTAGTTCGCCGTGTCGGTTGCGGTGAGTTCGGTGGTGATCTCGAATTCAGGTGAAACGAAGCCTGCATCCAGCACCGGTCCGGGTGGTGCGTAGCTCGGGGTGAAGAAATTGAAGACCGTGGGTGCCTGCATCGGCCACTGGCCGATCTCATCGAGCGCGTTCCACATGAGGTAGCGACCAAGCAGCGGCGGGTTGCTGCTCGGGGCTCTGCCAAAGGCACGCATCACGCGGGAGAGGCGGATCATCGGCTCGCTCATTTTGCCAGAGGCAGGGGTCGTGCCGAGTGTGCGGGCTTCGCTGTCGAGCAGGATGGCTTTCACCACGGCGCAGAGGTCACCACGGACTCCTTTGCCATTGTCATCCCACACTTTGGAGACGCGGAAGATGTAAGCCGGGCTCGGATTGCTGGTGACGAGGCGCTGGATGAGCCGCTCTGCCATGAAGGGACCGACGTTCGGGTGCGCGGCGAGCACATCGACACAGCGGCGGATGTCCTGGATGGCTGTCTGTCCAGCGGGCACGGTGGCACCACCGACGATGACTTTTTGACCGCGATCATGCTGATCTTCAAAGGACATCATGGGGTTGATGACATCCGCCGAGTTTGTCCAGGTGAAGCTGCGTGAGTTTGCATAGGTCCAGCCGGTGAAGGCGCGGGACAGCTCGCGGATTTCATCCTGCCTATAAGTGGGGATCGAGTTGCCGGAGCCGTCGCGTTTGAAGGTGCCGTCTTTGTTAAGGTGCTCCAGGCCGATGCTGAAGAGCTGCATGATCTCGCGGGCGTAGTTTTCATCTGGCTTTGTCTTCGAGCTGCGGATCATCGTGAGCCAAGTGCCCATGATGGGGTTCAGCGTGACCTCTTCGAGCAACTGACGGTAAGGCCTGCCGGGCACCACGGACTTCACGAGCATGTCGTAGTAGTTCGTGCAGCCGCGTGGGTAGTTCCGCAGTGCAGAGCCGGAGCGGTCGGAGATGACTAGGATCTCACTAAGCGCCAGCGCGACTCGTTGACGAAGCTGATCCGGCGAGGTCATGGCCAGCGTCCACCAACTGTAGAGGCGATCCTCCGTGTTCACGGCGGCACTGGAGGTCGGCATCACGGCTCCGGGAAGGCCGAGCGTGGTGGCCGTGCGGGAGAGTTCGAGCAGCTTTTGTCGTCACACGACGTGTGGCGACCACACTTTGGTTGCCGGATTTGTCGGTGACAATGTAGCGCAGCGTGTAGGTGCCGGGCGTCGAGGTATCGACCGTGCCTTCGACACGAACGGAGCCGCTGATGTCGCCATCCGTGCCATCCATCGCGACGAAGCCGGGATCGGTGAAAGCACCGCCGACACCGATGGTCACCGCATTGCCGCCCGTGAGGGAGATGGTCGGTGGTGTTTTGTCCGCGAGCAGCAGTGGGGAAAGGAATGCGCCGTCAATGATCTCAAAGTTGGCTTTGCCAGGGCAGAGCCAAGCAAGTGCGAGGTGATCTCGCCAGCCGCTCTCCTTGTAGCGGATCTCGATGTAGTAGCTCTGGCCCTTGGTAAGCGAGACAGGCCGGCTGAGCTGGTAATCGGGAAACTTGCGCCATTCATAATAGTCCGTGGCGTCAGGCACGAAGCAGAGTAGTTCTTTCTTTTCTGGCGTGCGATCAGAGCTGAGATAGACCTCGCTCCAGTCATCCGAGGCGAGATTGAAACGATACACGCCACTCACTGGAGGATGTACATACCCGCGAAGCAGCATGCCGTAGTTATCACCAGTGTCAGGGGTGATCTCCGAGCGTTGGAGCTGGAAGCGCTCATCCGGGTTGTTGGGGAACTTTGCGTTCGCCGTCAGGTCGGTGACCCAGGAACCCGAGATGCCTTTGAAGACCTCGGCGAGTATCGTGCCAGTGCCGACAGCGAGGGCAGGCGAGATGGCGACGCTTGTTGTGGCAGAACGGGTGTTTTTACCATCGGTAGCTGTGAGCTGGATCTTATAATTGCCCGCGCTTGGGAACTCGACGCCTGTGGTGATTGCTGTCGGTGAATCAAACAGCGTGCCCGTCGGGCCACTGATGACACTCCAGCGATAGGCGAGAGCCTGAGGTCCTGGGATGAGGTCAATCGCTGTGCCCATCAGCGTGTAACGAGACTTCGGCCAGTAGCCGTTCTGCGGCTCGCCGACACGCACACTCATTTCGCTGTCAAACTGCTCAGCAGTAACACCATCGGGCGGACTCAGAAGCACGCCGGGGATGATTTGAGCCTGCGCATCGCGCTGACTGGCTAAGCGGTAAGCCACGGCAAGGTAGTCATCGCCACCGCCTTCTTTTTGCAAAGCCATGATGTAGTAGCGCTTGCCAGGCACGAGGCGGATGGAAGCAGACTTCTGGGAGGCATCGTCATCCCAGTTGTAGCGGCCGGTAGCCCATGGAGCCGAACAAATCTTGGTGGCACCCGATGCGGATTCGCCCGTGGCATTCAGCCACAGCTCGCTCTGGTCATCGCTGGAAATGAGGAAGACGTAATCGCCCTCGACTGGCACTTGCAGGAAGCCGCTGAGACGCTGCCCGTAGTTGTCGCCCCAATTGGCCGGAGTTTCGAGGTTCGGCAGGATGTCTTTGAAGCTCGGCTTGTTATCTTTGTAGGTCGTGGCGTTCGTCAGATCGGTCAGGTAATAGCCGCCGAGGTTGGTCCAGACTTCCCGCAGCAGGCCGCCAGACTTCGGCGCGAGCGGATTTTGCACGGTAATCAGCACTGTATCTGTGGCGATATTGACACCATCTGTGGCGGTCATTTTGACCTCATAGACACCAGGGCCGGGAAACTTAACGACAGAGACCGGGCTTGTGAGGCTGTCGAAGATTACCTTGGTTGAGCTGCTGCTCCATTTGTAGGTCAGAGCCTGGGGGCCTTGACTCAAATCATAGACCAGTGCCGCGATGGCTATCTGGCTTTGCGGCCAGAGCAGCGTGCGATCACTGCCCAGCGCGATGGTGATTTCGGGATTGAAGACCGGGGCGGCATGATCCGGCGTGAGGAAGGCCCGCGAGACGATCTCGCGTCCATTCGTGGCCGGGCCGCTCATCGCCAAACCAACATGGTCGCTACCTTCGCGCTCTTTGTGCAGGATCTGGATCGGATAGGCGACGTTGGCTTGCAGCTCCACTTCGGCGGATTTTTGCTCGGGATGATCATCCCACATGCGAGGCTGGTGGCCTTCGTGATCCAGGAAGGCGATTCGGCGCATGCCCAGCGTGTCTTTGAGATCGATCTGGAAGTCCGAAGCATGATCCGAGGCGATCCAGAAGGTGTAGCGACCTGCGACTGGCACCGTGAGCGTGCCTTTCAAACGCTGGCCGTAATAGTCCGCCCAGTTCCGTGGCGGCTCGGTGCCCGGGATCAAATCCTCAAAGTGCGGGTAGGCGAGCTGAGGATCATAAGTCGTGAGGTTCGCCAGCGTGCCGCCTTCGACATCCAGCCAGACGGAGCGAGTGAGTGCTCCCGTACCGGTGGTGAAGGCCTTGTTCACCGTGATCGTCACCGCATCTTTGCTGCTGCGAGTGCCTTCCGTCACGGTCAGTTCGAAAACATAGGCTCCGATGGCGGAAAGCAGCACATCGCTGGTTGGGCTGTTCGGAGTGAGGATCGTTGCTTTTGGACCGGAGATTTGTTTCCAGAGTGCGGTGGCTGTTCCTGGCCTGCTCAGAGCTTGGATGATCCGCCCGGCGAGCTGTACGCGATCATGCGGCCACCAGTAGTTGCGGTCTGCCCCGGCGCTGGCGTAGAAAGCCATGTCTTTGTCAAAGGTGGCCAGCTTCTGGGTGGGCTCTACGAAGCTGCCGGTGATGAGCTGTGGCAGCTTGTCACCCTCTGGTGACCAAGCCACAGCGAAGTGATCAGCGCCCCAGGTGGCTTTATGAAGGAGTTCGATGTAGTATCGCCCGCCGGGTTTTAGTGCAATCGGTGCCGAGGTCTGCGAGGGATCGCGGTTCCATTGCTCGGGGCTTGTCCAGTTGGTGGTGAAGCAGACTTTCCGCAGGTTGGCCGGAGTCGCGTCCGTGCTGATGGAGAATTCCGCCTCATCATCGCCGGACACATAGAAGGTGTAGTTCACATCGGCAGTGCCGGCTGCGGGCACATTCAGGATGCCAGTGACCCGCGTGCCATACATGTCTGCCCAGCTCTGTGACTGACGCAGATCAGGGATCGTGTCTGTGATGTCGGGGTTCTCTGGGAAAGCTGTGTCTGCGCGCATCTGCGCCAGTGTACTGTAGTTCCGGTTCCACCAGACCTGACGTGTGAGGCTGCCGACATTGGCATTGATCGGATTCATCACGTGCACGGTGATTTCATCCGTGCTCGTGTTGCTTGTCGTCGTGACCGCATAGCGCAGCACGTAGGTGCCGACTCGTGGGAAGGTGACGAGTGGCTGGGCTTTATCGGCGGCGGAGAAAAGAGCTGTGTCGGGGCCGCTGACCATGGTCCAGAGGCGCGAAGGCGTATCGCTGCCCCAGATGCGGCGGGATTCGAAAGCGGAGAGATTGAGTGTGTTGCGCGGCCAGTAGATCGTGGCATCGCGACCCGCGAATAGATTGTAATCCTGCGTCAGCTTGAACTCCTGCGCACTCGCCACCACCGCAGCGACATCGGCAGGCGGAGCCAGATACTCTCCGGTGATCTCACTCATGAAGTCCTCGCCCGGTTGTTGCCACATCAGTGTGCAATGATCCGTGCTCCACTCATCCTTGCGCAGGATTTCAAAGGCATACCTTTGACCGGCAGTAAGTGTGATCTCGGCACTGGCCTGTGTGCTCTGAGTTGAGAAATCCCCCACGCTAACAGCCTGCGTTACGGAGGCCTTCAGTGCCAGGTTTGCGGGCGAAGCATTGGAACTAAGGCGGAACTCTGCTGTTTCATTTGCCGCGATGAAGAAGCGATAATTCCCCGTGGTTGGCACCAGGAGGAAGCCACGCGTGCGTTCGCCAAACTGATCAGCCAGCGAGGCATTCGAAGTCAGCGAAGTGACCATCCGATGCGCCTGCGGGTAGTTCGGGTAATGAACACTGTTGGCCATAGAAGCCACCGTGCTGCCACTGATGCCGAACCAGTATTCAGCAAGCGATTTGCCAGCATCCGGGGCGAGTGGCGGTAAGATCGTGATGGTAAGATCGTCCGTGCTCGTGGTGCT
Source organism: Verrucomicrobiaceae bacterium (assembly GCA_021151605.1). GTDB lineage: Bacteria > Verrucomicrobiota > Verrucomicrobiia > Verrucomicrobiales > Verrucomicrobiaceae > Prosthecobacter. Next base: position 14,078 of record JAGKWZ010000194.1, read on the forward strand.
ACCCACAGTCGCCGCAGCCCGGAAAACGTAGGTGCCTGCGCTCGGCAGCGTGATCTGGGTGGCCGCGAGCGTTGGGGCTGCAATCACAGCCGTCTTGCCACTGATCTGAGTCCATTGGATCGAAGGTGAAATGTTCGCGTTTGCTACATTCAGCGCCTGAGCGAGGGCCTGAACGACAAGGTTCGGCGCATACTGCGTCACCGCTTTGCCAGCCTCGATGATGACTCCCGTCGGGATCGTGGTGGGCACCTCAAAAGGTGTCAGATTTGTGCCTTGGATCACCTGAGGTGTCACGGATGGTGCGGCCGCCCAGCCGACTGACAGACTGTCGCCGCCATAGCCCTCCTTCATCAGTGCCTCGATGTAGTAGCGCTGCCCCGCCTGGAGGGAGACTGGCACAGATTTCTGCTCGGGGAACTTGGTCCAGTTTTGAGCTTCCGTCCATCCAGGCACCGTCGCGATACGGACCCGGCTGGCTGGTGAATCATCCGTGCCCAGCCACAGCTCGCAGTTGTCATCTCCGCTCACCCAGAAAGTGTAACTGCCTGTGTTAGTCGGCGTCAGAAAGGCCCTCATCCTTACTCCATATCGCTCCGCCCAGTTTACCGGACTGGCGAAGTTGGTGTCCACCGTGCGCAAGACCGGGGTCGAGGGGTAGTCGCTAGAGAGAGTCAGATCCGCGACGTATGTGCCATCCAGGTTCGTCCAAACCTCGCGCAAAACGCCAGAGCTCTGGGCCTGAGCGGCCATCGTGGGCACCATGAAAATGCAGCAGAGAAGATGGAGAAGCTTTTTCATTTCAGGGAAAATTTCCGCCAAAGTAGTATAATTTTCAGAATTCGGGAAGGTTTATGTCAGGTTTTAGTGTGCGAAAAAAGTCACCGTTTGGTGGCGTCTACGCACTCACCAGATCCGACACCGCAGTTGCTGAGATGGGGGCCTTTGTTTCGGCTGATATGCCTTTTTCATGCGCCACACGGAGCTAGGCTAATCAAAATCCGCAGCGCTATGCTTAATCACCGCCATGTTTTGCGAGAGGCCCGCGTTTAGGCTCGCGATCAACCATGAAACGTCTCGTCTTCCTCGCACTCATCTCGCTCGCTTTGAGCGTCACCATCCAGGCAGAGACTGAGTTTCGACCTGAGTTCGTCGCCATTCATACGGCTGAGGCGCTCACGCCGGTGTCGGTGAAGTGGACGAAGCCGATTTACAATCTTCCCGGCTGGAAGCGCACGGATGGATCGGTGGAGCATGATGTGTTCAAGCTGGGGGAGGTCATCTCGTTCACGAATGCGGTCACGGAGACACAAGACGGCGTGGTGCGTTGGAAGTTCACGCATGATGCCATCGACCTCGCTGCTGAGTTATCGCAGGGAAGGCTGCGCTACACTTTTACAGCCAAAAAACCGGGCCTGTGGTCGGTCGCATATGCCGGAGCGGCCTCTGCGCCGATGACGGAGGTGATCGAGCTGTTTCAGCCGCTGGTCTGGAATGGCCGACGCATGCCCGAGGCGAGCTTTTTGATCCCCGATGACATTTGCTCGATCCCGGGATGCCTCGTGCAGACGAAGAGCGGCACGCTCGGTGTTCTCGCCGATCCGCGACGGTTTCCATTCGCGATGCCAACCGCGCAGACGCGGCGCTTTGGTGTGACGTTGCGCAATGCGGCGGGAATGGCCCAGCCACTCGTGTTTGCACCGTTTCCGGGTGCGAAGGATTCGAAGCTCGCTGCGGGTGAAAAGCGATCCTTCGACCTCGTGCTCGTTTCGCGGCAGGAGCCGCTGACGAAGACCTTCGAGCATGTCGCACGCGAGGTCTGCGGCTTTCGAGACCGTCGGGAGAACACGCTGACTTCGCTGAACACGGCGCTGGAAAACATGCTCGACTACGTGCTCGGGCCGTGGGGCAGTTTTGTTCCTGAGAACAAGGCGTTCCATTATCCTGACTCGCCCGGATCGGTGAAAAACGTGAGCGCTTTGCATCCGGTGAGTCTCGCCTACGTCACGGACAATGAGCGGCTCTTTCGCGAGCAGGGCGTGCCGATCCTCGAGTTCCTGCTGTCGCGGGAGAAGTTCCTTTTTGCGCTGAACGAGGCGGGCATGAAGAGTTCGCAGACACCGTCGATGCGCATGGCCGGGCCGGCGATGCCGCTGTCCGAACTCGCCGCGCTGCATCGCATCAGCGGAGGCGCGACGCCTTGCTTTCGTGACAGCGTGGAGCGGCTGCATGGCGTGGATCGCACGCTGAACATGACGTGGATCAGCCGTGGTGATGCCTGGCAGAATGACCTCTGGCGCTACCGGACCACGGGGGAGAGAAAGTGGCTCGAAGCCGCCAGCGCCAAGGCCGAGCCGGAACTCACGAAAGTGCCCACCGACTTCAGCGAGGCTTCCGGCGGCACGTTCTTCGAATACATGCTGCCACCGTGGAAGGACTACTATGAGTTGTATCGCGACACGCATGAGCCGCGACACCTCGCCGCTGCGCATCGAGGAGCACGGCTGTTTGCCCAGTTGGTGTGGTTTTATCCGAGCGTCCCCGAGGGCGATGTCACCGTGAACGAGTCCGGTTTCGCGCCGCGTCGCGGTTCGCTGGAGAAGCCGGGGCTGCTCCCGGTGGCCAAAGAAACCGTGCCCGCATGGCGTGTGTCCGAGCAGGGCCTCGTCTGCGAGGGGAATGGCACCGTGCAACGCATCGCGCTCTACCTCGCCACGCACGCGCCGATGTTTCTGCGCCTCGCCCACGACACCGATGATGCCTTTCTCCGCGACATCGCCCGCAGTGCGATGATCGGGCGTTTCGCGAACTTTCCCGGCTATCACTTCAACACGCTCTACTCCACCGCGCAGGAGAAGGCCGACTTTCCGCTGCATCCACACGATGAGCTGAAACCCACGACCTCCTTTCACTACAATCATGTGCTGCCGATGGCGAATCTCGTGCTCGACTACCTCATGGCGGAGGCCCGCGATCGCTCGCGTGGTGCCATCGACTTCCCCACCGAATACGCCGAGTGCTACGCCTTCATGCAGAGCTCCGTTTATGGCGCACCCGGCAGGTTTTACGATCAAACCAAGGTGCGTCCGTGGATGCCCGCAGGCCTCATCAAAACGGACAGCGTGCAGGTGAATCACATCACCGCACGCGGAGATCAAACGCTCTGCATCGCCTTCATGAATGAGTGCGACCGCGAGTTAAAGGACGTCGCGGTGCAAATCGACCTCTCCCGTTTCGAGAAGCCGTCCGCTTTGCTCAACGCGACCCTGTGGCGCGACAACGAGCGTGTCTCAGCGCCCATCCAAGTCGAAGCTGGCAAGGCCCGCATCTCCCTTTCGCCCAAGGGCATCACCGCGCTGATCATTGATGGCCTCAAATCGAAGGCGGGCTTTCAAGACAAGCTCAACACCACGCCCGCACGCTCGCGAGCAATCACACAGCAACGCATCCAGACCCCATTCGGTGATGCCGAGGCGATGGTGCTTTCGTTTGGCCCCGAATTGACCTGGCTCTACGCCTACCTCACCGCGAGCGCCGATGAGGTGAAATCCGCTCGTCTCAGCGTCGTGTTGCCGGACCGCACCGAGTCGCTGACCGATGAGAGCTTCCCCTTCGAGTTCAGCCTGCCGCTGAAAGCGGGCGAAAAGACGCTTAAACTCACCTTCGAGGGCGTGAACGGCCAAGGCCAGCCCCTGCGCTCTTCGTCCATTCAACTAGAGGTGCCTTAGCTCTGACGTGTTTTGGATGTGAGGTGCTGACCAGCTAGTAAAGAACAGTTTCATGCTGAGGCTGAAAGCCATGGAAGGTAAAAATGCTATTCATCGGTTCTTCAACGGGAGCGGTGTCGCGGTGATGGGTTGGCTGCTGGTGAGGTAACGAATGGCGCGGCAGCGTCCCGGAGTGCGGTGGCAGAGATGCGAGGGCAAGGCCCTTGCATCGGCGACACCGCTTTCGTGGGGTCGTAACGTAAGGCGGGCTGTGAGATGTTCGCCGGAGGGATTTGGGTGTAGCGGAGCTCTTGGGTGACTTGGTAATCGGGGGCTTCGGCGGGAGCGGTGTGGCGCTTCGCTTCCCACCGCACTCCGGGACGCTTTGCGAGTTTCGATAGCGCTTGCAGAGAACGAAGCGGTTTTCTAGCATCGGGGCCATGTCGGACTCAACAGATCGTCTTTCGTGGCCTCATGCGCCGGAGCATCGGCTGACGGAGCATGGCATCTACTTCGTCACGGCGGCGACGCTGCATCACGCGCATCATTTTCGCTCCAAGGCCCGGCTGGAGGTGCTGCAGCGGGGGCTGCTCGCGATGTGTGCGCAGCATGAATGGCGGCTGGAGGCTTGGGCGGTGTTTTCGAATCACTATCACTTCGTGGCGGAGTCGCCGGGCACGGCGGCGAGTCTGCCGGTGATGCTGGGCACGCTGCATGAGAAGCTGGCGAAGTGGGTGAACAAGCTGGATACCGCGCCGGGTCGTCAAGTGTGGCACAACTACTGGGAGACGAAGCTGGAGGAGCAGCCGACGTATTTTGCGCGGCTGAACTACACGCACCAGAACGCCGTGCGGCATGGTCTGGTGAAGGTGGCGAAGGATTATCCCTGGTGCTCTGCCGCGTGGTTCGAGCAGCACACGAGCCCGGCGATGGTGAAGAGCATCTACCGCTTCAAGACCGACAAGATCGCCGACGACTATGCCGTGGATCCGGACTGGTGAGGGGCGTAGCGAGGCGCGGCAGCGTCCCGGAGTGCGGTGGCAAAGAGGCAAGGGCAAGGCCCTTGTCTCGACGACACCGCTCTCGTCGGAGCGAATGCGGACACTGCATTTTCTGAGATGTAGGGACAGTGAGCGGCGTTGTAGCGAACTCTTTATGCGCTGCCTCATTCTTCTCGCACTTCTTGTTTCCACATACGCCATTGCCCAAGATGGATTTAAGCCTCTCTTCAACGGCAAGGACCTCAGCGGCTGGGATGGGAATCCGGAGCTGTGGAAGGTGGAGAATGGCGAGATCGTGGGCACCACGACGGGGCCGGAGCAGTTGAAGTACAATCAGTTCCTCATCTGGCGTGGCGGGGTGCTGAAGAATTTCGAGCTTCGGGTGAAGGTGAAGCAGAAGGGCAACAACACGGGCATCCAGTATCGCAGCCGGGAGTTTGCGGAGACAGGCAAGTGGTCGGTGGGCGGGTATCAGTGTGACATTCACTCGGCCGCGCCGAACAACGGCATGGTCTATGGCGAGAAGTGGGGCGGTATCCTGGTGCAGAACGGCCAGAGCGTGGTGATCGACCCCGAGGGCAAAAAATGGCTCGTGGGCGAGCGTAAGCCGGTGAGCGTGGACATCGCGGAGTGGCATGAATACACGGTCATCGCGCAGGGGAATCATGTGGTGCACAAGATCGACGGGCAGATGAGCATCGATTTGCTCGACTTCGGGGCGAAGACGCAATTGCTCGAAGGTTTGCTCGCGTTTCAGCTTCATCGCGGTCCGGCGATGGTGGTGCAGATCAAGGATGTCATGCTCAAGGAGCTGCCGGAGGCTCCGGTGCCTGCGTTTGACAAAAATCTGATCGCCAACGCGAAGCCGGTGGAAAAGGCGGACGCGAAGTCGAAGGGCAAAGGCAAGGCGAAGGCCAACTCGAAGGCCGAAACGGCTGCGGCACCGATCAAGGCTTCATCGGACTGGAAATGGCTCTGGAGCGACTCACCGGACGCGAAGAGTGCGGCGCGGCTGAAGAAGGAATTCGATCTCGGTGAAGCAAAGGTGAAGGAAGCGATGCTGCGAGTGAGCTGCGACAATGGCGCGGAGGTTTTTCTCAATGGCGAGCCAGTTTTGACGAATCCCGACTGGCAGCGGCCCACGCAGGCG
>JAGKWZ010000195.1 GCA_021151605.1 Verrucomicrobiaceae bacterium
GAGTTTTGGTTGATCTTCGGCGTGCGGCCAAATTCGGAGGTGAGCACGATCAGCGTTTCATTCAGCAGGCCACGGCGGTCGAGATCGCCGAGCAAGGCACCGAGGGCTTGGTCGAGTTCAGCGATCTTCTCGGGGAGACGGGCGTAAATGTCCTGATGCATGTCCCAGCCACCCAGGCTGACTTCCACAAAGCGGACACCATGCTCAACGAGGCGACGCGCGAGCAGGCAGCCTTGGCCGAAATTGCTGGTGCCGTATTCAGCCTGCGCTTCGGATGATTCCTGACTGAGGTCAAAGGCGGCGAGGTCAGCACTCTTCATGACTTTGACGGCGTCTTTATAGACATCCGAGTAAGCCCGCACGGCGCTGTGCTTGTAGGTTTCTTCAAAGCCTGCGTTAAGCTTGGCGGAGAGGTTGAGGCGATAGTCAAAATCACTCTCACCGAGGTTGGCGAGACGCTTGCTGTGCTGGAGACCGGTGCTGGGATTGTTCAGCACGAGCGGTTGGAATGGTGCCTCAAAAAAGCCGCCGCCGGGGTGCTTGCTATCGCCAGAGATGACGACTGTGCCGGGCAGATCGGGATGGCCCTTACCCTGAAATTTCTGAAGCCAAGCGCCCATCGTGGGATGCCGCGTGGCTCCGCGCATGGTGTAGCCGGTGTGTTGGAAGTAGTTCCCCTGCTCATGCGCGCCCTGAGTGCTGGTGAGGCTGTTGATGATCACGCCGTGATGCATGTGCTTTGCCACGGTGGGCAGGCCATCGCCGAGCTGCACGCCATCAGCACTGGTCGGGATGCACTTCGTATCGCCCATGGTATCAGCGCCGGGAACGACTCCGAAGGTATCGAGGTGCGTCATGCCACCAGACATGTACAAATAGATGACGTTGCGTGCTGTTGGCACCTGCTTCGCCTTCGAGCTGCCTTCAAAAGCCGCACGCGCACCACTTTCAACCATGGGCAGCACAGAGACTCCGAGGCAGGTCTTGGCGATGCCGAGAACGAAGTCACGGCGGGAAGGTTCTTCGGCTTTGATGAATGAGTTCATGACGGTGTGAAGTTGTTTGAAGGGAGTGTCCTTGACGATTTGACCTTTGACTCGTTGACCTTGGGCTTACTGGATGAAGAGAAACTGACTGCCCGTAAGTAGCGCATGAGTGATGTCAGCGAGGGCTTTGTCACCACGCTCACGGACGACACTGTCGAGCACGGCACGCTCGTTGTTCGTGGGTCGGCGGCTAAGCAGGGCTTCATAGAGGAGCGTCACCTTTTGGTCAGGTGCTCCGGCTTTGGCGAGCTGCTGATTCAGGAGAGAAAGCGGGCTGGTGATGGTCTCGACGAGCGGACCATTCAGCAGCGTCAGTGCCTGCGGCACGGAGGCGTCATCGCTGGAGTTGTCGATCACCTCGCGGTCGCTCTGACCAAAGGTGCGGAGGAAGTGACCTGGGCGAGCTGGGCTGGGTAGCTCTGAGGCGCGGGCGGCGACCATGTTGCTGCTGGCAGCCGATTTCAGCGCTGCTTTGCGCTGTTCTTTCGTCATGCTGGCAAGCACAGCTTTATCAATGGCGGCGCGTTTAACCTTGTCCTGCTTTTCAGGACTGTATCCCCTGAGCAGATCCTCGGCACGCTCTTCGCCGACGAGGTTCTCCAGCAGGTTGTTCGTCGCTTCACGGCGCAGTTTGTTGGCCGCGTTGGCGAGTGCTTTGGCATCGGCGGGTGAGGCAGTGCCTTTTTCTTTTTGCTCGGCCATCTTGGCGCGGAGCTCATCTAGCTTCTGGTCATTGGCTTTGCGCTGCTCCATGCCCGCTTTGGCCGCGGCGAGTATGCCCTCGGGACCTTTCGTTTTCACCGTGTTGAGGAACATGGCCAGATCGTCGAGATACTGGTGCAGGCGCTGATTTTCATCGTCCACCATGCCGTCCAGATTGCCCTTCGTCAGCGTGATCACGCTATCCCAGACCTGCTCTGCGCTCATGCGGCGGAGCATCGGGCCGGTGAAATGGGAGGTCTCGCCCAAAGCGATCTCCTGGGTGCCTGCCATCCGCTGGTAGGTATCGGTGTTGTAAAGCACGCGCATGAAGGACTTCAGCGAGTACTTTTTCTCGATCATGAGCTGCGTGAGGTAATCCATCAGCGCTGGATTCGATGCCACCGTGGAGTCTGTCATCTCGTCCACAGGCTCGATCAGTCCGAGACCAAAAACCTTTTTCCACATGCGGTTTGCGATCACCGTGGTGAAGCGGGGATTTTCAGGGCTGGTCATCCAATCGGCAAATGCATGCACGCGGGTCTGACCTTCCTTCGGCTTCGCGTCGTGACCAAACATGGCGCTCGCCTCGATGGTCTGGCCGGGTTTGCCGTCGGTGTATTTGTAGTCATCAGGCAGCTTTGGCAGCTTGCCGTCATTGTTTGTCACGGCGGTGTAGCGCAGGGGTTTCATCACATCACCCAGGGTCTGTTTCACATCCTTCATTTCTTGTGCGCTGATGGATTCGCCCTTCTTGGCTTCTTCACGCAGCTTGGCCACCTCTTCCGGATGCTTCTTCATGTACTCGCGACGCTCCTTGGGAGCCATCTTGGCTAGGAACTCAGGCATCTCTTTGCCCTGTGGCTTCCTTGGCAGCTTTATCGTATCCCCGCCCTTCGTGTCCATGCCATAGGTAAAGGCCGCCATGCCGTAGTAGTCCATCTGCGTCCACTTATCGAAGGGGTGATTGTGGCACTGCGCGCAGACGATGCTCGTCCCAAGGAAGACCTGCACCGTGTAGGCCAGGTGATCGAGCTTGTTTTCATCTCGCTGATAAAAACCGATGCTGCCGCTGTCCCAGGCACCACCGTCGGTGGTGAGCAGCTTCTTCACCATCTGATCATAGGGCGTGTTCGCCTTCAGCTCCTTCTTCATCCATTCCTCGTAAGCCTCGGCGGTGATGCGGCCCTTTGTGTTGTCCGTCAGGCGGAGCAGGTCGGCCCAAAAGTTAAACATGTGGCTCGTGTAGCCATCACTGGCGAGCAGCTTGTCGATCAGCTTCGCGCGCTTCTGCGGGTCATTCGAGCCGATGAACTCCTCCCGCTCCGCCACCGTCGGGATGCGCCCGGCAATGTCGAGATAGAGGCGGCGCACGAGCACATCATCCGTGGCCGGTGGATTTGCCTGAAGACCGTTCTTCTGCCAGTCGGCAGCCAGCAGTTGGTCGATTTTGGCAGCTTCCGGTAGAGCAGCACCATGGGCGATACTGGCTATGAGAAGGAGAATAGCGGACGTTTTCATGGCAAAAGTGTTAACGAAGGGTGGGTTCAACCACCCTCCTAACGACAAGATGCACGCCATCTTCAGCAAAATATGAAATTGCGTCTTTCCTTCATCAGGCATCCTCAAAGTCTGGGTTTGCTGAATGGCCTGAGCATTTATGGCCCTCAACGCCCTCGATTTTCTTTCGCCGGCTTCTTGCCGAATCCGACACTCCTTTTGCTGTGAGTTCGGGATAATGTCAGCCGTTCATGGTCGCGCCACTTGTGCTGTTAACCAACCCATCATGAAACGACTGCTTTTCTCCTCCCTCCTTCTTTCCGCCCTGGCTTTGCCGTGCTCTTTGATGGCCCAAGACGCCAAAGGGAAAGGAAAAGGCAAAGCCAAGGCCAAACGCCCCGATGCGGTCGGGCCGGCCATCGGGGCGAATGTGGCGACGCCGGTGTCAAACATCAAGACGCTGCCGGACTTCAAGGTGGAGCTCATTTACAGCGTGCCGGGCGGTGAGCAGGGCTCGTGGGTGAATCTGACGACGGATGACAAAGGCCGCATCTATGTGAGCGACCAGTATAGCATGCTCTACCGCTTCAAAGCGCCCGCCGCAGGCCAGACGCTGAGCCAGGGCGACATCGAAAAGGTGCCCGCGGACATCCGTGGTGTGAACGGCATGCTCTTCGCCTTCGGGGCGCTGTATGTCGGCGTGAACGATTACGAGAAAAAGATCCCCAGCGGCGTCTATCGCATCACCGACAGCAACAGCGACGACATGCCCGACAAGGTCGAGATGCTGCGCGAGTTCGACGCGGGCAGCGATCACGGTGTGCATGCCATTTTGAAGACTCCCGATGGCAAAGGTCTGTATCTCATCAGCGGCAACAACGCCGTGCTCAAAGAAGGTCCGAAGGCCGGCACGCCGGACAGCTCGCCCGTGGCGAAGCTCTGGGGCGATGACCACCTTCTCCCGCGCATGCCGGACGGTCGCGGCCACAACCGCCACGTCATGGCGCCCGGCGGCATCGTGTATCGCTTCACGCCGGATGGAAAGACCTTCGAGATCTTCGCCAGCGGCTTCCGCAACATCTACGACGGCGGCGTGAACCGCGATGGCGAGCTATTCGTCTATGACGCCGACATGGAGTATGACTTCAACACCTCGTGGTATCGCCCCACGCGCATCAACCACGTCGTCAGCGGCGCGGAATTCGGCTGGCGCAACGGCGCGGGCAAGTATCCCGAGTTCTATATCGACAACCTGCCCGCCACTTTGAACATCGGCCCCGGCTCGCCCACCGGCTGCACCTTTGGCTACGGCGCGAAGTTCCCCGCGAAATACCAAGAGGCCTTCTACGCGCTCGATTGGAGCTGGGGCAAAATCTACGCCGTGCATCTGAAGCCCAACGGCAGCACCTACACCGCCACGAAGGAAGAGTTCGTCACCGGCGGCCCCCTGCCGGTCAGCGATGCCATCATCGGCCAAGACGGCGCGATGTATTTCACCATCGGCGGTCGTCGGGTGCAGAGCGGGCTGTATCGGGTGAGTTATGTGGGCAAAGAGGACATGAGTTTGTTACCAGAAAAGAAGACTGACACCTTCAGTGGAAAAATCGCGGGGATGACTGGCACACCGAAAAACCTCAGCCCGACGGGAATTCGTCACCTTCTGGAAGCCTACCACGGCGACCCAGACCCGAAAGCCGTCTCCACCGCCTGGCCGCATCTCAGCAGCACCGATCGCTACATCCGCGCCGCGGCCCGCACCGCGCTGGAGCATCAACCGCTCGATCAATGGCAGGCGAAGGCCCTTTCCGAATCCAACGCCACCGCCCAGCTCGAGGCCTTGCTGGCGCTCGCACGCCGCACGGGTGTTTGCGCGACCCATCGCGAGGCGAATCACGTCGTGAACACCGCCGCACGCGATGCCATCCTCACCGCGCTGTTGAAGCTCGACTTCGCCAAGCTCACACAGGAGCAAAAGCTCGGCTATGTGCGCCTCATCGAGATCGTTTTGCACCGCTTCGGCAATCCAGACGACGCCACCGTCGCCGCGATCATCGCGAAGCTCGATCCCGCGTATCCGGCAGACAACTTCGAGCTCAACTGGCTGCTCACCGAAACACTCGCCTACCTCCAGGCACCGAATGCCGCCGCGAAAGGCATGGCGCTCATCGCTGCTGCTGAGAGCCAGGAGCCGCAGATCGAGTATGCGCGCAGCCTGCGCTTCCTCAAAGCCGGCTGGACGCCCGAACTGCGCACGCAGCAGCTCGAGTTCTTCCTCAAGGCCGCGAACTACAAAGGCGGGGCCAGCTTCGACAAGTTCCTCGAATTCATCCGCAACGACAGCCTCGCCACCTTCACCGACGCCGAGAAAACGCAGTTCGCCGAACTCATCGCGAAGAAACCCGAGCGCAAATCCGCCATCGAAAACGTCGGCGCGATGTTCGTGGGCCGCACACCGACCATGTGGACGCTCGACGAACTCAGCGCCGCCGCGAAGGACGGCATGAAAGGCCGCAGCTATGACAACGGCCGGAAGATGTTCAGCGCCGCCGCCTGCTACACCTGCCACCGTTTCGGCAACGCCGGCGGCATGACCGGCCCCGACCTCACCGGCGCGGGCGGTCGCTACAGCCCGCACGACCTCCTCGATCAAATCATCAACCCCAGCAACGTCATCAACGAGCAGTTCGCCCCCATCGTGGTCACCAAAAACGACGGCACCATCATGAGCGGCGTCGTGGTGAATCTCAGCGGCGACGGCGTCACCCTCAACACCGACCTCACCGACCCCAACCAGCGCGTGAACGTCGATCGCAAGGAAGTGAAGAGCATCGAACTCAGCAAAGTCTCCCCCATGCCCCCGATGCTCCTCGCCATGCTCCAGAAAGACGAAATCCTCGACCTCCTCGCCTACGTCCTCAGCGGCGGAAACAAGGAGCACGCGATGTTTGCGAAGTGATCCGGTCTTTGCGACCCAACGCACATGCTGAATCTGATTAGAGCCTTGTTCGGCGGCAAGCCACCCGTTTCACCGCTGGTGCGCTTGCGTCGGGCGGTGGAGGAATCAGACACCGCCACCGTGCGTGAAGTGATACAAGCATATCCTCATCTTTTAAACCAACAGGATGAAAAGGGTGAGACGCCCTTGCGTTGGGCGGCTGAGAAACAAGACCTGTCAGTGGTTGCCGCTTTGGTGGACTTAGGCGCGGACACCTCTCTGAAGGACAAACTCGGCTACACCGCAGCCCACCTTGCTCACTATCACGGCGAGTTTCGCATGGGTTGCTACACAGACGTTTCAAAACGAATCGTCCAACGCATCGAACAATCATCCGCCAGCCACCCATGAAACACCTCTTCCTCCTCTTCGCCCTCAGCCCTTCGCTCTTTGCGGCACAACCCAACGTCCTCGTCATCATCGCCGACGACCTCGGATATGCTGACATCGGCGTGCATGGCGGGAAGGAAGTGCCGACGCCGAATATCGACGCGTTGGCGGCTTCGGGAGTGCGATGCACGAATGGATATGTCACCGCGCCGTATTGCAGCCCGTCGCGGGCGGGGTTTTTGACCGGAAAAGCGCAGACGCGATTCGGGCATGAGTTCAATCCGCATGTCGGCGATGAGGCGAAGCTCGGACTGCCGCTGGATCAGCGCACGATTGCGAACGAGCTGCACGATGCGGGCTACGCGACGGCGCTCGTCGGCAAATGGCATCAGGGTTTTGATGCGGCGCATCATCCGCAGTCGCGGGGTTTCGACGAGTTCTTCGGCTTCCTCGTCGGCGGGCACAATTTTTTGCTCCATAAGGACGCCGAGCCCGAGTTCGGCTCCGCGCATTCGCATGACATGATCTATCGCGCTCGCGAGGTGCAGCATCTCGACGGCTACACGACCGATCTCTTCACGGATGAGGCGCTCAGTTTCATGAATCGCAACGCCGCGAAGCCATGGTTCCTCTACCTCGCCTACAACGCCGTCCACACGCCGCTGGAGATCGCCGAGGAGCTCAAAAGCCGCATCCCGCCCTCCATCACGGATGAAAATCGTCGTGGTTACCTCTCGCTGCTGCTCGGCCTCGACGACGCCATCGGTCGAATCAACGCGGAACTGAAAGCCAAGCACCCGAACACGCTCGTGTTCTTCTTCAGCGACAACGGTGGCAGCGGGAAGAAGCCCTTCTTCGCCTACAACACCGGCATCAACACACCCCTGCGCGGCGACAAAGGCCAGACGCTCGAAGGCGGCATCCGCGTGCCGTTTTTCGTGAGCTGGCCGGGCCAACTTCCTGCGGGGCAGGTTTATGAGCATCCGGTGAGTGCCATGGATGTGCTGCCGACTGCTGTTCATGTGGCTGGAGCTTTAGCTCCAGATCGTGCGGCTAAAGCCGCAGCCACTTTGGAAGGCGTGAACCTCCTCCCACACCTCAAGGGCAAAAACACCGACGCACCGCACAAAACGCTCGCGTGGCGCTTCGGGCCGCAAAAAGCCATCCGACGCGGTAACTGGAAGCTCGTCGATTTCCGCGATATGGAGGCCAAATCGCAGTCTGGCTGGCAACTTTACGACCTCGGCAACGACCTCGGCGAATCGAAAAATCTCGCGGCGGAGAAACCCGAGCTTGTCGCGGATCTATCCAAAGCCTGGGACGACTGGAATGCGAAAAATATGCCGCCGCAGTGGCATGGAAGCCCGAATGAAGATCCCACCTCGCCGCAGAAACCGGCGAGGAAGAAGAATTGATTCTGGCCTTCAGGAATCCCTATCGTTTCGCCAGCGCTCGGGCGATCTCTTCCGCGACTTTCTTGGACAGAAAGTCATACCCTTCTTTGCCGTAATGCAAGTCTTTGGGATTATGCAGGCGATCAAACTCAGGCGTCATGTGCGCGTTGAGGTCATCGGTGATGACATCGTTCTCAGCCATCACGCGGGCGGCGATGTCGTTGTATTCCTTCACAATGCCGAAACGGCGCGATGGATTCAGTTCACCTTCGGGGATCGGTGTGGTGCTGGCCCAGATGAGCGTGGCTCCGGTTTGCTTCATGCGGGCGACGAGGTTGCGCAGATTCTTTTCATAGTCGGCTGCTTCGACCTGACGTTTGCCATCGGGCATGAATTTCAAGTCGTGGATGCCCCAGTTGAAGTGAATGACATCCCATTTTCCGGTCCCGAGCCACTTCTCGATATTCGCGATGCCATTCTTCGTCGGTCCGCCATTTTGAGGGATGCGATGCACATTCGCCTTTCCCTCCAAAAGCTTCCGAGTCGGCAATGTGTAGCCCATGGAGATCGAGTCTCCGATGATCAGGACGCGCGGCAATCCCGCAACATCTTGAATGGGTGCGGTCACCGGACTTGGGGCGCGTTTGGCCTTCGCCTCCGGCTTTGGGGTCTGGGCCTGAAGAGTCAGAGCCAATGGCAGGAGGAAGAGAAGGGCGAGTTTCATGCAGATGGCAGAAACGCGACGACCAGAGTGATTTAAGCAGAAAAGCCAGGCGTGCGAAAACCCTGCTTATGGCGGCGGAAATGTTGTCAGTGATTCCGGAGAGCACTGTCTGCTCTTCTCCGCCGCATTGCTGCGGTGGGCTGTTTAGACGTTGAAGCGCCACTCCACGACATCGCCGTCGCGCATGACATATTCTTTGCCTTCGATGCGGAGCTTGCCGGCCTCACGAGCTTTGGCTTCGGAACCGAGAGCCACGAGGTCATCGTAATGCACGATCTGAGCAGCGATGAAGCCGCGCTCGAAATCGCCATGAATGACACCCGCAGCCTGGGGGGCTTTCATGCCCTTTGTAATGGTCCAAGCTCGGGTTTCTTTTTCTCCTGTGGTCAGGTAGGTTTGGAGGCCGAGCAGTGAGTAAACACTCTTGATGAGCTGATTTACCCCGCTGTCCGTTACTCCCAGATCTGCCAGATAGGCAGCGCTATCTTCCTCAGGTAGATCGACAAGCTCATTCTCGATCGCTGCGCTGACGACGCAGGCATTGGCCGCATGTGCATGGCTGACATACTCGCGGACCTTTGCCACCAGTGGGTGTTTGTCTGGCTCTTTGGACGCGGAGGCGAGGTCGGATTCGGCGACATTGCATGCGTAGATGCAAGGTTTGCCGCTGAGGAGGAAGAACGACTTCAGCAGTTTCTTCTCTTCATCATTCAGCTCCAGCGTCACGGCGGGCTTCATGGCATCGAGATGCGGCATGAGCTTCTGGCAAAGAGCGTTTTCGGCGACGGCCTCCTTGATGCCACGCTTCGCATCCTTTTCGGTGCGGCTCAGGCGCTTGCTCACGCTGTCCATGTCCGCGAGGATGAGTTCAGTGTTGATGACTTCGATGTCGCGGATCGGGTCCACACTGCCATCCACATGCGTGATGTCGCCATTTTCAAAACAACGCACGACGTGGACGATGGCGTCCACCTCACGGATGTGGCTCAGGAATTTGTTGCCGAGGCCTTCGCCCTGGCTGGCACCTTTCACTAGGCCCGCGATGTCCACGAACTCGATGGCCGCTGGCACGAGCTTGCTGGAGCCGCTGATCTTGGAAAGCACGGCGAGGCGCTCATCCGGCACGATGACGACGCCCTGATTGGGCTCGATGGTGCAGAAAGGATAGTTGGCTGCCTCTGCCTTGCGGGTGCGGGTGACAGCATTGAAGAGAGTTGATTTGCCTACGTTTGGGAGGCCGACGATTCCAGCTTGGAGCATAAGGGCGGCGAGAATAGCGGCTCGCCGGGGCTTCGCGAATGAAATATGGGATGATTCCTGTCCGATAAACCCAGTCTGGCACTGCGTTCCTGTAGCACATCATGAACCGTCGCCACTTTCTCCAGTCCTCTTCTGCCGCTGCCGCCACCTTGGGCTTTCCCGCCATCCTGCACCACTTAGCGTGAGTGCCACGGGGCCGCGCACATCTGTGCCGAAGCCTGTGGCGTAGTTGCGCTCGCCTCTGCGCAGGACGTTCAGCTTTACCCAATCGGCACCACCAGTGAGCACGGCGGCGGTATCGAGGCGTGCGGCGGCTTGGAGGGAACCGGTGTTGGCATAGAGCGGTATCCAGAGCGAGCTTTCTCCATCTGGGCCGAGTGGTGCGGAGAACGCAAGTGTCCAGCCGTCGCTCATCTTTCCAGCCCAGGCGGCTGTGCCAGCGGCGCTGACTTTGAAGGTGGCATAACTGGTGCCTTGCGGGAGTGTGTCATCCCCGAGGAAAGTCTCCGTCAACGGGAAGATGACATTTGTCGTGCCAAGTCGAGGCGCTGTGACCGGGCGTGTGGTGCCCCAGACCTGTCGCCAACCGCTGAGTGAGGCTGAGGCGACACCGATACGTGCTGCGCCGGTGAGCGTGTGATCGGCAGTAAGGCTGAAGTCTAGAATGATGGAAGTCAGTCCTTTGCGCAGGATGGGAAGGCTGAACCGGATGACCTGACTGCCATCGCTAATGAGTGAACCTTTGAAGGAATAACTGAGCGCACCGAGGGTGAGCTTCCCACTGCATGAGCCAGCAGCAGTGGTGGTGAAGGTCATTATCCCACCCAGGCCGCCATTCACGACCTGATCACGAGCGCAGGTGGCAAAGAAGGTGCCGACTGCGGATGCGGGTAGTGGCTGAACGCGCAGGGTGATGATCTCGGTGACTTTGGCCCCGCCGATGTTTTGCACCACGATGCTGATCTTAAACACGCCAGAGGCGGTCGGCGTGCCGAGGATGGCATTGGCCGTGCGATCATAGCGCAGCCCGGCAGGCAATCCGCTGACAGAAACGATGCTCCAGGCTCCGCCGAGAGGAATGGACAAGGGCTGGGCGACCATGCTGAGCGCTGGCACGGCGGCATCCCAGCGCGTGACACGGCCCGCGTAGTCGATGAGCTTTTGGAGATAGGCGAGATTGCCTTCCTGGCTGATGTTTGCCCGCAGTGGGCTGATGGGATCAGCAACGTCCTGAGACCAGCCATCCATGAAATGGATGACGCCTTTGCCGAGATCGAAAGCCCCATGGACGATGGCTGGGAAGGTGCCGATTTTTACAGAGGTGGTAAGCTTGTGTCCGGTGGCGAGCACGGGACGATCCATCTTCTCGCTGGCGAGTGATTTGACCGCGAAGGGTGCCGCCACGGCTCCGAGACGCAGCGGAGTACCTTTGTGATGCCAAGCGCTGCCGTCCATGCCGCCATTTTGACCATCGATGCGTGCGACGCCGAAGCGCTTCACGGCACCGATACCTCGCGAGTAGGCCGATTCGATCAGGGCGGTGCCGCCTCGCCGCACCCAGGTTTCCAGAGTAGCACCCCAGGCATCAGGATAAGCCATCGTGCCGAGATCGGTGAAGAGGCGAACGGTCTGATAGCGAGACAGAAGGGTGGTAGTCAGCGGGGTGCTGCGCGCATCTGCCACTGCCACGACATAGCCCGCAGCGCGCCATGCAGCGATCTCGATTGACTGCGAACCTGGGACTGCCGGTGTGGTCCACGCGGTGGGATCACCAGCTTTGAGATACACGAGACGCTTCTCTCCCGGCACGTCAGCCGCTGTGGTAAAGGTGATCTGATTGCCATAGGCGGTGCCTGCTGCATTGATGGCATAGGCGCGCAGGAAATACTCAGTGCTGGGAGCGAGCCCCACGAGGAAGGCATTGAAGCTGCCTTCACCACTGCCTGACGTGAGCTTGCTGCCGTTCGTGGTCGTGGGGTTCGCCGTGGTGGCAAAAACGATGCCGCGCTCACTGACGGGATTACCATGATCATCTGTGATCTCTCCGCCGGAACGTATGCTGGTGGAGGTGATGTCAGCGGCTGCCAGT
Organism: Verrucomicrobiaceae bacterium; assembly: GCA_021151605.1. Classification (GTDB taxonomy): domain Bacteria; phylum Verrucomicrobiota; class Verrucomicrobiia; order Verrucomicrobiales; family Verrucomicrobiaceae; genus Prosthecobacter. The sequence continues at coordinate 12,038 of JAGKWZ010000195.1, forward strand.
GTGGTGATCTCGGCGAGTTCATCCTCGGATTCTTCTGGCTCGGTGACGACAATGGAGAGCTGGCGGCTGGCGGTCTGCGGTGGTGTCCCATTGTCCGCCACCTGCACCTCCACTGTCAGGCTTTGGGGCTCCATGGCCGTATCTGCTGTCCAGGTCAGCAAACCCGAGGCAGAGTCGATGCTCATGCCAGCCGGTGGAGTGCCGGTCAGGCTGTAGGCCAAAGTTTGCGCGGGCAAATCGGAGTCGGTGGCATTGATCGTGACTTGCAGAGCCTGCCCGGCAGCGATGGTCAAAGGCGACACTGGGTTGATCGCGGGAGGTTCATTGCTCTCCGCTACGTTGATGGTGAAGGTTTCACTATCGGATTTCGCTGGCAGCCCGCCATCGGTGACGGTGATGGTGGCGGTGATGATGCGTCCACCGTCTGTCTCCTGCGTATTCCAGGTCAGCCTGCCCGTCTGCGGATCAATGACGAGGGCGTTGCTGTCAGCCTCAATCGAGTAAACGAGCTGCTCGGCAGGGCCGTCATCCGTGCTGCTGGCCTGGATTTCCAATACGGAGCGCTCATCCACCTGCCGGTTGCCGATGGTGGCCAGCACGGGGGCTGCGTTTTCCAGACTGACCGTGGTGCTGGCCTGGGCGGCAGCAGGAGCGGACTCTGTGTTTCCAGAGGTGTCCGTGGCCCGCGAGTAGAAGGCATAGCTTTTGCCAGCTTCACCGAAGTAGATGGATGAAAAACGTGTCGTGCGCTCCATCCAGAGCGTGAAGGGGCCGCCGTTCACAGAGGCGTAAATGTCGAAGACTGCCAGCCCACGGTTGTCCTGGCCGCTCCAGCGCACAGGAATGAAGGCGGAGGACTGTGCAGGAAGTGCTTCCACGCGGCTAGTCGGGGCGGATGTGTCCGGGGTGATGGCGGCATAGGTCAGTGTGTATTGCCCCGTGCTGTTGTGATCTGCCAGATGCAGGATGTTTTCCATCCTAGGCCTGCGACCCAGACCGATGAAGGTGCGGTCCGTGACCCACGCATTTTTCCCCACAGGAATCTGACGTCCGTCAGAGCGTGTCACCGCCATGAGCTGATACGCAGCATTTGCAGGATCAGGAATGCGCAGATAAGACCAGCCCGCTCCCTGGGACGTCGTCAGACTGACCGTCAGATTGCTGGAGTTCACCGGGCCGGAGAGGGTGCCAGCTTGCACCAAGGTCACTGGGGCCGTTGTGCCATCGCTCAGATGCACCGTATCTGGCATGTCATCGAGATCAGGCACGTCATTGACCAGGAAGTCAGGCAAACCATCCGCCAGTGTTCCCTGGGCCTCGATCATGCGGATCATTTCGTGGATGCTCACGTCTTTGATGAGAGAGAGCCGCTCATCACCAAAGCCGTCCAGGTGCTGGAAAGTGGCCTTGTAGTCGATGAAGAGCCCTTGGAGAGAGGAGGTGATGTCCCACGTTGCCACCTTTCGTTCGTTCGGCTGCACATTGCCAAAGTCCGCCTTCAATGAAGGGCTGCGTGCCTGCCCTGCCACCTGGGTGCCGATGATGTTAAAGTCGATCAAGAGGCCTGGAAGTATTTCAAATGGAGGGCAGCGTCCGGGCGGACGGTGATGGTCTGTGGAATTAAAGGAATGCTGAAAGTCAGCCCAGCCTGCGTGTAGCGGATCACACCTCCGATCGAATAGGCCGTGGGTGCCGTGGGCGCGGCGGTATCTCGTGGAATGATCGTCCACTCTGCCGAGCCGGATGATTTGGCAGCAATTTCATCACTTCCATCCACGGCATCAAGCCCCTGGACGGAAGTGAGTCGAATGTTAAACAGATCGTTGGCCGCAGCACCAGCATTGTCGGTGATCTGGACATCAACCTGCACGTCTTTCAATGGCTGGTCAGGTAGGTTGTTGGAGAGCTCCAAGGTGGCGCGGAAAGCGCTGCGAGTCATGACTGCCTCTTGATCGATCCTGATTTTGACACGCGAGCATACCCCGCCCTCACCAGCTTCCAATTGCTGGCGTGTTAATTGTAGCACAGCGTCTATGGAATCTTCATAACCAGCGGCACGGGCGATCTCTTCTGCTTCAGCAGCATTGACCAAAACTGTGCGTAAAGCCTGTGGATCAATCCAATCCCTACTTTGGCCGCTGGGCGTCAACTCCACACTGATTATACCGGCTTCGATATTATCTAAGGTGCGGTTCCAACGGTCGATCACTCGTATAAGCTGGCTACTTGGCACCCCAAGAGGAAGCAGCCCCTCAAGAAGGGAGTTGCGCTCTAAATCGCCAACTTTTTTCCCTAATTCTGAAGATGTCCTCATTGCTGCAGAGAAGCGGGAAAACCAAAGACTAGTTGAGGATGCTGCGCCAGTCTGTATCCAAACTTCAGCGCTTGATCCGGTTAACAATTCCATGAGCTGAAGTCGGGCCTCGATACCCGGGCGGAAAAGATCGCTGGCTTCAGAATTGAAGGCATTAGTTTGCATAATTGATGTGGCATTAGCGCCTTTCGATATGAAGCATTTTAGCAGGTCATAGACGCAAGCAGGGGCGGATGCCGGTGGATACACACAACCAGCCAAGCCTATTGCACAGTCAACGACGGCCATTGCCCCACCGCCCTCAGCAAGGCCTTTGCCGCATGAAACCCCGCTAAAATAACAGCCAACAGGACCTGGAATACAACCGGCGGCAGCTAGTAGCAGGCATGAAGGATCGCATCCTAGGCTAAATGAGCTGGAATGTGAGACAGCAGCCGAGCCAGGAACAATGCCAGGCCCTCCCCCAGGACCGCCCTCTGGGACGGGCCACCGACCACCACAGTTTCCACTGGCACCGCTGGCAGGAATACTCGAGCCCTTGGCGACAGTGAATCCGCCGCAAGGGAAGTTCCAGATGATTTGGCCGTTGAATCCGCATGGCACTCCTCCGCTCATCGGCTGCAGATCGTTTTCCTCTTTGTTTTTGGCTTTTGGTCGGAGGACAGAGAGCGTCCTCACAGAGCCATCCTCGGCAAACTCTCCGATACGTTTTACTGTCACGGGAATTACGACTGAACTCTTGGCAGGGATCGTACCGATGTCTTCGATCAAAGGCGTGACTTGATAGAAGGGGTGTTGGTTAAAGGTAAAGCGGGTGGTCTCCGCTGCAATAAAACCGTGGTTGTAGAGTTCAAAATTAATCACCTTCGTCTGCCCTAGAACGGTGAGATCTTCCACATTCAGCACCGATGGCGTTACAAGGACGACTGGAGCCGGAACATTGGTTTCAAAGGTACTCTCCACAGAAATACGGTAGCGGTCATTCACTTCGATTTCTTCGACATTCCAAGTGTATCTTACGGCCTGTCGGCTGATGAAGACCTGACGGTGATTTTGCTCTGAGGCGATGACCTGCACATTGCTCTTCCAACGAGTGTGATTGGCGGATTCGACCTCCAGAGAATACCAGCCTTCAAGAAGGTTTGTAAAAAGAACCTGGCCGTTGGCCGGTGTGATCTGCTGACTGAGTTCTTCGGCGGTGATAGCGTCACGAAGGATGACTTTGGCACCTTCTACTTTGGGCGAGCCTTCAACGAAGTAATAGGCTTCATCGACCACATCCACCGTGAGATCTCCACGCTGGTCTGAGACGATGCGCACAGCGAAGGGCAGGCTTAGTGCGCTGCCTTTGTCGGAAGCTATGACGAGATTCCCATTGTGCAGAGTCAGAGCATCTGTGGCTGCGGGTTTCAGGAGGATGGAAAAGCTGCCTGATTCACCAGGGGCGATGCTTGGGAGAGGCACGGTGGAGGCGAGTTCCATCCATGGCACATTCGGCAGCAGGATGTTGATGGGGCCGGAGGCGGCACCACCTTGGTTTTCTAGGGTGACGACGGCGGTTTTTTGCGTGCCGCGCAGGGCGGAAAGGCGCAGCGGATTCGGTGTCATCACCAACCTTGGCAGCAGCGGTTTCACATTCACCTGCACAGGCACATCCAACTGGATGCCTTCCGTGGTTGTTACCCGGAAAGTCACGCTGCGGTTACCTGAGTACCCTGCGGCGGCGGTGACAGTGATGCCAGCTTGCAGGCTGGCTCCCGAGGCCAAAGTGGTGCCTGGCAGGGTGGCGTTTGCCGTCAATCCGGCGGGCAGGTTCAGGGCTGTGATGCCAGTGCCGTTCAGCGGATGGGTGGTGGGATTGCTGAGTGTGGCGTTGAAGGCGGCGCTGCTGGCTTCATCCAGGGTGATGGCGTTTTTCGGGAACTCATGCGTGAGAGTGAGGATGGTGAAAGCATCCTGCGTTGGCGCGGTGGGTGTGCCAGGGTGGGAAGCACCGACCTCATAGTCACCGCCTTCACCAGGCAGAGGCTTCCAGACTGTGGTGAAGTCGCCGCTGGCATTGGTGATGGCGGCCACGCTGCGGCTGGTGCCGCTGACACGGATGTGGATGCTCACGAGGGCGTTTGGCACTTTGGTGTCTCCCTGGAGGGCACTGCCAGTGAAGGTGATGGGCGTGTTTGCTGGCACTTGCTCGGCGGAGGTCCGTACAATCGCGGTATAAGCTTCGCTGACGACAAGCGGCAGAGTGGCGACGAGGCTGTTGTTTGACTCGATGATCTCATCCACGGCCAGTGCTGCGTCTGTGGTCACGAGCACCCAGTAGCTGCCCGCTTCACGAGGAGTACGCAGGTTTTCACTACGCTGGAAGTATGAGCCTGCGGCTAGGCCACCGGAGAAGCTGCTCTGGGTCAAAAGGATGTCATCACCCACCACGCGGTCGCGGGAAAGGAAGACTCGTTGAACAAAAGTGTTCGCCGCCGCTGCTGTGCCTCGGTTTTCCACCTGGTAGGTGATGCTGAAGGCCGCCTCTGTCTGCCCCGTGCCGGGCGAGTTTAGCGCTGTCACCACCAGATCAGGCCGCACATGGTCGGTCACGATCACTTGCTGCTGCGCGGGGCTGTAGGCCGTGGCGGTGGCGGTGATGCGTACGGTTTTGTTGCCATCAGTCAGGCCATCATTGTCGGAGAGGTATTCAGAATCAAAGACCAGCTCCAGTGCCGGACCTTCGTCATCACCAATGCCCAATGCCAGCGTTGCTGTCTGCACGATGGTGCCCGCTCCAGCCACACGCACCTCACCACGGATGTTTGCCGTCTTTGCGCCATCGACCAAAGTGTTGTCCACGACGCCAATCGGGAAATCCACGGCGCGGCTGCCGCCAGGGATGACCACGCTGGCGGGCACCAGCGCCGCAGCAGGATTGCTGTTCACCAACCAGACCGTGACCGGCAGCGGAGAGGCCACATCCCGCTCCAGTCTGGCCATGACGGCATCCGCCCCGGCGGACTCAGGCACGGCGGTGCGGTCAGAAGTTAGGGTCAGGATCGGCCAATCATCATCCACCAGGGAGACCGTGCGCTCCACATTCACCGCGCCTGGGGCTGAGGCGGTGATGCGCACATTTAGCGGCCCCTCGATCACATCATCCTGCCGCCCGCGGATGGTCAGGCTGGCGCTAGTTTGCCCGGCAGGGATCAGCACGGGCGGACCTGGGTCGAGCTGCGCTGGCTGTGAGCTGGCAAGAGAAACACTCAACGCAGTGGCGCGCGGACTTTGGATGCTCACCGTGCCTGTCAGGCTGCCGCCTTCTTGAATCTCCGATCCCAGAGCCAGGGTCAGCACTGGCTGGAGATCGAGCACGACGCTGCGCATCATCTCTGACTGGTAGCTGCCACCCGGGGTCGAGACTTGCACGCGCAGTTCATAAGGCCCCTGCGGGAGTGTCTCGACAGGAAGCAGGGCGCTGAAACCATTGCCTGAAATCGTATCCGTGCCGAGAGCCGTCCACTCGGCGGCACCCGGCACCCGGCCAAAAAACTGCGCCTGAGCGATACCCGCAGTGTCACGCGCTACCACGCGCAGCTCAGTCGCAGGCTGGCGCAAAACCACCTCATTCACGATCTCCGTGCCGTTTGCCGTAAAGCTGGTGATCACCGGCGGAAGTCGCAGATTCTGGCTGGCAGACACCGGCCAGTAGGATTCATCGCCAGCCTGACGCGCCGTCACCGTCACCGCACCGCCCTGCTGGACACGCAAAACCGTGCCGTTCACCTGCGCTACGAGGTTGCTGTTTGAGCTGAAGACCACGGGCAGCCCACTGGAGGCCGTGGCTGCCAACGGGATCTCCAGCGCACCGACTGCCAGCGGTTGGAAATTCAGCGTCTGTGCCTGCTTCGTGGCGCGGACGGAAACCACCGCAGGATCAAAAGCATCCTGAGAATTCACAGCCACGACGGCAAAATACTGGTCCGTCACTTCCGTGAAACCACCCAGCACCACACTCGTGCCTGTGCGGGTGAAGATCGGCGTCATGCCCGCCACACTGGTGAAGGCGGAGGCGGCGCGGTAGATGGCATAATAGCGCACCAGTGAGGTGGGCTGCGCGGCATCCCAATTCATCACCACTTCATCACCCAAGGTCGTCAGGGCAGGGTTCGACGGGTTTTGCAGCCAAGTCGCTGCAAAGACTGATTTGCCCGGACTTTCATCACCGAAGAGATTGACGGTCGAGATACGGAACGGATACCCGCGCCCGCGCTCCAGGCCCGTCGCGGTCCATGTGGTGGCACTGGCGGGTAGATTCACCGCCGTCGTGCTGCCGCCGAAATAGACCCGGTAGCCTGAAAGGAAGCCTGCTGTACCTTCCGGGGCCTCCCAGGTGAAGGTCAGCGTGTTCGCGCCGCTCACCGTGACCAGATTCCGCGCCTCGCCCACGCCAGACACCGAGGCCTGCGCGGAGAAAGACCTTACCACCGGATCAAAGCCACCCAGCGCATCCTCCGCCACCACGGCAAAATGATAGATGCCCAGGCCCGCCAGGCCCGAGAGCGTCTGCCGCTGACTGCCCGCAGGCAGATAGGCGAAGGGCTCCATACCCGCCACCGTGCCAAAGAACGCGTCCGAGACATAGACACGGTAACGCACTATGTCCTGCTGCAGCAGCTCATTGTAATTGCTCCAATCCAGCGTCACCGCGCCGAAGCGAGTCGTCGAAGTCTCAGCGAAGAAGCCACTGTTCACCCCCGTCACCGGAGCTGGGACAGCGGCAGTAGGGACTAGGATGGAAAATTCACGGGAGACCACCTGGCGGAATGGTGGCTCCGGCTCCGCTCCGACAAACATCGACACCTCACGCGAAACGACTTCTTTCGTGATCACATAGCCGGCCGAGTAATTTACCGCTGGCAGGAAGTTCCCCAGGCCATCCACCGCCACCACGGCAAAGAAATGATCCGTCCAGGCGGCCAGCCCGGTCAATGCGGCAGTGTTGAACTCCCCGCCCACGGACATCACCGGAGTCAGCCCGGAGACATTCGTGATCGGTCCGCTGTCAGAAAGATAGATGTCAAACCTCGCCACATCTCCCACAGCCCACTGATTGTAGCTGCTCCAGTTCAGCGTCGCCGCATTACCCGTGGGTGAGAGTGTCACGCCCAGTCCGGTGATAGCAGGCGGGGCACTCGTGGAGTTCACCAGCAGGCTGACCTCGCGCGAGACGATCTGTTTGTAGGGTGGCACCGGCTCCGCGCCGACGAAAAGAGACACCTCCCGCGAGATCACCTGCGGGCTCAGCACATAGGCTGCGGAGTAAGTCACCGCTGGGATGAAGTTCCCCAGCACATCCACCGCCACCACGGCGAAGAAGTGATCCGTCCACGCAGTGAGTCCGGTCAGCGTGACGGAGGTGGATTCGCCAGGCACAATGCGGAAAGGCGTCATAGCGCTCACATCGGTGAAGCCGCCCGCATCCGAGAGATAAACCGCAAAGTGGGAGATGTCCGCTACTTGCCACTGATTGTAACTGCTCCAGTCCAGGGTGGCGCTGTCACCCGTCGGAGAAACTTGGATCACGAGATCTGTGATGGCCGGAGGAGCCGCCGTGGAGCCTACCGCCAGACTGACCTCGCGTGAGATGACCTGAGCGTAGGGGTTCGCCGGACCATTTTCACGGTTCAGGGAGACTTCACGCGAGATCACCTCCTTGATCTCAGGCGTCTGGATGCCACCGACATGCATGGAGACTTCCCGCGAGACCACCTCCTTGATCAGCACCTGGCCTTGCAGCGCGGGCGTGATCCAGCCCAGGCAGGTCAAGACCAGCACCAGACGATGGAAGTACATGTTCATGATCGAGAACAAAGGGATTCAGGAAACAGCCAGGTGACACCCAAGGAACCCTACATCGCAGGTCCGCAGGCCCAAACCGGAACCGACTGCGGCTCAGGGCCGGACGACCTTCACCTGGAGTGCCGAGTAGCCGATATTGGTCGGCACATTCGCCACCCACTGGAGCACATTCGGCGGCAGACCGGTCGCGCTGGAGTCGATAGTGGCGTTTACCGTCATGAAGTTCGCATTCGAGCGCGGAGTGATGCGCACCTGCACAGCGGAAGCAGACTCCACATTCTCCGTGCGGATCACGACCGGAGTCGTGGTGCCTTGAGGGAGGGTCACATCAGGTGTCAGTGCACCGAAGGCTGCTCGTGGGTCAACCGGAGTATTCACTCCACCAACAGAAACAATTTCGACTTTGGGAGCATCAGTAGGAGGCCATAGAACCACAGTCGCTCCTGTTGCCAGTGGAACTACACTGGGGTCAGGCGCAATAGAAGATCCTAAAGTCGCCGTTACGCGTTCTAAGCGAATCCTGCCAAAACCTGGGGTGTGCCATCCTGTGCCCCCTACCGCGGCCAATGTTCCGTTGCCCGATAATGTATCAGCGATTAGACGAATTCCACCGCCACTTCCACCACCTGAATTATTGTACCACTCGACCTGCCCATTACCCCCGTTTGACCTTATTTGACCAGAAAGAGAAAGAACCCCCTGGCTAGCTATAAGGATTGCCCCACCGCCTGCCCCACCGCCTAAGTGATATGTCTGGGTAAACTCAGGATCAGCAGCTCCACCAGAGCCTCCAATTAGAGGGATCAGCGAGGGGTTGCCATACGCTAGACCGCGTTGTGCCGCTGTGTCGTGACTGCCATTATCCCCGTATCCTCCAGGCCCGCCTGCGTTTCCCTGCTGTCCACCACCTCCCAGGCCAAAGCCTGCCCCCGCTTTAATTGAGTTTTGATAGGAAGCCATACCTCCTCTGAAACCACCAGGGCCAGGTTCAGCTAGGACAGGAGCTAATTGGCCATTCTGCCCATTCAAACTCACCGTCCCAGCAATGGTCACATTGCCATTCACCAGCCAGACCACCGGCGCGCGGCTGGGGTGGTTTTTAAAGGTAACAGTGGCACCAGAGTTTACGGTGACGCTGGAGTATTTGAAGACCACAGCCCACTTCGCGGGGTCATAGACACCTTTGCCCGCGTTGGCGGTGTTGTTCTGATCCCATGTGCCGGTGACGGCCTGGGAGAGATCAATCTCCGTGTTCGCGGTGATAATCAGGGGGCCATCCGTGCCATTGGCACCAGGAACGACGATGTCAGCGCGGAGCCCGGCGATGGCGGCCATCATGCTGAGGCCGATGAGGATGAGGTGCGGTATTTTCATGGCGATGAAATTAGAACAAAAGTCAGTGACACTGGCAACTACCGAATTCGCACGACTTAGTTACAGGAAAAGTTCGAGGTACGGCTTTTTTCCGAAAAAAGGTCTGATCGACAAAACCCGCCGCTCAGAATCGGTGAATAGACACCAAAGCACAGCTTGATCGACCACTGCGGGCACTCATTGGCCCACGCCTGATAAACACCATCCGTGAGTTCGTTCCTGTAGCACATCATGAATCGCCGCCACTTTCTCCAGTCCACTTCTGCCGCTGCCGCAACCATTGGCTTTCCCGCCATCCTGCGCAGTGCCTCACCGAACTCCCTGCTTC
>JAGKWZ010000024.1 GCA_021151605.1 Verrucomicrobiaceae bacterium
GAGGGAGAGGTTAGGGGGCGCGCACAGTCGGGGGAAGTGACGGGAAATCAAGCACTTAGACGAATGTTGGAAATGTTGCTAACGCTCTGAAGTCTGAATGAGTGCAAGAAAAGACAAGACTACCCAAAATTGTCCTCCCTTGTGTTAACCCTTTTTGTGGAGGTCTGTTACGCTTTTTTGTGAGGATCACCTTCCGTGAAGAAGATTGGCAAGAATCCCCGCCGCGTGTTGTATTCGCCCTCATGAGCCTACCCCGCCCCTGGATGATCGCCGAAACGAACTGGAAGCATGTGCATGACACGCATTACGAAGTGGCTGTTTTGCCATGGGGGGCCACGGAGGCGCACAACTGGCACCTACCCTACGCCACCGATAGCCTGCAAAACGAGGCCATGACGGCGGAGGCCGGGCGCATCGCCTGGGAGGCAGGGGCAAAGGTAGCCATCCTGCCAAACCTGCCCTTTGGCGTGCAGACAGGCCAGCTCGACATCCCTTTTTGCATCAATATGAATCCCAGCACCCAGATGACGGTGCTGGAGGACATCATCGCTTGTCTAGAAGGCGTGGGCGTGCCGAAGTTCGTCGTCTTCAACGGCCACGGCGGTAATGACTTCCGCCAGATGCTGCGTGAATTGCAGGCGAAGCATCCGAAGATCCACCTCAGTCTGGTGAATTGGTTCCACATCGATGCTGGGAAGGACATCTTTACCATCGTCGGCGACCACGCTGACGAGCGCGAGACTAGCCTCATCCAGCACTTGCATCCCGATCTCGTTTTACCAAAAAAGGAATGGGGCGAGGGCAAAGACAACCTGCCTGTGCTGAAAGCCATGCGCGAAAAATGGGCCTGGGCACAGCGCCCCTGGACGCAGGCCACAAATGACACCGGCTCCGGTGATCCTCAGCACGCCACACCCGAAAAGGGCGCATTGTATTTCGAGCGCCTGACGCAAAGGTTCGCCAGGTATCTGATCGAGCTGGCAGCCGTGGATGTGGCACGGCTTTACCAGCCGTCATGAAAAACGCGCACAGCCCGGAGGCCGTGCGCGTGAACCATTTTATCTTTGGATGGCGTGGCTGAAGCTTAGAACTTCAGACGCAGACCGACATTGAGGCCGAAGACGTCATCAAAGTCGCCCGAATCCAGTCCATAGGTGCCTGTGACAAAGATGTCTGCGTCTGAGCAAACCTCATACAGAGCACGCGCAAAGATGCTCCACTCATTGATGGCTGCATCGTTGCTGTTGTAGCTCGCACCGAGATGGGTTTCGATTTTGCCGAACTTCGCACGGACATGCGGAGTGACATAAATTCCCCAGTCGTCCAAGGAGCCAATCGCTCTGCCGAAATCCAGGTCTCCATAGCTGGCACCCACTTCCGTGACGAAGTGAATGTTGTTCGCCAGGGCCACATAGCCGCCAACGCCAGCATTCAGGGTCCAATAATCGGCATTGACGCTTCCGCCAGGGCCGGAGACATCGATATCACTCCAGGAGCCGTTCAGCGCCAGATAAAGATGATTCACAGGGGAGAACTCGAGACCAGCGGCGACGCCATTGCCATCGAGATCGATAGCACCTGCCTGCGCCCACTGACGCAGCCAGGAGAGGGAGAAGTTGTTATAGGAGATCTCATCCGGCTCGACGGTCGGCGAGATGGCAGCAGGGGCGGGCGTCCCTGCGTGGACAGCAGAGGCGACGGCCAGAACAAACAAAGCGAGTGTCTTTTTGAGCATGGTTTTGTGTGTGTTTTTGGGTTGGTTGATTGACCCCAATGCCTGTTCCAACTGGCATCTGGTCAATTTCCGAGGTTTTAGCCAAACTCCACGATTCTTGTCAAGCTGTGCGCTTATTTTGTGGTATCGCCAGATTGTTTTTTGCATGATGCGTTCACTTTCACTCCCACCCATGATCCGTCGCCTATTGCCCCTAGCGTTGCTCGCTGCCGCGCCTCTTTTTGCTGATGAAGCTGCCACGCCAGTGGAGCGCATCAAGATCGCCAAGGACTTCAAAGTCGAGCTGCTCTACACCGTGCCGAAGGGCGATCAGGGCTCCTGGGTAAGCATGTGTCTCGATGACAAAGGCCGCCTCATCGCCTCAGATCAATACGGAGCGCTGTATCGCATCACACCGCCGGCGATTGGAGCCGGTGCTGCGGACACGAAGATTCAGAAGATCGACCTGCCCATCGGTGCAGCTCAGGGCATGGCTTTCGTCAAAGGCAGCATCTATCTCCAGGTGAATGGCGACGAGTTCCAGGGGCGCGGTTTGTACAAAGTCAGCGACACGAATGGCGACGACACTTTTGATAAAGTCGATCTCATCCGTGGCTACACAGAGCGCGCGGGCGAGCATGGGCCGCACTACGTCGTGCCCGGCCCTGATGGTGAGAGCATCTACGTCATCGTCGGCAATCAAACGCCGCTGACGCAATACACGAAGAACCGCGTGCCCGCCGTGTGGCAGGAGGATCTGCTGCTGCCTCGAATCTATGGCCGTGGCTTCATGAAGGATGCACTGGCTCCGCGTGGTTGGGTGGCGAAGGTCAGCCTCGACGGCAAGGAGTGGGAGCTCATCACCACGGGCTTCCGCAATCAGTATGGCGCGGCCTTTAACCGCGAGGGCGATCTCTTCACCTTCGATGCGGACATGGAGTGGGACATGAGCCTGCCGTGGTATCGCCCGACCCGAGTTTGCCAGGTGCTCAGCGGCAGTGAGTTTGGCTGGCGCAATGGCAGCGGCAAATGGCCCGTGCGCTGGGAGGACAGCGTGCCGCCGGTGAAGGACATCGGCCCCGGCTCGCCCACCGGCACGCAGTTCGGATATGGGGCAAAGTTTCCCGCCAAGTACCAAGAGGCCTACTTCATCTGCGACTGGAGCTACGGCAAAATGTACGCCGTGCATCTCCGCCCAGATGGCGCGGGCTACACCGCCGACTTTGAAGAGTTCATGAGCGCCCAGCCGATGCCCTTCACCGATCTCGTCATCAATCCGAAGGACGGCGCGATGTATGTGAGCATCGGAGGACGCAAGACGCAGTCCGCGCTGTATCGCGTGACTTATGCTGGCAGTGAGTCCACCGAGCCGAAGCCCTTCAAGCTCGAAGGTGAAGCGAAAGCACTGCACGAACTCCGTCGCAGCTTGGAAGCCTTCCACGGCACGAAATCTCCCGACGCGGTTGAAAAAGCTTGGCCATACCTCAGTCACGCTGACCGCCTCATTCGCAATGCCGCACGCATCGCCATCGAGCATCAGCCTGTGGTGACTTGGAAGGACAAGGCGCTGGGCGAAACCAACCCTCGCGCAGCTTTGTCTGCACTCATGGCGCTGATCCGAAACACGACGGCTGTCGATCAGGCAGCTGTCATCACGGCGCTGGATAAGATCGCTTTCGATGGGCTGGATCTTCTCGGCCAGACGACGCTGCTGCGGAACTACACACTCGCCTTTCTCCGCCTCGGTGAACCGACACCCGAGCAGAAGAAGAGCACGATCTCACGCTTCTCCTCACTCTTCCCTCACAAGGATGTCGGCCTCAGCCAGGACCTCTGTGAGATGCTCGTCTATCTCGGCGATGAAGGTGTCATTGCCAAAGCCGTGCCACTGGTGAACAGCGCGCCGACTCAGGAAGAGCAGATCGGCTACGCGAAAAGCCTGCGCCTTGCCAAAGCAGGCTGGACACCCGCGCTGCGTGAGGAGTTCTTCAAATGGTTCAGCCGTGCCGCCACCTACACCGGCGGCGCCAGCTTCGGCATGTTCATCGACGATATCAAACGCGACAGCTTCGCCGGGCTTAGCGATGCCGAGAAAGCCACTTTGAAGCCGATCATCGAAGCTCCACCTGCTGCTAAGACGCCAACCTTTGCCGCGAAGCCGCTCGCCTTTGTGAAGCAGTGGACGGTGAAGGATCTCGAAAGCGTGCTGAACGTCGGCCTCGAAGGTGGGCGCAACTTTGAAAACGGCCGCAACAGCTTTGGAGCTATCGGCTGCTTCGCCTGCCATCGCTTCAACTTCGAAGGTGGAGCTGTGGGGCCTGATCTTACCAGCGTGAGCGGCAAATTTGGACCCAAAGACCTCCTCGAATCCATCATCGAACCAAGCAAGGAGATCAGCGATCAATACGGCAGCATGGACTTCAAAATGAAGGACGGCAGCCTAGTCGTGGGGCGCATCATGAATCTCAAGGAAGACACCCTCATGGTGAACGTCAACATGCTCGACCCGAACGCCATTCAGCAGCTCAAACGCGCCAACATCGAGAGCATCAACCCCAGCAAGATCAGCATGATGCCCCCCGGCCTCGTGAACATGCTGAAGGAAGACGACATCCTCGACCTCCTCGCCTACCTGCTCAGCAAAGGCGATCCGAAGCACGCGTTCTTCAGCACGAAGTGATTTGGTGGCTTCTATGACACTCCATTTCCTCCTCTCCCATGACCCCATCCCGGATGTGACCCCCGTATTCGCTCCAGGAGAGGGGGCGGAGGTGCGCTTCCTTGGCACCGTTCGCGGTCTGGAGGATGGGCGGCCGATCACCGGCATCGACTACAGCGCCTACCTGCCTATGGCGGAAAAAATGCTCGCTGAACTCATCGAGCATGGCACCCGCGACTACGGCCCGCACAGTGTCTTCATCCAGCATCGTCTTGGCTTCGTGGCCGCTGAGGAGCCCTCCATCCTCATCCGCGTCCGCAGCAAGCACAGCGCTGAGTCCTTCGACCTCTGCCGCTGGTACCTGAAAGAAGTGAAGACCCGTGTCCCCATCTGGAAGCGGCCCGTCTTTGCTGACCTTTGAGTGCACCTCGCGCCCCTGTGTGACATTTTCGTAGCAAGTGAGTGCCTGCTTGAAAGCTGGGGCATACAGCGCACTGATCGCCGCCCCTCGTTCCCCTTTAATTAACTGAACTGTTCGCTTCTTGGCCACTACTCCCCCGACCCGATCCAAACCCATGCGCATCCGATCTTTCGCGATCGGCAGCCTGCTTTTTTTGGGTATATTCCAGGTCATCGAAAACTGGCCCGTTTTCCTCCAAAGCCTCGGCTTAAACGAGGCTGCGCGGGCCAGCGCACACTCGCTCATCGCGCTGGAGATTCTGTTTTGGCTGGTCGGAGCCTACCTCATCAATCGCATCGCCAACAGGTTCTTCTGGGATGGAGCCATCGCCCAGACGATGCAGCGCCCTGTGCCCGGCGTGCTGAAGGAGCTTAGCACCGTCTTCATCTACATCATTGCAGGAGCCTGCATCTCCGGATTTGTCTTCAATCAATCCGTCACGGCTTTTCTCGCCACGCTCGGTGCTGGCGGCGTCGTGCTCGGCTTTGCTCTGCGTAATCTGCTGTCTGATCTCTTCACCGGTCTGGCGGTGAATTTTGACAATAACTTCGCCATCGGTGACTGGCTCATCCTGCCCTCCAGCTCAGGTGGCGAGGGCACAGTAGGTCAGGTCGATGAGATCGGCTGGCGCTGTACTCGACTGACCTGTGAGGACGGCACCACGGTGGTCATGCCAAACTCGATGCTGGGCCTCGAAAAAGTCGTCAATGTCTCCCGGCCCTCCATGATGACTCGTTACGAGGCGGACATCACGATTGATTACACCATCCCAGTCGAGCGCGCTCGGCGCATCCTCCTCGCAGCCATGGAGTCCGTATCTGCCCAGGAAGGCTTCTCCAAGGAAACGAAACCCAAGGTGCTCGTCAGCAACACTGGCAAACGAGGTGTCAAATACACCCTCCGCTACTGGATCCACCCCTGGCATCCATTATCACCAAACACAAGCCGTGACCTCATCCTGACCGCCGCCCTTCAGCATCTCCAGACCGCAGGCATCACCCCCGCCTATACCAAGGCCGAGGTCTTTCATGAGCCAATGCCAGCCAAGCACTTCCAAGGCCACAGCATCGCTGACAAAGTCTCCCTCCTCACCCACATCACCATCTTTGAAAAGCTGGAGGAAGCCGAGCTTCAGCGCGTGGCCGCAGAGATGCGCCGCGTCCAACTCAGCCCCGGAGAAATCCTCTTCAGGCGCGATGACGAAGGCTCGTCTCTCTTCATCCTTATCGAAGGACTGCTCAATGTGCGGGTCGATCTCAATGGCAGCGGCCAGGAACAGACCGTCAGCCAGCTATCCCCTGGCGACTTCTTTGGCGAGATGGCCCTGCTCACCGGCGAGCGCCGATCCGCCACCATTCAGGCCCAGACCACCGCCGTCGTTTATGAGATCAGTCGGCCTGTCGTCATCCAGCTCATCCAGGAGCGCCCTGAAATCTCCGAATGCATGTCCCGTGCCGTCGCCCACCGTCAGTTGAAGCTCGATCAGGCACGCGACCAGATCGTCAATGCTGAAGCAGAGAAAGAAGTCCAAAGCATCACCCAGCAGATCTTGTTCAAGATGAAGAGCTTCTTCAAAAGCTGAGCAGGTGCGAAGGTGGCCGCGACATCGGCTCGAACGAGGCACTGATTTTGAGGCGGAGTTCCTTAAGGTGAAGTGAGGTAGGCCAGGAAGATGTAGGCGCTGGACCACCGCTTTTTATGAAGCGGCAGCCGGGGGCTTTAGAAGCCGGCCCCTGGATTGACCCTCCATGCCGGACAAATCCACATTTTGATTGCCCAGCCACGGCCTGGAAGTGTAAACCGACACCCATGAGCGCTAGAGCCTGTCCTTTTCAGACCCCATCGTTGGCAACCAAGCTGCTGCTCAACCTCACGATCTGTTAATGATCTGAACTGTTCGGTTAAGAATCAATCAACATGCCCACACCTGACCAAACCCTTCCAGCCCTTCTGGCCAGCCTTAACATGCTCGATTTCGACTATGCAGACGAAGATGGAATCGATTTCGAGCCCTACCCCGAATTTTTATCCGCAGATGACACTACTCGTTGGTTTCGGGCATGGACAGGTAATGAGAATGTTGACGGATCATGCTTCCGTGTTTTTGGCCAAGATGGCACTGGTGGATACGCTGCATTTTGGATCACGCATCCCGACAACCATATTCTTGAGCAGCCAATCGTTTTCTTAGGATCCGAAGGCGAGAAGGGCGTCGTAGCGTCAGATTTTGACAGCTTTTTGTGGCTCCTCGCCTCAGCAATCGGCCCTTACGAAGCGGCCGCACACCCAGTCTCAGACGGAGCCGTGAATGAGCAGTTTCTAGCTTTCGCACGGGAGAATTCATCAGTGGAGCAGATCGGAGCTAGGCGGGTTCTCGAGCAGGCACGGAGCAAGTATCCCAATTTCCCTGGCCTGATCGACTCTCTCTGCCGATGAACATCGAATAAAAGGTTCAGACGTTAACCGACTCGCCAGCTACAGCCTTGGCGGGTGCTTTTTGGTGATGGCGGGCAGGGCTTTGAGTACTTCCTGGGATGCCTTACTTCCCCTCGTCTGATCTCCCCCAATTTTTGTCTTTCGCAAAAGGTGGGGGTTCCTCTATAACGGCGTCTCTCACCTACCACCACCATGCCCAAAAAGAAGCTCAACATCGCCGTCGTCGGCCTCGGATTCGGGGCGGAGTTCATCCCCATCTGGCAGCGTCATCCTGAAACGGTCTGCTACGCCATCTGCCAACGTGATCCGAAGAAGCTGCAGGCCATCGGCGATGCCTTTGGCGTGGATGTCCGCTACACGGACTTCAAGGAGATGCTGAAGGACCCGAACATCGACGCGGTGCACATCAACTCGCCGATTCCCGACCACGGCTGGATGTCGATCGAGGCGCTGAAGGCTGGCAAGCACGTCGCCTGCACGGTCCCAATGGCCACGAGCATCGAGGACTGCAAAAAGATCTGCGACCTCGTGAAGAAGACCGGCCTGAAATACATGATGATGGAGACGGTGGTGTATGCCCGCGAGTTCCTCTTCATGAAGGAGCAGTATCAGAAGGGCAAGCTGGGCAAGCTCCAGTTCCTCCAGTCCAGCCATCAGCAGGACATGGACGGCTGGCCGAACTACTGGCCCGGCCTGCCGCCGATGTGGTATGCCACCCATTGCGTCGGCCCTGTGGCCGCGCTCGCAGGCACACCGGCAGAATACGTGAGCTGCTTTGGCTCCGGAACGATCCGCCCTGAGCTGGTGAAGCAGTATGGCTCCCCCTTCGCCGTGGAAACCGCACACGTGAAGTTCAAGGACAGCGATCTCAGCGCCCGTGTCATCCGCAGTCTTTTCGACACCGCACGGCAGTATCGCGAAAGCATCGACGTGTATGGCGACAAGGCCTCCATCGAATGGCCGCTGATCGAGCACGAGCCACTGATCATGCACACCGCCAAGCTGCCTGAGCACAAGATTCCGAAGCTCGTGAAGTCACCAGACTACGCCAAGCTGCTGCCCAAGAGCATCCGCGACTTCACCACGAAGGGCGTCTATGACCTGGGCAAAAAGACGCACCTCAGCTTTGTCCAAGGCAGCGGCCACGGCGGCAGCCATCCGCACCTTGCGCATGAGTTCGCCATGGCCCTCGTCGAAGGGCGCGATCCTTTCCCGAACGCCAAACAATCCGCCAACTGGACCTGCGTCGGCCTCTGCGCCCACGAGTCCGCGATGGCGGGTGGCAAGATCGTGAAGCTGCCGGCTTTCACGGTTTAATGGATCAATTGATTCACCAAGACAGGTGATTATTGGCAGGAGAATGAAGGCAGAAGAATAGCCTCATTCTCCTGCCTTTATTTCTGCCCGTCGGCTTTTGAGCGCATGCTTGGCACCTCTCCCGCGGGAGACTGCTGAAACCCTTTGCCGACTTATTCGGGGAGAGGTTGGGTGAGGGGAAGTGGAGCAGTCATGTCACCGCCCCTCAATTCTACGGTTGTTTTTCTCAGTGCATCTTTCTGGGGCAGAATGCCGAAAATTAAAAATCCAGAAGCGATTCCATAAGTCACAGCGATGAGTGTATTCACTCCGAAGTACCGAAGTGCGTGTGCACGGCGTTTGCGACGATCAAGTGTCCCAGTCAGGATCATCGGCTCAAGAAAGACGAGGGACGGAATCAAACAGTAGATAATCACTGGAAGGGCAGTGAACGTCCCTGGTACAATCGTAATGGTCGAAACGAATCCAACGAAAAGCACAGAGACGATCAGCCCCAAGACGACTATATGGAGATCGATTTCAAGCAGCAGACGCTTCATCACTGTAGTTGGATTCCCTGTTGAGGTAGAGGGTTAGACACTTTCGACACCGTTAGCAAGCTGCCCTTCGTCTGACTCGCCCCTCAACACAGGTTCGGCTGATTCTGAATGAGCGGCTGGAGATTCAGAGCGAGAGCAGTAGCCCCAAAGATTCTTTAGACAAATCTCACGCCGTGCTGCGTCCTCCTGGTGACACGATGCTCACCGCCCGCCAGATCTCTGAACTCTACGATGCCCACGCGGCGGGCTTGTTTCATTACATCGTGGGCATTCTGAAATCAGAGGCCGAGGCGAAGGATCTGCTTCAGGAGCTGTTCCTGAAGCTTCAGCATCAAGGGCTGCCCAGCGTGGAAAGTGAGCGGGCCTGGCTGACGCGGCTGGCGCACAATATGACGCTCGATTGGCTCCGTCGTCACTACAGTCGCCGCAGCGCGGAAGAGCGCAGTGCCTCAGAACCGCAGCCTCTTTTCCAAAGCGAAGCCGATCCCGACACCGCCGAGTTCGCGCTGCGGGTGCAGGCGGCCTTGGATGAACTGCCGCCTGAGCAGCGCAGTGTCGCGCATCTGAAACTTTGGCAGGGACTCACCTTTGAAGAGATCGCGGCATCCCAAGGCATCCCGCTGAACACCGCCGCCAGCCGTTACCGCTACGCCATTGAGAAACTGCGCACGCTCCTGCGTCCGCTCTACGACGAAATCCAGCCATGAAAGCAGACCTCGAATCCCGACTCTCATCGCTCCAGCTCCAGCCACTGCCGCCGGCGTGGCGTGAGGAGATGCTCTCCCGTTTGCAGAGCGTTCCGCCCCAGATCCGGCGGGCTCCTCCACGCTGGCTCGCGGTGGGTTGGGGACTCGCCTGGGCCGCCGTGCTCGTCCTGCATTTCACCACGCCAGCAGCCTCAGACCCAGCGGCACCTGCGCCAGCTCTGAATGCGGAGGCCATGCTCCAGCGTGCCGAGCTCATGCAGTCCCTCCTCGCTTTAAAATAACCCATCCTCGCCCCATGACCTCACTCCTTCACCGCCGCTGGTTTCGTCGCCTGCTTTGGACTCTCATCACCCTGCTCACCCTCTGGGTCCTGCTGGCCGTCGTGCTGAACTGGACGGGGCAGCGCCGTTGGTTACGCCTGAATGCTGAACTCCAGGCCGCAGGCGAAACGCTCGATTTCATCAAGGTCCTGCCACCACCCATCGCCGAGGCGCAGAACTTCGCCGCCATCGAGCCGCTGAATGGCATCCGCCTCGCACCGGGAGACAGCCCTGCGGCCAAAGCCGCTCAAGCGAAGCGCGATGCCATCAGTAAGGCCTGCCAGTTCCTCCGCGATAAAGGTGTGAGTCAGGCACTCGCCTTCGAGGGGCTGAAGAAGGCACAGCCGCCCGATCTGGCCAAAATCATCACCGCCCTGCGCGAGCAAAAGCAGCTCCAGCTTCCGCCGAATGCCGATGCCCAAGCGCTGCGACAAGCCCTGGAGCAGCACCTGCCCCTGCTCACCCAGCTCGCCGAAGCCGCGCGTACTCGTTCCCAGGTCGAGTTCCTGCCGCGTTGGGATGCCGCCAACCTGCCGGAGAACCTTTTCACCCTCGCCATGCCCCATTACACCCTTGCGCAGGATCTATCTCGCGCCCAGTGGCTCCACGGCCTCGCCTGCCTGGAATCCGGCGATCCCGCCGCCGCTGTGAGCGATGTCATCGCCATCCTCAGGCTGGCCAAAGGTGCCCTGCATGAGCCTTTCCTCATCGGTCATCTGGTCGGCATCACCCAGTTGCAGATTGCCGCTGAGCTGACCTGGGTGCTGCTGAAAAAGCGGGCGCTCACGGCCGAGATGCTCCAGACCTTGCAGCAGGGTTTTGAAGGCCTCGAAATCCCCGCCAGCCTGCTCCTGGCCTCGCGTGGCGAGATGGCGGCCGGTGCGTATTTGGGCGAGCTGCTGGAGCGTGATCCATCTCGCGCTGCCGAATACATCACGGTGATTAATAATGATGGTCAATCAAGGGCATCAGTCTTCGAGAGAGCTCTCATGCTCAGCATCCCCAGTGGGTTCTTCACCCACATGAAAACCAGCCTTGTGCAGGCCGAGTGGGAGTACCTCGTGCGCATCAATCGCGATCAAGGGCTGAAGAACGCGCTCGTCGTGCCTGAACCGCTGGAAGTGTGGATGAAGAGCCAGAACCTTCTGAGCCGACCCGACAACATGCTGGCCAGACTCGCCCTACCCGCCATGGGGCAGGTGAAAAGGAGCAGCGCCCTGGCTGAGAACACGCGGCTCCAGGCCTTCATCGCCTGCGCTCTGGAGCTGCATTTCCTCCAGCACGGCCGTTACCCGCCGAAGCTCGAAGACCTCGCCGACACCTCCCGCACCTCCTTTGACTGCACGCCGATGCACTACCGCCCGAGTGCAGATGGCCGCTACCGCCTGTGGCACTTTGGTCCTGATGGCAAAGATGACGACGGCGCTCTGGCAGCGGAGAATCCGCAGAAAAAGAAAGACGCCTCCCCCCGCTCCTCCGACTACCTCGGCGACTGGACCTGGCGCTACGAGGCTGTGAAGTGAGTGCGGGGCAGGTGGGTTGGTGGTTCTGGGGATCGACCCAGAGATGGCCACAAGGTCAGACTACGCCTCGGTTAGCCGTTGTTTGGTTGGTTTTATGCTTGGTAGAGATTCTGTAGCTCAGTAGCCTTCGGCAATGCGAGCGCGAAATGCTGTAGGAAGAGCCTCCGTCCTAGGTCTGAAATGCCCGCACCGAATGTCATCTCGTCATTCGGCCTGGTGAAAGCGAATACGTCATTGCAGGAAAAGCAAAACAGTAGGTCGAGGGTGTATCCGTTTCTCTCGCATCGCATCAGCACACCTGGCTCAAACATGCATATCGACGGTGGGCCGTAGGCGCTGATGGATCGTGTGAGGTCAAGAAGGCTTGTCCGTCGATCACCTGAAACTTCAGTTCCTTGGGAGTAAAAATGGAAGTCCTTTATCTTTATTGAATCAGGGTCACTTGCTTTGCAGCGTCGGTGGATCGTGACTCGATCCGGTGTCCGCACGGTTTGAAGTGCCGACGAATCAGTAATGACTCCGTCGATGTGGAAATCAGGAGGGAACAACCACTGCGCGGGGTCTGGATGAAAGACGTTGAGCATCAGTCTCCGCTCTGGACGGTCTGGTCTGAAATAGGTCACGCAGGCTGCGGTCAAACCCACCCCAATCAGGATTCCGATCGATAGCGTTGCGAAAAATCGGAATCTTTGGGAAATGGCCATTTCTGTGTTCGGCTAACGTTGTTTAGTCACACTTAATTGTGGACGAATCGGACTGACCCTAGGCAGTCGCTATCCCGTTGGCAAGCTAGCCTTCGATGGAAAACCACTTCGGGCAAAGGTACTTGGCTTGAGCCTGCAGAGTCAGACTTTGCTGATCCTGATGCCATGACTGGAGAGTCAGAGCGAGAGCAGGAGCAAGAATGAGCTGTCCATTCATCGCGGGTCAGGCGAAGGCTTGACCGATGACGGGTGAAAGACGGCCGGCCTACCTGCGGGCGGCGCGGTTTTGGGGCCCTTCGGTGCCGGTGCCGCCAGCTTTGAAGGAAGAGCGTCGGCCCCCCAAACATCGCCAAAAACGGCGTTTGGAGCCCTGCTGGATTTCTGAGTGAGCTACGAAACGGCGTTTTTTGGGTATTTGGATTTCTGGGAGGCCTAAAAACGGCGTTTTTGGGTCTGTTGAATTTCCAAGGGGGCCAAAAACGGCATTTTTGTCAGGCTCGACGGGCAGTTCCGACTTCCGTCGCCCAGGATTACCGTCGTAAACAAAGGGGGCAGGCGCTCTGAGCGGGACATCGGCGGCGTGGAGTGGGGGCAGAGCTGTGAGGATGAGTGAGGACAGCAGGGCCTTTATGGATCGGATTTCGTCAGGGATCGGCTCTGAGGCGAAACGTCTGCGCGAGGAGAGCCTTAGGGCACCCATTTGAAATCGGCCAAGATCACCTTGGTGAGGTCGGAGCCTTGTTTGGGGAGGAAGTGGATTTTACCCACGCTGGACCAATTCGACATCGGCTTCTGGCTAAAGCGGTTGATGAGACGCTCGGAGGCGATGGTCATCTCCTGCCAATTGTCCGAGGCGGTGATCTCGAGCTCGACCGAGTTGTGATCGGCGGCGGTGAGGATCACGGTTTGCGGCTCTGTGCAGTAGAACTTGAAGCTCAGCCGCGAGTTGGCCGGGGCCTGCCATTTGGGATCGTGAAGCTGCTCGGTGCCGGAGCCGCGACCGTTGTTCGTGGGACGAAATCCCTTGATGCCTTGCGGGCCTTCGAGTTCGGCGATGTTACTCCAGGCGCTGTAACCGCTGTCGGAAAGGTCGCTCGATGTTTTGTCGGTGGCCACGGCCTTGCCGAGCTTGGCAGGGATCGCCGCGTTGAAGTCAGTCGAGCGGACGATCGTGGTGTCGTAGGTGATGTTGGCGTAGCCAAAGACATAGTCGTCCACGTTGAGCACGGGCATCTTCGCCACCCATTGCTGGCCCTGACGCACGCCGGGTGTGTCGCGCCAGGAGCGGGCGTAGCTGCACGGGTTCTTGAGCGCGTAAAACATCTCCACTTTGCTCACGGCATCCGGTGAAGCCGGCGTGATGACGAGTTCCGGCACGCCGTCGGCATCCAGACGGATTTCCGACTTCGAATGCTCCGGCCAGACCACGTCTTTTCCGAGCACATGCTTCTCCAACCAGAACTTCGTGTTGTGCCCGATCTTCTCGGTGTCGTGATGTCCGCGAGCTTGAATCGCAAACGACCACGGCACGTTCTTCGGGAACTTCTTGAAGCTCTCCAGCCCGCGTTCATGCCCGCCGTGATGATCGTTTGAGCCATTCAAAAACAAGGTCGCCGCCGTGATGAAGGGCACATGGGCCTCAGGCGCGATGGAAGCCAGGATGATCTCCTCGCCCGACGACTTCGGCGGCTCGACGTAAGGCACGTTGTAAAGCCAGACCTGCTTGTCGCGGTAGTAATCGTTGTAACCGATGCCGAAGTAAGCCGCGACGGCCTTCACCCGCGGATCGGTGGCGAGATTCCACATCAGCGTGCCGCCATACGAATAGCCCGTCGCCCCAAGCCGCGTCCGATCCACTTCCTTCTGCTGCTCGAGATAGCTCAGCACCCGCCGCTGGATGGCATACCACACATAGTCGGAGGTCTGCTTCGGATCGGTGATTTCCTTTCCATCCAGGTCCTTCGCCCGAGCCGGTCCAGCCACCGTGCGATCCATGTTTCCGTGACGCAACTTCTCCGGATACTTCGTGAAGTGAGGCCGGCTTCCCGTCTTCCCGCAATAGTCGTGCGCCATCACCGCCCAGCCGTCCTCGACATACTTCTTGTCCGGCTCCGGCGCCCCCATCCAACCATGCACCACCAGCAGGCCCGGAGCCTTCACGGCCCCCATCTTCACGCGGTAACGGCAATAAACACGAACCTCCTCACCGAGCACATAGGCGCTGATGTAAGAGTCGCGATTGAAGATGCCTTCTTTCGTTTCCACCTTCACGACCTCCTCTTTGAAGTCGCCCTGATTGGGGTCGTAGTCCTTCCACAGAGCGGCAGGATTGGGGAGAGGTCCAGCGTGCAGAGTGACCAAAGAAGCTAGCAGCAGGGCGAGGATGTATTTCATAATTCAGCTTTAGCGGCAACTCTCTCAACGTCGATATCGTGTTGTTTCAAGCCAGCAAACAATCCAAAACCACCTTCGAGGTGTTCGTCGGCAGCAGCAGCGCCGAATGCTGTGCGAGGAGCGCGAACGAAAGGGAAGATGAAGTCTCCTTCCTGCGTTATCGCACGGGATTCATGCGCCACGTCCTCTTTGTTTTTTTCGTCCTCTATGTCCCCGCATTCGCAGACATCCGCCCCTTGCTGCAAAAATACTGCCTCGACTGCCACAACGCCGACAAACAGAAAGGCGATGTCGATCTCACGCACTTCGGCTCGTCGCAGAATGTCGTGAAGGAGTTCAAACTGTGGCAGACGATGCTTCAGCAGGTCGAGGAAGAGGAAATGCCGCCGAAGAAGCCGCAGCCGAGCGCGGCGGAGCGTGGGGAGATCGTGGCGTTTTTGAAGAAGGGCATCGACTCGGTCGATTGGAGCCAGCAGAAGGGCATCGAGCACGTCACGCTGCCGCGGCTGACGAAAACGGAATACAACAACACGCTGCACGACCTTCTCGGCATCGACTTCGAGCCGGGAAAGCTGCTGCTCGATGATGGACCGGGACTTTCCGGCTTCACGAATGATCGCGATGCGCTCTTCATCTCGCCCACGTTGGCCGAGCAGCTCTTCGATGCAGCCGATTACGCACTGCAAAGCATGCTCAATCTGCGCCAGAAGCCCTACGCGAAGCAATTCGAGGCCGAAAAGATGCTCATGACCGAACGCGGCTCGAAACCGGAGGACCTGCCCGGCGGAGGAGTCGGTTACTCACTCGCCGGAGCCGGGCAGCGCACGCTTTATGACGAGGTCATCGTGCCCGCGGATGGCTGGTATCGCTTCACCGTGAAGCACGTCGGCCGTGGTGGCGATGCAGGCATGCGTTTGCGCATCGACAACGAGCCTCGGGCGCTTTTGAAGTGCCTCGACAACACACCCAAGGAGGAAACGATCGAACTGCTGCTGCGTGCAGGATCGCATCAGATGACCTGGAACATCGACAACACCGGCCTGCGTGCGCCGACGCCCGTTCCCGTGCGCAAAGCGAAGAAAGCAGCACCGAAGGGAGGCTACCGAGTCTTTGATCAAAAGAAGGCCGCGCCGCTGGTGAAGGATACTGCCGCGAAAAACGCGCCGAAGCTGCCCGCACCGGCGGATGCGTCGGATGAGGTCAAAAAACTGACCGACAACCTCAACCGCCATTTTCAAAACATGCAGATGCGCATCGAGTATCTGCGCGCGGTGACGCCCGAGGGCAATCCGAGCGACCTGCGCAGCTTCTACAACCTTCTTCCCGAACGCACGGAAGCCATGGCGGCCGTGAAGCATCTGCTCGCAAAGGCGATGAAGCTCCCCGTGGCCGAAGTGGACCGCTTGATCGAATCCGCGAACGTCGAGAAGCTAACCAGCAATCGCCAAGTGGTCAGCGATTCGCTTGAGGTGCTCGATCTGCAATTTGATCCCGCCTCACTCATCGGCAGCGCAGCAGCGCAAAAGGTTGCCAAGCCAATTCAGGTCGGTGCGCCGGGCGTGGACTGGATTCGCATCGAAGGCCCGATTTCGCCCGCAGGCTCGAAACCTCGCGAAATCTTCCAAAGCGATGCCAAAGCCGCTTTGAGTGCCTTTTTACCCAAAGCATTCCGTCGCCCGTTGCGAACTGGTGAACTCGAAAAACATCTCACGCTCTATGAAGCGGCCCAAAAGCGCGGTGAAACGCCCGAGCAGGCTCTCAAGCTCGCTTTCGCCGCCGCGTTGACCTCGCCGAGCTTTTTGTTTCGCGATGAACTCCGCGCCGGGAAGCTCGATGACCATCAACTCGCCAGCCGTTTGAGCTATTTCCTCTGGATGTGCCTGCCGGACGACGAACTTCGTGCTCTCGCCGATGCCGGAAAGCTGCGCGATGACACCACGCTGCGTGCGCAGGTGAAGCGCATGATTGCCAATCCGCGCTCGCGGGCCTTCACGAGCACCTTTTTGGGCCAGTGGCTCGGATTTGCCGGGCTCGGCACCGAACATGTGCCGGACGCGCGGAAGTTTCGCGACTTCACACCCGCGCTCGCTGAGGCGATGAAGCTCGAGCCCGTGCTCGTCTTTGAAAACCTCCTCCGCATCGGCGTCAGCCTCACGCGCTTGCTCGATGCCCGCGAAACCTTCGCGAATGACGCACTCGCCACGCTCTACGGTCTCGATGTGAGTGGCGAGGCCATGCAGCCCGTGAAATTCACCGACGACAAACGCGCCGGCCTCCTCGGCATGGCCGCCGTGCTCACCGCCTCGTCCACTCCCAACCGCACGAGCCCGGTGATTCGTGGCAAATGGGTGCTGGAAACGCTTCTCGGTCGCAAACTCGCCGAACCGCCCGCCGATGCCGGCCAGCTCGACGACAAGGCTGGTGACCGCGGCAAAACGCTGCGCGAAGAACTCGCAGCGCATCGTCGCAACGAGAGCTGCGCTAGCTGTCACGACAAGATTGATCCCATCGGCTTCGGTTTGGAGAACTTTGATGCCATCGGCCGCTTCCGCGATAACGAGGCCGGCAAACCCGTCGATGCCAGCGGCACCCTGCCCGGCGGCATCGAGATTAACGGCCCCGCAGAACTCCGAAACGCCATCCAAAAGCACTACAGCGACGAGTTCATCCGCAACGTCACTCAGCGTCTCACGGCGTTTGCCCTTGGTCGTGCCTTGAAGCCACAGGACGAAGGCTTGATCCGCCAGTTGCTCGCCGATCTGAAGAAGAATGACCACCGCGCGGATGTGCTCATCGAGTCCATCGTGCTCAGCGAAGCGTTTCGGACGCAGGGGGACGCAAATTGACCTGCAAGCTGCCTTATCAAGACCTCGTTACCCCACGCGCATGTCCCCTCGTATTGAACGCCGCACTCTTCTTCGTGGAATCGGAGCCACGCTGGCTTTGCCATGGCTCGAGATTATGACGCCGAGGGCGCGAGCGGCTCAAAAGCTGCCACCACGGAGGTTTGTGACGTTTTTCCAGCCAAACGGCGTGTTTCCGAAGGCTTGGGATGTGACGGGAACGGGGCGCGATTTTGCGCTGTCGCCGATTTTGGAGCCGCTGGCGGATTTTCGCGATGACATGGTCGTGCTGAGCGGGATCGACAGCGTGGGCAAAGGGCACGTGAAGCTCACGGGGGCGTTTTTGACGGGCACGGCCATCGAGAATGGCGTGAATGGCATTTCGGTCGATCAGGTGATCGCGCGGCAGATTGGGAAGGGAACGAGGTTTGCGAGCATCGAGCTCGGCACGGAGCCGCCGCGGCAGGGCATGGCGGGTGATGATCCGATCGCGCTGGCGAATACCATTTCGTGGAGCAGTGCCACGCAGCGCATCTCGCCTGAGATCAGTCCGCGGGCGGCGTTTGACCGGCTGTTTCGCGATCCGTCGTCGCCAGAGGCTCGGCGGGCGGCGGAGAATCGCCGCAGCGTGGTGGATCTCGTTTTGGAGGATGCGAAGGCACTGCAAAAGATCGCCAGCGGTCGCGACAAGGAGAAGATCGACGAGTATCTCGAAGGCGTGCGAGGTGTGGAGCAGCAAATCGAGCGCACGATGAATCCGCCTGCGCCCGAGTGGTCGCCGTTGACTCCGCCGGACCTGAAACGGCCGCCTGCGGGCATCCCGATGAGCAAGGACGAGCACATGAAGCTCATGCTCGACTTGATGGTGCTCGCCTTGCAGACGGACACGACCCGTGTGGCCACCTTCATGAGCGCCCACGGCTTCTCGCGGCAGAATTTCACCTTCCTCGACGGCGTCAAAAACGACCACCACGGCATGAGCCATCACAAGAACCAAGAGGCGCTAGTGGCCGAGTACACGACCGTAAGCCGCTGGTATGCGCAGCAGGTGCATTACCTCGTCTCCAAAATGCGCGGCATCGACGAGGGCAGTGGCTCGCTGCTCGACAACAGCCTCGTGCTTTACGGCAGCGAGATGAAGGACGGCAACGGCCACATCAAAGAAGATCTGCCGCTCGTGTTGCTCGGCAAAGGACAGGGTCGCGTGAAGACCGGTCAGCACGCCGTCTTCGCCAAAGGCACGCCTCTGGCGAACCTGCACCTCACGATGGCGCAGCAGTTCGGCGTGGAGACGACGAGCTTTAACAACGTGAGCACCGGCACGCTGGACGGGCTGTTTGTGTAACTCACGCAGCTACTTCAGGCTGCGCAGCCAGGCCACTAGATCGAGAAGCTCAGTCTCCGGCAGCGTTTGGTCGAGCCCCGCAGGCATCAGACTCGTCGTCAGGGTGGTGTCACCAGTGATCGTTTGATGAGGGACGTTCTTCTCCTGGCCGGCGATGTCGATCACGAGCAGGCCTTCGGCAGTATGGGACTTGATCACACCCAGAGTCTGCTGGCCATCAATGGTCTCGATGACGTGCGCTTCGTAGTCGCGGGCTAGTGTATGTGAGGGGAAAAGGATGCTCTCCAGCAGATCACGCTCGGTGCGGATGGCCCCGATCTTCGAGAGATCAGGTCCGATGGGGCGGCCGACTTC
This sequence comes from Verrucomicrobiaceae bacterium, assembly GCA_021151605.1. Lineage (GTDB taxonomy): Bacteria > Verrucomicrobiota > Verrucomicrobiia > Verrucomicrobiales > Verrucomicrobiaceae > Prosthecobacter. The sequence continues at coordinate 19,316 of JAGKWZ010000024.1, forward strand.
GCCGATCTTGTGGCAGGCGATACAGGTCCCCTTTCCTGCGGCGAAGTGGGCGGCGCCTCGTGCGGCATCACCGCTGGCGATGACCTTTTCCGCCATGGGGCCGAGCTGGCGCTTCTTTGCCTCTGTGGCTGCCACGGCAGCTGTGTAGGCGGGCAGGATGATGGTCTCAAAGATGTCCGTCGGCAGGTCTGCGAGCAGGGTGCGGTAGTGACTTTCCTGCTGGCTGGCGATGGCTGGATTTTTGGCGATCTGCCGGGCGAGTTCGCGCACGATTTCGACCTCTTTATGTCGTTTGATGAGCGGCAGCAGCGTCTTCAGTTCCACCGGTCCTACAGTGGCCAGCAGCGGGGCGATCTGCGGCATCTGCTCCTTTGTCATGGGGGCCACGGCGAGCATTCCTGCGGCCTGAATCTTTGCAGCGGAAGAGGACGCCGAATCTCTGAGCACGCCGATGACCAAGTCAAAGGTTTCGCCGGTGAGCTTCACGCTCTCCGCTGCGTCCAACGCTTTCAACCGGACCGCCAGGGGACGCTTTGTCTCACTCGCGATTCCCTGGAGCGCTGTATCAAAGTGGGCTGTCTTGAGCTTCTTGATGGCATCCAGCAGCAGTGGAGTCGGTGCTTCGGCGAGACTCGAATCCAGACTGGCAAACCACGCCTCATTTGTGACGGCGGCACTTTGTCCTGCCAAAACGCGGACTGCAGCCATCTTCACCTCAGGGGACGTGTGGCTGAGCATTCGGGTAATCAAGTTCTGCACCTTTGGCTGGGCGATCAAGGCCGCACAGTAGCCCTCCAGCGCCTTGATTCTGGATGAAGAGAGGCTTTTCCCGTTTAGCCACTGTTCCAGCTTCGGACGGGTGCCTTCATCCATTTCTGTATTCTCGATGGCGAGCTTCAGTGCCACATGCGCCAGCTCCTTATCCTTGGAATCTAGATGCTGGGCGGCGATGACTTGGCTTTGATTCATGCTCGAGGCATCATCCGGGACGAAGCTGGCCAGCATCCGGCGCAGTGCAGTGGGGTGGGTCTCCGCCTTCAGATCTGCCAACGTCACCGCCAGCAGGTTTAGCGTCTGGGCGGCGCAGAGCAGGGAGTGCTCAAGCACGGGATCCAGCGGTTCGCGCATCATCTCGCGCATGGCCGCACCGAGCTGCTCTACCTGGGCGCTCAGCTTCTTGTCCTGAGTCCAGTTATCCGGCAGTTCCTGCACCACCCACTCCAGTGCGTGACGACGGGCGTGTGGGTCCTTTGATTTGAGCTGGGCGATCTGGGTTTTCAGGTCCGACTTGCCAGACAAGGCAGGTTTACTCAGGGCCAATGGCGCGGGCTTCTCCGGCCGGATGCGATACACCGCGCCGAGCAGATCGGATTTCGCCATGAGTGAGCTCGGGCAGCCGATGCGGAACCAGCCGCCGGTGTCGATGAGGAGGAGGGAACCGTCACGCGGGTCTTCCAGCACATCGGTGAGGTGGATGTCGGGGCTGTCGTGGAATTTGAGGAACTCGTTTTCGACCGCCTTGTAGGTGCTGCCGCTGGGGGTGAGTTCCATGCGCACGAGGCGCTGGGTGTTGAAGTGGGTGACGAGGAAGTTCTCTGGCGCGTCTTTGCGGGCAGGAGTGCCCACATCAATGTAGCTGCGCCAGAAGCAACTGCCGCTCACGGCGACGTGGCCGAAGTTGTACATGACGGGCATGGTTTCGAGCGTGCGCGGGAGATGGGCGATGGCTTTGAGCTGGTCGGCTCGCTCGTAAACGCCGCCGTAGAGCCAGTGGATGATGGTGTCGCCACGCGGCTGGGTGTAGTAGAGGTTTTGCACTCCGATGATGTCGCCACTGCGGGTGAAATCGACTTCGACGGGGTTGTCGCCGCAGCCGAGCGAGTGCCAGGCGACATCGCTGCCATCTGGCTTGCAGCTCCAGATGCCGCAGGCGAGCGAAGCATCGACGGGCGTGCCGTCCTTCTGCTTCACGTCATGACCTTTGCGGCCGTGGCACCAGTAGAGGCGACCGTTTTGCGGGTTCAAAAACGGGCCATGGATGTCAGCGGCATTGCCGGTGTAGTCGAAGCCGGTGACGATCTTTTCGCGTTTGTCGGCCACGCCGTCGTTGTCGGTGTCGGTGAGCTTCCAAAGCGATGGCGGCGAGCCGACGTAGAGGCTTCCATTGAGCCAGCAGGCCCCCTGCGGGAAGGTCATTTTGTCGGCAAAGACGGTGCTTTTGTCGAAAGCTCCGTCCTTGTCGGTATCTTCGAGCATGAGGACGCGATTCGGAGGATTCTCCTCGAGCTGCTTCTTGTTCCAGTTCACGCCGGTGGCATCGCCGACGAAAAGCCGCCCACGGTCATCCAGGCAACCCATGATGGGATGCGTGACCAGGGGAGCGGCCGCCACGACTTCCAGCTTGTATCCGGGCGGCAGATCATGCCTGGGCAGTTCCTTGGATGCCTTGCCGGTGATAACCACGGGGCGCTTCGCGATCTCGGGGATCACATTGCCTTTATCCGGCGGCAGATCGGCAGCCGAGGCGAGCGAGACAAAGAGGGCGAGGGTGGGCCATTTCATAGATGGGGAGTCTATACCCGCACCGCGCCGCGCATATTGCATGCGCAAGTGACTGCATCCGATGCCTGATCACGCCCTGGGCTTGAGGTCGCGCTCGATATCCAAGCGGTCCTCGCGGTTCCTGGCCTTGATCTTGTGATCCCGTTTGTGGATGCGCTCGACGGTCATCTGGCGCTTTCTCTGGCGCTTTTTGAGCTTGGCGATTTCGTCCTCCAGCCGCAGGAAGCCCTCCAGACGCTCGGGATCGAGTTTGTCCTCCGCCATGGCGGCCTGGAGTGCGCAGCCGGCGTCTTTGCCATGCTTGCAGTCGTGGTAGCGGCACTGGGCGGCGAGTTCCTCGATGTCGGCAAAGGACTCACGGAGCGTGGTTTCGTCCGTCCACATCTGCACCTCTTTGATGCCGGGATTATCGACGAGGATACCACCACGGGGCAGGACGATAAGTTCACGGGCGGTGGTGGTGTGGCGACCTTTGCCGGTGACTTCGTTCACGTCAGCCACCCACTGCCATTCGTCGCCGAGGATCTCATTGATCATGGCCGACTTGCCCACGCCGCTGGAGCCGATCAGCGCCACGGTGACGCCTTTCTTCAGGTAGCCGCGCAGCACCTTCATGCCCTGTCCTTCCAGCACGCTGGTGATGTGTACGGTGGCGTACGGGTTCAGCTCGCGAATCTCTGAGGCAGCCTTGGCGCACTCCACTTTGGTGAAAAGGTCGGCCTTATTCAGCACCACCACGGCCTGGGCACCGCTGCGCTGGATGATGGCGAAGTAGCGCTCCATGCGCCGCAGGCTGTAGTCCGCCCCCGGCTCGGTGACGACCATGACGACATCCACATTCGCTACGAGCACCTGCTCCTCGCTGCTGGTTCCAGGAGCTTTTCTGGAAAAACAGGTCTGCCGGGGCAGCCGGGCGCGGATGACGGCATCGCCTTCGGTAACTTCCAGTGCCACCCAATCGCCAACGGCGGGCAGGTCGGCGTCGTTTTCGGCATCGTGATAAACTTTACCGCTGAGGATGCAGTCCAGCTCATCGAAGTCCTTTTCATCGAAGACGAGGCAGCCGTAGCTGATTTTGTTGTCACGAAGGAGGCGGGCGGGCTTCCAGCCGAGCTTCACATAAGGCTCGAAGGCGTCAGCGAAGAAGTCATTCCAGCCGAGGTCTTCGCGAGTGATCTTGCGGGCCATGATGTGTGAGCTCCACCGATGAATCAGCCCTGCTTGGCAGCCAGCAGCACGGCCTCGAAGGACTCGGCCATCTTGGTGGCGCTGAACTCGCTGCGCACGCGGGCCATGCCCTGGTTGATGAGCTTTTCACGCAGGAGGCTGTCCTGCAGCGTAGTCTCCAGCGCATCGGCCAGGGACTTCACATCATCCGGCTCACACAAGACTCCGCCCTGGGTGATCTCGATCAGCTCAGGGAAGGCGGCATGACGGGGCTGCACGACTGGCACTCCGCTGGCGATGGACTCCAAGATGTAGAGCCCGAAGGCCTCACCGTAAGTGGCTGGCACGGAAAAAACCGTGAGGTCGCGGAAGAACTTAACCTTGTCAGTGAAGCTGACATTCGGGTGCCACTCGACGCGGCCTTCACAGCCTGCGGCCTTCAGCTTGGCCCGCAGTCCGGCGAGGTATTTTTCATCCCCAGCCGTCTTGGAACCACCGATCTTCAGCTTCAGACGCGGCACGCTGCCACGGCGATGCAGCTCGATGTAGGCATCCACGAGGGTGGTCAGGCCTTTGCCGTGAATCATTCGGGCGAAGTAGCCGATGGTCGGCCAGTTTTGGTCCGGCTTCGCGGCGGCAAAGGAGGTGAGTTCGAGCCCGTTGTGGACGACGGTCATCTTTTCCGCAGAGACGCCGAGCCGATCACGCATGCTGTCGGCGTAGTAGCGGCTGGCGGCGACGAAGCGGGTCACGTGCTGGGCGTTCCGGCGCATGGCCTCCCAGCACTGCTCACGATAGGGCTCCACCAGCGTGTCCAGAAAGGAGTCCTCGCCCTGCAAAGAAGCGACGACAGGGATGCCGAGATCTCGCTCGATCACCGGGCAGAGGCCGAGCAGGAGGCCGTTGGAGAGGGAGATGACATCAGGCTTGACCTCATTTTTGATCCAATCCAGCGCACGCCGCCACTCGGGCCATTGGTTTCCGTCCTCACCCGCCAGGGCGCCGAGAGTCATGCGCCCGAGGTCACGTGGGCTGGTCATGCTGATGAAGCCACCTGCGAAGCGGAGCAACGCAGGGCTGTTCAGCCAACTGAGCAGGAAGCGCGGCACATATCGCAGCCAGGGCATTTTTTCCTGAAGGTAAAGGGAGACGCCGCCGACCTGCACTGGGATCTCGGGATTGCTCACCTCCCGGTCTGTCACCAGCGGCAGGTAGAGGGGAGCCATGATCGCGTCATGCCCCCGGGAGCGCAGGGCACGGATCAAGGCATGATCCCGGAGACAACTTCCGCAGTGGAAACTGCCGGTGCCGGGCGTGAGATGGAGGATTCGCATGGAGGGGGAGCGATGCTTAATGCATCCGTTACGCTCCGGCAAGCAGTGTGGAAGCTTTCACAGGACGATGAGGCGACTTCGGCCACTAAGGTGAATCCGGCTCTTCGTCCGCCGTGCGCTCCACGAAGCGCATGGCGTAGTCGATGAAGCGCAGAGGCACGTCGTCAGTGGGGCCGTTTCGGTTTTTGGCGAGGATGAGCACGGCCTGACCTTTCTTTTTGGCCTCGGTTTCCTCATCGCCGACTTCCATTTTGGCTCCGGCGTAGTCTTCACGAGTCAGCAGGCCCACCATGTCAGCATCCTGCTCGATGGAGCCGGACTCACGCAGGTCAGACAGCACGGGGCGCTGGCCTTTGCGGCTTTCCACGGCTCGGTTGAGCTGGGCCAGAACGATGATGGGGATGTTGAGCTCTTTGGCGATGCCTTTGATCCCGGCGGAAATCTCGGCGATCTCGATCTGGCGGTTGTCCTTCGCCCGCTTGCTGCTGCTGGTGACGAGCTGCAGGTAGTCGATCATGATCATCTGGATGTTGTGCTGCTTTTTCAGCCGTCGGGCTTTGGCACGCATCTCCATCACATCGAGACCCGGGGTGTCATCGATGAAGATCTGGGCCTTTTGCAGCTCGCGTGTGGCCTTGGCCAGAGCCTCCTGCTGGGCTCGGGAAAGCAGACCGCGGGAGAGATCCTGCATGGAAAGCTGGGCTCGGGAGACGAGAAGACGACGCACGAGCATCGTGGCGCTCATTTCCAGGCTGAAGACCGCCGTGGCATGGCCGCAATCCACGGAGACGTGCTCGACGAGGTTCATGGCGAGGGAGGTCTTACCCATCGACGGACGGGCGGCGATGACGAACATTTCTGAGCCTTGCAGGCCGGAGCTGAGCTTGTCCAAAACGCTGTAACCGGTGGAAAGTCCACGAAGCTGTCCCGGATGCTCCAGCATGTATTGGATGCTGTCGATGGCCTCCGCGACGTGGGAGGACAGGGACTTCATGTTGTCCTCTTTGCCGCTCGATTCACGCACGGCCAGCATGCGCTGCTCGGCGATGTCCATCAGCGTGCCGACATCGCCATCCATCTGCTCTTTGCCGAACTCGTAGGCCTCATGGATGTTCTTCGAGCAGGCGTGGATGACCTGACGGAGCATGAATTTGTCGAGGACGATCTTCTTGTAGTGCTGGTAGTGCGCCGGGCTGGGCACGAAGGTAAACAGCTCCGTGATCGCGGCGGGTCCGCCGACCTTGTCGAGCAGGTTTTGATCCCGCAGGACGTTCGTGACCATCACCGGGTCGATGGGCAGGTTCTTGTCGTGAAACTCGAGCAGCTTTTCGTAAATGGTGCGGTTGGCCTCGTGATAAAAAGCCGCCGCAGCGAGGGTGATGCGGCTTTCGCCGAGACGCTCGTTTGGGTCCTGGAGCAGGCTGGAGAGCACGCCCTTCTCGGCTTCATCGGAGAAAGGCAGGGCGCGATTGATGTTCGCCAGCAATTCCTCGGCGGTGGGTTCGCCCTTCTTCCGGCCAAAGGGATTCGCCTGTGGCGGTTTGGCATCATCGCGCGCCGGAAGCTCGCCTGGAGCAGCGGCGGCAGAAAGGAGATTGGAAGCAGACTCGGCCATGGGCGGCTGAGTAGGGCGTCGAACGATTGTGAATACAATGTGAGCAACCAGCTTTCTCTGTGGATGAGTGGTGCCTGAGAATCGTCATGTGGAAAGCGCGGAAGACGAGATTGCCCGAGTGGAACTTCCGATCCATGACAGCTTCGCGAACTGGCTTCAGCGCTTGAGCTGAGGATCAGCCCAGATGGCCCACGAGTTGTGGTTGTGACCCTCGGCGCCTTCGCAGAGGAGTTCCAGCGTGCGCACGCCTATGACATCGATGACGGGCTTGTCGTGGCTGTTGGCGTGCAGCACGCGGGAGCGATACAGCTCACGGCCATCGCCGAGCACGCGGAAGACGGCAGTGCCCTGCGTGTGTGCTTTGTCATGGAGGCCGATTTTCACCTCGAACTGCTTCCAACGCCCAGCGAGATCGAAAACATAGCGTGAGGTCGAGTGTGCATAGAGTCCCTTGGAATGAATGTGGCCGCCAATTTGGAGAAAGACCTGCTTTCGAATTTGGTCATCAAACCAGTAGTGATTTCGTGCGGGTTTGCCCCAGCCGACGCTGGCGCTTTGCCACTCGGCATCGGAGAGATAGGCGCTGTTCTGGTCCGTGGTGGCGAGGTCGATGAGGGGAGGTGGATCGAGCACCTCACGCAGGATGCGGAGCAGGCGCTGATCGCCTGCTGAAGCCCGGGCGATGGCTTCGTCCGTCAGCAGCGATTTGGCATCGGGCTGCTGCTGGAGCACGGCACGCTCGGCTTCACGCACCACCCAGGGTGCCGAAGGATGGCCGCTCGCATCGTGGCCGAAGTCGCGATTGATGATCTGGCGTGCGCCATTGACGTGAAAGCTCACCAGCCGCAGCGCGTAGGCGTGTGTCTTCATCAAATCGGACACCTCAATATCAAAACGGCCCTCCTCGCTGAGCACGACGGGATAGGGACGGGCAAAGTGCTCATCGCCCTGCATCGTCCACGCATAGGCGACGACGGCATAGGCGGGAATGCCGGTCTTAACCTGCCCACGCACTCGCAAGACTGAGCCATCCGCTTCGAGCTTCAAGTCCACGAACTCCGCCTGCGGATCGCTCCATCGCTCGCGGTCCGTGCCTGTGAGCAGCGGATGCGAAAGAAGTGAGAGCGCGGCGGTGCGTGACAGGTAGGACGTGTGTGTGCCGCCGTTCAGGTGCTCGCGGTAGTGGAGATTGCCGTTGCTCATCAGTGAAGCGGTCGCGGAAGGCTCATCGATGCAGCCCTTCTCATGATGGAGACCGAGCGCGTGGCCGAGTTCATGCGCGATGCCGCCGATGTATTTGGTGTTGAACTTCCCCACGGTCATTTCCCAGTGCGGGTCGTTATGCTCTCCGATGACCATAGGCGACGCGTCACCGAGCAGTCGCGGATCGAGCAGTTCGCAGTCAGTAGCATGGCAGAAGCCGCGGCCAGGGCCCGCGTTGCCGTAGTAAGGGGAATTGAAAACATAGCGACCATCTTCTTCACGATGGCAGAGCGCATGAATGGCGAGGACATACTTTCGGGAGAACCCGAGCGCCTGGTGGATCTCGCGTTCGATCTCATCTCCACTCGCATAGCTGTAGCCGCTGGCGGGCTTTTTGCCACGCACGACATGGAGAAGCAGGTGCCCGTCCTTTTTCTCGTAGGGGATGCCATCGCATTCATGGCCGAAGAGCAGCAGTCCATCGCGGTAAAAGTCGCTAACATCGGCCATGACCCGGTCCAGCCGTTCAGCATAGCCTGGCAGTGGATCACGATCCGCCGGATGAAAATACACCACCCGCAGGACGGCCCCGCTTTTGGCCGCCTCGCGATGAAAAGCCTGAATCGCAGGTGAAGCCGCGCGGATCAGAACTGCCCCAACCGGATCGACCTCGGCAGAGCGACCGCAGCCCGCGAGCAGGAGTAGAAGGGGAAAAAGGCGTGAGTTCACCCGCCCGTTATGCCATGAGGCACCGCTCGCGGTCAATGGGGTAGCGAGGATCTTTGTGGAGCCTCTGCTACTACAAAAGACCGCTCCGCTACAACTCGCCCAGCATTCGCGGCAGGTCGATTGCCAGGCTGGACAGAAGGAGCTGGCCGGTCATGCCGGGGTTGTAGCCAAACAACTTGGAACCCAGGCTTTCGGTTAAATCAGGCAGATGTTCCTCCATCATCCTGCGCACCTGGATTGAAAGCATGGTTTCATCCTGGATGCTCTCCAAAGCTTCATGCAGACCTTGTGACAGTGCAAAAAGCGCCGCCCATGGCAGCCAACGTGGCGCGTATTCAGCCGGCCATAGAAAACGCAAGTCTGCTGTCTTCATGTAAAAGCGCCGCGACATACCGCGCACACCCCGACCTGGTTCAGGGTGCGGTTCATCCGAGCAAACCTTGCCGGAGAGGATCATTTCACCCAAGGTCGTTTGAATAGACTGCGGCGAATAGCCGGTCAGCCGCGCCAGTTCGGCGGCACGGGCCGAGGGCCGTGTGAGCAGGCACAAGATGATCTCGCAGCGTGAGGACACACCGATCAAAGCCCGTAAATTCAGCAGCACATTGGCCAGGCGTTCCGGCGACGGCGGCATGGCAAGGGGCTTGTTCCGTGGTGCAGGGCGCAGCCAGCCATGAGCCAGAAAATCGGGATCACTTTCTCCACGATGGGTCGCTCGGGCGTCCTTTGACGAGAGAAAAAAAGGTTCCTGGCTCACGCTCGAATCACCTGTCTGGGCTAGCACGCCCCATTTGGGCAGCTTCCCATGGTTTTTCACATACTCGGCCACGGCTCCGAGCACACGGGGATCACCCAATTTGCCTCCTTGATGCAGATTCTTCAGCCGCTGGACATTGATCAGCGAACCAAAGCGGACCAGCCAGGCCAGCGCCTCATCAAAAAGGCGCTGATCGTGCCGCCCGAAGGTCGTCGTCGCTAGCAGAAGAGCCTCGGGATCAATGATGTGCGCGTCGGGTGCGGCGCGACCCTCCAGTCCAGCCCCGAGGCAGGTCCACTGCCTCCAGAGCAGGTCGATGACCGCAGCTTGCAGTTCCTCTTTAAAGTTGGTCGGCGATGTCGGCATAGTCGTGGAATTTGAGAGCGTCACGCACCACGCCGGGGAAGACATCTCCGGCGTCCTGTCCCAGCACCCAGCGGGCGGCGGCCAGCATCTCGATCTTGGTTGGGTTCATGGCTTTCAGGTCCGACCAGTGTCGGCCCGGCCCCTGGTCCACTCCGGCGAAGAGCTTCAGATGGATCAAATCATAGCGGTCAGGCAAAAAGACTGTCAGGTGGCTGCCATAGCCACGTCGTTGAAGGCGGGAGAGAAAGCCCTCTGGCAGCCCCGCAATCACTTGATCCGCTGGTCCCGCATTGAACCAGTTCGGCGGCAGTCCCAGCGCCTTCGCCACCTCCTCCACCGCCCGCTTCAAAGCCGGTGAAAAAGGCCGGGGATCGACCAGTCCGTCCACCGGATTCACACCCGCCAATACATCCACGTCCTTCGTCCGCCGGGCGATGAACCCCAGGCTCAACAAAGCCGCGCCACCGCAGATCACCACTGTCTCCGGTTCCGCCTCGTCGTGAGCGAGAACTGCGGAGACTGCTTGGAGGGCCTTTTCAAGGATAGAGCGATCTAGAGGCTTCATTAGCCAATTTTATCTTGGCAATAAAACAAGATCAAATTGTCATTTAGCCAATTTTATCTTGGCTTATGGCTCCGCCTACCACAAAAACCTCTCCTCATACGCCACCATGCCGCGTTTCAGCATCGCCATGTATTCTTCCTGGAAGGCCTTCACGCGGTGATGCTCCTCCTGGTTCAAAACGTAGGCCCGCACCGCCTCCAGATCGGGCGCGGCGAAGGTAAAGGCCCATAGCCCTCCTGCCACGCAAAGCCTGCGAGTCGCAGTTCCTCGTGAATCCAGCGTGAGGATTCGCTCTTCACCTCTCGCATCACATCCGCGAGACAAAGCGTCGCCCGCAGACCGGCGGCGATGTGGAGGTGATCGCCCGTGCCACCCACTGCATGCGCCACGCCGTCCATGTTTCGGATGATGCCGCCGATGTATTCGTGAACGCGTTGCCGATGCGTCGGCGAGAGCTAGGGTTCCCGGTTTTTCGTGCTGAACACGAGATGGTAATGCAACGAGAGATGCCTCGAAGCCATGCGGGAGGGTTTCACAGATGGGCAATGACCGCGCAACCACCAAATCGCCCGTGCCGGAGGCACGCCAGAAATTAGCCGGTGGTGAAACCACCGGACAACGCCCACGAAACATGAGCCGCGCCCTGGAAGGGCGCGAGAAGGGCACGCGGGGTCTGCGGGAAACATCGCCGAGGGCATTCACACGCTTCTCGCGCCCCTGCCGGGGCGCTGGCCGTCTGGGGCGGTTCGGTTCCGGTGGTTCCCGGTCGCTCCGCGACCTTCACCACCGGCTAATCTCTTTCGAGCCTCCGGCTCGGGGCCAAATAAATTGACCTTCAATGGCCCACCGTTACCCTCGTGATCAAAATACCATGATGGCAAAAATCGGAATTTGCTTTTGCTGCAAAGCAAAACCTATCAGCAGTGAGGCGGAAGAGTGTCCACATTGTGGTCAACCAAATCCATATCACTCTTCTGAGCAGGACGTCTTTGAGGAAGGCTCTATCCACGAAGGCGAAGTGACGAAGCTTTGGATTAATGATGACAAAGATTGTGGTACACTGTTTATTGAATTCCCTCAAGGTCAGAAAGGCGAGCTGTCGTTATATCCACAGAATAAAGACCCTTTGGTCAAAAAACGCTGCGGCGATCCCATCACCGTCAAGATTGCTAGCTATTCAGGTTACGGCTTCGGAAGATATGAATGTTGGCGTGTATAACAGACCATTGAAATGACTCTGAGCCATCAATGCTTCACCGAGCACCCAGGCCCGACAGTTTGGAAGAAGTCATTCCCCTTGTCATCAATCAAGATGAACGCCGGGAAGTCCTCCACCTCGATCTTCCAGATGGCTTCCATGCCGAGTTCGGGGAACTCGACGACTTCGACCTTCTTGATGTTTTCTTTGGCGAGGATGGCGGCGGGGCCGCCGATGCTGCCGAGGTAGAAGCCGCCGTGCTTTTTGCAGGCGTCGGTGACTTGCTGGCCGCGATTGCCTTTGGCGATCATGATCATGCTGCCGCCGTGGCTTTGGAAGAGATCGACGTAGCTGTCCATGCGGCCCGCCGTGGTAGGGCCGAAGCTGCCGCTGGGCATGCCGACGGGCGTTTTGGCGGGACCGGCGTAATAGACGGGGTGGTTCTTGAAGTAATCGGGCAGCGGCTTGCCGGCATCGAGCATCTCTTTGAGCTTCGCGTGCGCGATGTCGCGGGCGACGATGATGGGGCCGTTGATGAGGAGGCGCGTGGTGGTGGGATACTTGCTGAGTTCGGCGCGGATCTCGGCGATGGGGCGGTTCGTGTCGATGCGCACGGCGTTGGTGTCTTTGCGGTGGCGCAGCTCCTCGGGGATGTATTGCAGCGGGTTCGTTTCGAGCTTCTCGATGAAGACGCCGTCACGCGTGATCTTGCCCTTCGCCTGGCGGTCGGCTGAGCAGGAGACGCCGATGCCAATGGGCAGTGACGCGCCGTGACGCGGCAGGCGGATGACGCGCACATCGAGCGCGAAGTATTTCCCGCCAAATTGGGCGCCGATGCCGCACTCGCGGGCGGCCTGGAGCATTTGCGCTTCGAGTTCGACATCGCGGAAGGCGCGGCCGTGTTCGTTGCCGGTGGTGGGGAGGCCGTCGTAATACTTCGTGGAGGCGAGTTTGACGTGTTTCATCGTCGATTCGGCCGAGGTGCCGCCGATAACGAAGGTGAGGTGATACGGCGGGCACGCGGCGGTGCCGAGCGAGGTCATTTTATCGCTGAGGAACTTCACGATGCTCTTCGGATTGAGCACGGCGCGGGTCTCTTGGTAGAGGAAGGCTTTGTTCGCCGAGCCGCCGCCTTTGGCGATGAAGAGGAATTTATAGGCGTCGCCATCGGTGGCATACAAATCGAGCTGGGCGGGCAGGTTGGTGCCGGTGTTCTTTTCGTCGAACATGTTCAGCGCGGCGTTTTGCGAGTAGCGCAGGTTGTTCTCCGTGTAGGCGAGATAGACGCCCTTCGACAGCGCGGCCTCGTCGCCACCGCCGGTCCAGACTTGCTGGCCTTTTTTGCCCATGATGATGGCGGTGCCGGTGTCCTGACAAAACGGTAGCAGACCTGCGGAGGCCACGTCGGCGTTTTTCAGCATCGTGAGGGCGACCATGCGGTCGTTTTCGCTCGCCTCGGGGTCGTCGAGGATGGCGGCGACCTGCTTGAGGTGCTGCGGGCGCAGGAAGAAATTGATGTCGTGGAAGGCCTGGTTCGCCAGCAGCGTGAGCGCCTCGGGATCGACGGCGAGCAGCTCTTTGTCGCCGATCTTTTCGACGCGGACGTGTTCCTTGGTCAGCAGGCGGTATTCGGTGTCGTCGGTGCCGAGTTCGAGGAGGGGCTGGTAGTGGAAAGCGGGGGTTGGCATGGGGTCAAAAGTGCGTGGGAGAGGGATACGGACGCGAGCAACGAGGGAAAGTCGATTTTCAGGAGAGTCGGTCAGCGTGCGCATGGCGCGCAAGCCTGCTCGAGGTGGCTGAATTCAGCGCTAGATGCCCGGTGGTTACTTGACCACCGCTTTCCCTGCCTCGACCCAGCCGCCGAATCCGCCGTCGAGGTGGATGATATGGGTGAAGCCGAGCTTTTCAAAGGTGGGCAGAGCGCGGGTACTGCGGCCTCCGGCCTGGCAATGCACGAGGACGGGCTGGGTTTTGTCCAGTTTGGCAAGTTCGGCCTCAAAGCTCGGCTCCATGATGTCGATGTTTTTGGCGTCCTTGAGGTGGCCTTCGCTGAATTCTTCCTTGGTGCGGACATCGACGATGGTGACTTTGCCTTCGGCGATGAGTTTGGCGGCACCTTCGGCATCGACGTGCTTGGCTTTGTCTGCCGCGAAGGTGAAGGCTGGGAGGATGGAAAGGAGGGCGATGAGGAGGTGTTTCATGGGCAGCTGGCGTTACTTGGTGACTTTGATTTCGACGTTCATGCGGGCAAGCCGTTCGTAAAGGCGGCGTTTGCTAAACAGGGGCCACCAGCGGTAGAGGTAGATTTCGAGCGGACGCCACATGGCGACCCAGCCGAGGATGGTGAGACCTTCACGACTGACGGCTTTCCAGGTGGGCTCACCTTTCAGAAGCACCAAGGCAGCAAACTCGCAGGCGGCCATGAAGGTGAGCCCGATCAGGAGGGTGAGACGCCCTTCCTTCATGAGCAGGCGAAACTCACGCCAGAGAATCTCGGAGCGATAGGCGAAGTAGTGCTGCACGGATTCCTGAACCTTTACCGCCTCGGCAGGGGGCTTGGTGAGATGGATGACGAGATGAAGGTCGTCATCACGCGGGTGCTCCTGAGCCCAACTGACGATGAATTCCTCGGCATCGTGATCAAGGTCCCTCTCGTGGAAGGGAGAGGGGTCCATGGAATTAAAGAGCTGCGCCAGTTCGGTGAGCTGGACCTCGATCAGGGCGGGCATGAGGGCAGGAATGACGAAGCTGGAGGACAAAAGAAAAAGTGCCCAGTGGACAGTGCTCAGTTTTGGAACTGAACACTGTGAACTGAGCACTCTGTCACTAAGATGGGATCAGGCTTTCGCCGCTTCGTAGCCTTTGGCCACTTCAGCCCAGTTTACGACGTTCCACCAGGCGGCGATGTAGTCGGGACGCTTGTTTTGGTACTTCAGATAATAGGCGTGCTCCCAGACATCGAGACCGAGAATGGGGGTGCCGAGGTCGGTATCGGCGACGATGCCCTTCATGAGGGGATTGTCCTGATTCGGGGTGGAGGTGACGGCGAGTTTGCCGTCGGGCTTGACGATGAGCCAGGCCCAGCCGGAGCCGAAGCGCTTGGTGCCGGCTTCGCCGAAGAGCTTCTTGAAGTCGTCGATACTGGTGAAGGTGCTCTGGATGGCTTCGCCGAGTTTGCCTTCGGGGCCTTTCGGGCCGCTGCCGGTAGGGGCCATCCATTTCCAGAACCAGGTGTGGTTCACATGACCGCCGCCGTTATTGCGGATGAGGGTGCGCTGGGCTTCGGGGACGGTGGAGAGATCGGAGACGAGGGCGACGGCGTCGGTCTGGGTGAGGCTGGCGGCTTTGAGGGCATCGCCGAGGTTCTTCACGTAAGCGGCGTGGTGTTTGCCGTGGTGGATGCCCATAGTGACGGCGTCGATGTGCGGCTCCAGGGCCTCAGGCGCATAGGGTAAGGCATCCTGAGTGAGGCCGATAGCGGCCTGGCTGGTGGAGCTGATGAAGGTGGCGGCGACAGCGGTGCTGGCGGTGGTGATGAAGGATCGGCGATTCATAGGAAGGTGGGTGATGAAATACGAAGTCGTGGAGCGAATGTCACGGTTTTTGCAGCCTGATTTCAGAACAAAGTCGGCACACTTCGTTTTGGCATGTGGGGATTTCTGACTAAAGAAGCGGCCCCGATGTCCTTGTTCATCCCGCCCGATTACTTCCGTGAGCTACGCCGCGAGGAGATCTTTCCTGATGCCACCCGCCCGCTGGAGGTGGAACTGGGCAGTGGTGACGGGTCCTTCTTTCTCGGGATGGCGGAGCACTACCCGGAGCGGGATTTTCTAGGCCTGGAAAGGATGCTCGGACGCGTGGAAAAGACGCTGAAGAAGCTGGGGAAGGCCGGACTGACAAATGGGAAGATCCTGCGTCTGGAAAGTGGCTACAGCATGGGCTGGCTGCTGCCTACGGCGAGTGTTTCTCGCCTGCATCTTCTCTGTCCAGACCCATGGCCGAAGAAGAAGCATGTGGCGCGCCGGCTGGTGAACCAGGACGAGTTTCTCAACGGCCTCGCCCGAGTGCTAAAGCCGGGCGGCGAGTTCCTCCTAAAGACCGACGACGCAGTGTATTTCGAAGATGCCCAGGCCAGCCTGGGAGCACGGGCGGAGTTTAAGCGACTAGACTGGCCGGAGGATGCTTTCTTTTACCCGACGACAGACTTCGAGCAGTACTGGCTCAGCCTAGGGCGAACGATGAACCGTGCGCGCTGGCGGCGGGTTTAGAGCAGACGCCCCAGCAAATTGGCGTCCTGACTGTCGTCTTCGGCGGAGTTTGTGGGGTTCAGGAGGTCGTCGATGAGGAGCTGGCTGTCTTCGAGAAAGGTCTGGCCGACACGGCGGAGGAAGTCGCCCTCCTCGGCGCGGGTGTGGAGGATGAGGAGGACGCACTCTCCGCGGTAGATGACGAGGGCGTGGCAGGTCTCGAAACCAAACCAAAACGTGTGCGGCAGCCGATCCCCACCGCTGCTGAAATGGTCACGCATGTCGTGGACAGCGCGGAGGAGCTTCTCGGCACGGAATTCCTCATAGGGGAGGGAGTTGATCAGCACTTGCCGACGCCATCCAAGCAGGAGGCCGTTGACGGCTCCGCCATTGCGGATGCGCTCTAATGCGGAGCGGAGTGAGGGGGCGATGTTGGCAGACATGACTTTGAGAAAATCAGTTGGGCTGGGTGGTGACCTTGGTCAGCAGTTCGTAGAGGAGTGTCTTTTTGCCAATGAGCGCGCCTGCGCCTGGATCATTGGGACCAGTGCCCTCGCCGAAATAAGTGTAGGTGACGGTAAGGTCATCCTCTTGAAGCATGCCGGTCCACGGCGTGCCGAGATCGAGAGCCTCGCCCATCTTGGTTCCATAATGGCGCAGGCCCTGGAAGTCGGCGGCAAAGGCATCGACGATTGCCTGGTCTGCGGAGCTTTCGATGATGCCTTCTTTGAGGCTAAAAAGGGTAAGAGGAACGGGCTTGGGGGCGCTCATAGCGGGAGTTGGTCTCAAAAATGCGCCCACAAGGCAAGCACAATCCCGGTGTGGCTGAAGATTCACTGAGGCCTCGGAAGCGGTGCTGATTCGGATTTGATCCCCCGCATTCTGCGATTTAACTACCACCATGACACCGCTAGATCACGCCAGCCAGATTCTCGACACCATGCTCGGCTACCTCGGTTTTGCCGTGAAGATCGACCAGGATGAAGGCCCTGAAGGTCTGATGCTGCAAGTTCATACGGAGGACAGCAAGGCGCTGGTCGGGAAGCACGGGGCGACTTTGGAGGACATCCAATATTTGGTGAATCGGGTGCTCCAGCGCCACATCCCCAATGCACCGCGTATCCGGGTGGATATCGACTATTACCGCTCAATAAGAGAAGACCAGATGGTGGAGCAGGCGAAGGAGCTGGGTGAGCGGGTGCGCGCCACGGGCAGGCCGGAAATCTTGCCGCCGATGAACAGCTACTACCGGCGCATCATCCACAATGTCTTCGCCAATGATCCACAGTTACAAAGTGTGAGCCTGGATGCTCAGGCGCGCTTTAAGCGGATTCAGATCAAAGTGCGGCGCTGAAGTGGCAACCGGCTAGGACCGCTCATCTGGTGCACCCGCCAGGAATCGAACCTGGATATGCGGCTTCGGAGACCACCATTCTATCCGTTGAACTACGGGTGCGTTTACAGACCATTGTTTCGACTCGACGTGCGGATTGGGCAAGCAGGGATTTTTGACAATGCAAAGTCACTCCTGGAACTGAAGGGCGGCCAGATTTTGGTAGAGTCCGCAGGTCTGTAGCAGCTCGCTGTGGGTGCCGACGGCCTCAATGGCCCCGTCTTTCATGACGACAATTTGGTCCGCCTGCTGAATGGTGGATAGACGGTGGGCGATGGCGATGACGGTGCGGCCTTCGGAGAGCTCATGGATGGCGTCCTGGATGATTTTTTCGGTCTCAGTATCGAGGGCGGAGGTGGCCTCGTCCAGCAGCAGGATGGGCGCGTTACGCAGCACGGCCCGGGCGATGGAGATGCGCTGTTTCTGCCCACCGGAGAGGGTGCAGCCGGCGTCGCCGACGATGGCGTTATAGCCACCTTCGATCTGTTGGATGAATTCATGGGCGTGCGCTTTCTTGGCGGCAGCGAGGATTTCCTCCTCTGTAGCGTCGAGCCGGCCATAGCGGATGTTCTCCCGGATGGTATCGTGGAAAAGGAAGGTGTCCTGGCTGACAATGCCGATGTTTTCCCTCAGGCTGTTTTGGGTCACTTGGCGCAGTTCATGGCCGTCTAGGAGCACCCGCCCTGAATCGGGGTCATAAAAGCGCAGAAGGAGGGAGAAGAGGGTCGTTTTCCCGGCTCCGCTGGGGCCGACAAGAGCGTAAAAGCGGCCCGGCTCCAGCTTTAGGTCGATGCCGCTAAAGGC
>JAGKWZ010000196.1 GCA_021151605.1 Verrucomicrobiaceae bacterium
GGGGGGAACAGGCAGGACGCAGGACGAAAGCCGATGCCAAGAATTTTCCCACCTGACCAGCGGTGAAGCTGCTGAGCTTCCGCTTCCGCCTCCGCTGGTGAGAGTACCCTCCCTCGCTTCTTCGGCGGCACCGATGCTGATATCCGATCATCCCTGGCCCTGGATGCAGCGTTTCTCTGAGTTCGTGGTTCCAGCAGCCCGCGCAAAGCTACGGAGAGATTCGGAACTGTGTGCTTTGCCTCAAAAGCGGACTGTGATAAAACCACGCCGCTATGAAAAAAGCCGCATTTAATTTATCTCATACCTCCGTGCTCGAACATCTGGAATCCAAGATCGCACCTGCAGGAGTGGTGAATCTGACGCTCGCCAATGGCGTGCTGACGATCACAGGTGATGGTGGGGCGAATCAACTCTTGTTTACCATGACTGGCGACCATTCCTGGTCTGTTTCAGACAACGTGGGTGCTCAGGATACGGAGATCAAGCTCAACGGAGTCAGCCAGGGCTTCACTGCTACCATACCGGCACCAGCTTCGGTCAAAGGAAACCTGGGTGGAGGCAATGATGAATTCGCGTTTATCATGGCGGGCATCTCTGGAAGCCTTGCACTTTCAGGAGGCGATGGCGATGACAAGCTGACTCTGAACCAGGCGTTCATCGGCGATAGCGCGACCTTCGATGGCGGTGCGGGTGTGGATCTTCTATTCACCGATGAACTCACGATCAGCGGCGACTTAAACCTGAAAGGCGGCACGGGCACGGATGGATTCTCGCTGAAAAGACTGACTGCTGGCAAAAACGTGAACATCGACATGGGCACAGGAAGTCTGCAAGGCGAGCTGACCACGGACTCCCAGATCGCGGGAAATGTGAAGATCACCGGCGCGACTTCGGCGTCGGAGCTCGCTTTTGTGGGGGTCAAAGGTGCGAATGTTTTGATCCAGGGTGGACTGACCATCAGCATCGGCAGCGGTGTCTCTGAACTCTTTCTGGGAGGTGGATTGGCTGACTCCGTCACCGTCTCTGGGCTCACCAAGCTGACAGCGGGCAACGCAGACTCCGGCCTTATACTAAGAGGCTCAGTGTTACTCCATGGTGGACTGAATTATGCCGCAGGCGGTGGAGTGAATCTGCTGATAACGTCCGATCTCGTCACACTCAGGACCGGTGCCTTTACCTACACCGGCGGCAGCGGAGACGACCAGCTCACGCTGGCTGGCAATGATATTTTGCTGGGCACCACCAATGTCACACTCGGAGATGGTGCCAACTTTTTCAAAGTCACCACAACGGGTCAGGCCGTCATCAATGGCAGCGCCACTCTTACCGCAGGCAAAGGCAATGACGACATCGAATTCACCTCCAATTCGGTGAAGATCACCGGCCTGCTGAAAGTGACCGGAGGCGCAGGCAGCAATCATCTTTATGTTCAACCCACCTCGGGTGGCACCATCGGTTCCCTGGCTTTCCTTGGAGGCAGCGGAGACGATAGCCTGCGCCTGAATAGCGCCGCAGCGGCAGATGAATTGGCCTTCATCGGCGCTGTGAATGCCACCATGGCGGCTGGGAATGTCTCCGAAGTCACTCTGGATAAATCCCGCCTCCTCGGCGTTTTTAATGTCAGTTCCACCGCCCTCACCACAGAGACCTTCCGCATGGAAGACACTCTCGTCTCTGGCGCCGTCAGCCTGAAGATCAACGGCTCTGCCAACGCCTCCGTGCGGCTGGACGATGTCTCTCTCGCCTCCTCCATCCTCATTGAAACTGGCGCTGGGAACGATGGTGTGACCTTTGACAACACCGCAGCGGGCTCTACCCGCACCAGCGTCTTTGCTGGAGCGGTCAAAGTCCTCCTCGGCGCAGGTGATGCCGACTTCTTCATCGGCGGTCGCAGCGGCGGCGGTGCCACTTTTGGCTGCATCTTTGGCGGAGCCATCCTCATCGACGGAGGAACTGGCTCCACCGATGCTGCCGACTTCATGGCAGGCTATGGAAACACCTTCGTCATCGCACCCACAGCGGCCAGCCATCCTGGGGTCGAGTTCTTCTCCTGAGCTGAGCCCACCGGGTGGACTCAAAACGCCGGAAAACGATGTCCTACTCTGACCCACCGCGATTTGAGCTATCTCCTATCGCGGAGTTGGGGCTAAAGACAGCTTTCCACAGGAGAGCGGAGTAGACTTAAAATGTCCTCCCGCCGGCGTGGCGGAGGTCCGCGAATACCGCGCCCGCTTCTGGGACAACGGCGAACCCAAGAGCGACTGGTGTGACGTGGCACGGATTACGGGTGGGGCCCTAGTAGGCTGGAGGCTAAATAATGGCACTCAAATTCAAAACGAATCCTTCACAAAGCCCTCATCAGTCAGCGTCTTCAAAAACGCGACGAGGGCGTCTTTGTCTTCATTGGTGAGTTGCAGGCCTTTGTAGCGGAGGTGTTTGGCAAGGTTGGGATCAAGGGTGGGACTGCGATTCAGGCCGTGGTCGTAGTGGTCGATGACTTCCTCCAGGGTGGCGAACCGACCGTCGTGCATGTAGGGCGCGGTAAGGGCGATGTTTCGAAGGCTGGGGACGATGAATTTGCCTTTGTCGGAGGGCTTGCCAGTAACTCGTGCTAGCCCTTCATCCTTGTGCGTTGGGTCATCATCGAGGCCGTTGTTCAGGAACTGGTGATTCGTGAAGTGGGCTCCGCCGTGACAGTGGAAACAGTCCGCACCTTGGATGCCGCGTGCGGGGTCGCTCTCGGTGAAGAAGAGCTGGAAGCCGCGTTGTTCTTGTTCGGTGAGGGCTCGTCCCTTGGTGAGGGTTTGATCCATGGATGAGTCGCCAGAGATGAGGGTGAGGAGGAATTGCTCCAGGGCTCTCGCGATGCGATCTGCGGTGATTCCGGGCGTGCCAAAGGCAGCTTCAAAGCTCGGCGACAGGTCAGTGATCTTCTTTACGACGTGATCCAGTGACTCATGCATCTCGTCGGGATCTTGGATAGGCATGAGCACTTGCTCTCGGAGCGTCTTTGCACGGCCATCCCAAAAGAAAGCGGGCTTCCAGGCGAGGTTGAAGAGCGGCATGGCCTGACGTTTGCCGACCTGACCTTCAGCCCCGAGGCTAAACTGCCGAGGATCTGAGAAGGCGCTGCTGGCAAGATGGCAACTGGCGCAGGATTGGGTGTTGTTGATGGAGAGTCGGGCGTCGTGAAAAAGCCTGTGGCCTAGCTCGACACCTTGCTCGGTGAGTGGGTTATCGTTCGAAAATTCCGTGGCAGGAAAGTGTGCGGGCAGACGATGGGCGAGAAGCTTGGGCTTCCAGTCTTCGCTTTGTTTTTCGACCTGCTTTGGGTTGAGGCTTGGCTCCAGTCGCACGATGCCAAAGGCATGCACGGCATTGTCGGCGAGGCGTGCGGCGAGGCCGCCATCGTCTCCTGAG
The DNA here is from genome assembly GCA_021151605.1 of Verrucomicrobiaceae bacterium. Taxonomy (GTDB): domain Bacteria; phylum Verrucomicrobiota; class Verrucomicrobiia; order Verrucomicrobiales; family Verrucomicrobiaceae; genus Prosthecobacter. The sequence goes on from JAGKWZ010000196.1 coordinate 3,421, forward strand.
TGGGTCGAATCAGCGGCGGTGATGTCGATGCGATGCTGCGCGGTGAAAAGCCGATCAGCATGAACCGAGAGCGTGAGCACGAGATCGCTGCGGAGATCAAGCTCGATAGGCACCTCGACGGTGCCACGACAGGGCTGTCCGGCGAGATGATAAGAGTAACCACCGAGCTGTCCATCCGACTGCTGATAGCGGCCCTCCAAAGCGAGGAAGACATACTGACCGCGCCAACTCCAATGCAGGGCATTCACATCTGGATTCAGCGGATGGCTGGCGGGCCACTTCGCGGCATCAGCCTTGTCCGTGGCTTCATCGAGACCGAGGTCGAAGCGGAAAGCCGTGAATCGCTCCGCTGGAATGCCGTTCAGGGAAAAGCTTAGTCGATTCTTCGCCACATCGACAAAGGCCACCCAATCCTGTGCACCGATCCATTTGCCATCAGCACCCTTAAGCTGCGCGTGAGACAGCAGCATGGCTAGCCGGGTCAGCGAGAGCTTGTTTTGCGCGGAGTTGATTAAACTAGCGTCGTCCAAGACGAGCGGCTTGTTTTCCCACATGGGCTCCAGTTTGACCGTCAGTTCCGCCGCACGGGCTGAAACCAAAAGTGCAAAAATAGCGAGCAAGAAGCGCATAGGATCAATTCACCGTGAAGTCGTTCGTGATCATTCATGTTGTGGGTGATGATGACATTACGAGCGCCGGTGCTGGCTCCAGCAGCAATTCCTGAAGCACTCCGATGATCGTGACCGCAAAATGCGGCCAACCGCCGATGGAGTGCTGCATGTCCAAACAATTCCAACCCACTGACTCAGCCGATCATCGCTTTGTAAGCAGCGGCGTCTTTGAGACTCGCGGCTTCAGCGGCATCGGAGGCCTTGATTTTGAAGATCCAGCCTGCGCCGTAGGGGTCGGTGTTGATGAGACCTGGATTGGCGGTGAGTTCGTTGTTCACCTCCGTGATCTCGCCACTCACGGGAGAGTAGATGTCGCTCGCAGCTTTCACGGATTCCACGACGCAGACCTGCTGGCCTGCTTTGACGGCACCGAGCTTGGGCAGTTCGACAAAGACGACATCAGTAAGCTCGGCCTGAGCATGATCGGTGATGCCCACGGGGGAGACAGCCTGGGTGGGATCGACCCACTCATGGCTGTCACGATAACGAAGTTGATCAGGAACGAGGCTCATGGTCGGCAGGGGCAGAAGGTGAAATCAGGCTGCGTTGGCAAAACCGAGGGCGGTCATGCGTGCGTGGATGGCGTCCTTGGATTCGAGGAGCTCACCGATGGGGTCCCACATGCCATTCGTCAGGGCATCGTGCGCGGTTTCAGCCAGCACGACGGAGAAGCTTTCGCTGCCATAGACGACTTTGCGATTGGCGACATCGACCGTGACTTCGAGCGCAGGATTGGCATCGACGGCGGCGGCGAGCTTGGCGATGTCTTCAGCCGTGGCGATGACGCAGGGGATGCCGAGCGTGGTGCAGTTGCCAAAGAAGATCTCGGCGAAGCTCTGGGCGATGATGGCGCGGAAACCGAAGCGGTAGAGGGCTTGCGGGGCGTGCTCGCGGGAGCTGCCGCAGCCAAAATTGGTGCCGGAGAGCAAGATGGAGGCACCTTTGAAGCGAGGCTCATCAAGCGGGTGACCCGTGGGCTTGCCGTCTTTGTCGAAACGAACGTCGTAGAAAGCGAACTCGCCGAGGCCGTCAAAAGTGACGCACTTCATGAAACGAGCCGGGATGATGCGGTCGGTATCGATGTCAGAACCTGTGACGTGGACGGCAGTGCCGGAAACTTGGGTGATCTTTGCGAGGGCCATGGTGAGGCCCTTCTCATAAACAGAACGCGCCCCGGCTCAAGCCGCAATCCGCGCTCTGTTGAAGACCCAGCCAATGCCTGCGCCAAATCCAAGGCCGTAAAAGAGGCCCCAGGAGAGTTTTGCCAGGGTCATGTAGTGCTGAAAGTCGGCCGAACCTTTCCCCGCAGCCTTCGCCTTGGGCACAAAGACATCATACATCGACCAGTCACCAGCAAAGTAGCCCGCGGTGTGCAGGACAAAGAGGGCCAGTGCGGCGATGAGCCATCCACGGGTGGAGCCGAGCATCTTCATGGAGATCCAGGCAAAGACGAGACAACCCGCAGCGGCACCGATCCACTCGCCACGCTTGTCAGGCAGTGCAAACCAGGCCGCTGTCCACACGACGGCATAGACGAAGAAGGCGGGAAGGAAGGCTTTGTAGAACCGTCCAACACCACCCGCCAGCGGTCCGAGCACGAGTCCCGACAAGCCCAGAAACACGGCGGCGATGGCGGCATACATGCCGAGTTCGCCACCGAGATTCCTGAACCAACCCGCCCCAAAGGCCCACACTGAAAAGGCAGCGATGCTGACCACGGCAAAGCCGATGGAACCGTGGAGGGTGTCTTTGAGAAGGGAGCGCGGCATATTGGGGGATCAACTTGGCTGAAGATGAGCCATGTAAACGCACAAACTTTGATAAAATCCCTATGAATTCGAATCCACACCAAGCCCAAAGCTGCGGCGGCACTGCGGATCGGGATGATCCAAGGGATGACAAAGGCAGCCTGATTTGCTGGGCCAGAGCATGAGTTTGGGGACAGTTTTCTCCAGGCTTTACGGGCTGGGGTGTTTGAGGCTAGGGGAGAGGGATGATGAGACGAAGATCTTCAAAAAGGCGACCAAGAGGCCGATGGTGGCTGATACTGCTAACGATGTTCCTCGGCTGGCTCGGGCGGGACGAGCTGAAAGTCATCCTGCCAGATGTTCCTAAGCGTGAGGCGACGAAGGTTTTCGAGGTCATCCTGGACGCGCAGTTGCATCCGCACCGGGACAATGATGGGGATAGTTTTCACCTGGAGCATGGTGGGCAGGTGCATGAGTTCCGGCTTTACTTTGCCGATTGCCCGGAGAAGGCGCGTCATCATTTGAACGGAGATCGATTGGCTGAGCAGGGCCGCTATTTCGGTGGGCTGAGCGAGTCGGCGACCGTGGCGGTAGGTCGAGCAGCGCAGGCGTTTACGCAGCAATGGCTGAGCACACAGCGCTTTACGGTGTGCACCAAGTGGCAGGGGGTGTTTGGCAGCGGACGCTACTATGCATTTATCCTCTTTCCAGATGGGGAGGATCTCTCTGCCAAACTGGTGCGGGCCGGGCTGGCCCGCATTCATACGAGTGGGACGACGCTGCCGGATGGGCGCGAGGCACGGGTTTACGGGCAGCAGCTGCGCGGTTGGGAAAAGGAAGCGCAGCTGGCTCGGCGTGGGGCTTGGGGGATGCGGTAAGCCGCAATCCGTTACTTCTTCTTGGTGTCTTCTCCACCACCTGCGTTCGCAAGGGCTTGCTCATCAGGCGGGAGGAAGGCTTTGAAGCGGCCTTTGTCGATGGCTTTCATGTAGGCCTCCATGGGGCTGACGAAGCCATCGCGCAGCTTTTGCCAGATGGAGTCATCCATGAACTGCATGCCCTGGGCTTTGCCGCCAATGATGACGTCGTAGAGCTTCTGGGTGGCGCCTTCACGAATGATGGCTCCGACGGCGGGCGTGGAGACCATGATTTCGTTCACGGCGACACGGCCTTTGCCGTCAGACTTCTTCATGAGGAGCTGGGCGACGACGCCTTTCAGCGAGGCTGCAAGCATGGTGCGGACCTGGCTCTGCTGTTCTGAAGGGAAGACGTCGATGATACGGTCAACGGTTTTGCGGGCGTTGTTCGTATGGAGGGTGCCGAAGACGAGGAGCCCGGTCTCTGCCGCAGTGAGAGCGAGGGAGATGGTTTCCAAGTCGCGCATTTCACCCACGAGCACGATGTCAGCATCCTGACGGAGGGCGGCGCGGAGGCCATCGGCGAATGAGGGGGTCTGGATGGGCACCTCACGCTGAGTGATGATGCTCTTCTTGTTTCGATGCACGAACTCGATGGGCTCCTCGACAGTGATGATGTGGCGGCGGAAGTTCGTATTGATGTAGTCGAGCAGGGCGGCGAGGGTGGTGGACTTGCCAGAACCGGTGGGGCCGGTAACGAGCACGAGGCCACTGCGGAGGTGACCGAATTCTTTGACCACCTGGGGAATACCGAGCTGCTCCAGGCTAGCGATCTTCGTGGGAATGATACGGAAGACGCAGGCATAGCCGTTCTGCTGCTTGAGGTAGTTGCAGCGGAAGCGATGCTCGTCGTCCATTTCATAGGCGAAGTCGAGGTCGCCTTTTTCGACGTAGCGCTCCCAGCTTTTGGAATCACAGATCTCACGCATCATGAGTTCCATGTGCTCGACGGTGAGGACTTCCTCGGAGATGGGCTTGATGCTGCCGTGTACGCGCACCTTGGGAGGCTGTCCCTGGCTGAGGTGAAGGTCGGAACCACCGAGTTCGACGAGGGTTTGGAAGAGTTGGTCAATGACTGGCATGGACGGAAAGTGGGAAGATAGTCGGAGAAGAGGAGGACGAGATCAGGGGCGGGTTAGCTCTTGAAGAAGAGTTGCATCTGCTGCTTGTCATCAGCACGAGATTCGCACTCCTCACGGGTGATCAGGCCTTTGGTGAAAAGGCTGCGGAGGGAGTCGTCCATGGTGATCATACCGACGTTTTTGCCGGTCTGCATGACACCGTTGAGCATGAAGGTTTTTCCATCGCGGATACAGGCAGCGACGGCGGGTGTGTTCACGAGGACTTCGATCGCCATGACGCGACCATTCCCATCGGCACGGGGAACGAGTTGCTGGGAGACGATGCCGCGGAGGGACTCGGACACCATGATGCGGATCTGGTCTCGCTGGTCTGCGGGGAAGACATCGAGCACGCGGTCGAGAGTTCGGGCGGAGTTTCCGGTGTGGAGGGTGCCTAGCACCAAGTGGCCCGTTTCGGCAGCGGTGATGGCGAGGGAGATGGTTTCCAAATCGCGCATTTCACCGACCATGATCACGTCGGGGTCTTCGCGGAGCGCACCACGGAGGGCTGCGGCAAAGGACTGCGTGTGGGTGCCGACTTCGCGCTGGTTCACATGGCAGCCTTTGGGCGTGATGACGTACTCGATGGGCTCTTCCAGGGTGATGATGTGGTCCTGGCGCTCGATGTTCACACCATCGACAAGGGCAGCGAGGGTGGTGGACTTACCACAGCCAACGGGGCCGGTGACGAGGATGAGGCCGTTGTGGTAGCGGATCAGCGTTTTGACCGTGTCGGGAAGTTTGAGTTCCTCGATGGTGCGCACGTTCGTGCTGATAATGCGGAACGTGATGTCGATACCAAGACGCTGCTGGACGACGGAGGCACGGAAGCGGCCAAAGTCAGTGGAGTAGGCGAAGTCAACGTCCCCACGCTCCTCGAGCCGCTTGATTTTTTCCTCGGAGAGGAAGCCGTAGGCGAGACGGCGGGTGTCCTCGGCGGTGAGGTAGGTAGCATTGTGCCAAATGGGGCCGAGGGTGCCGAAGCGCCGCCAGATGGGCTGGGAGGCGGTGGCGAGGTGCAGATCCGATGCATCATACTGCATGCAGAAGCGGAGATAATCATCCACGGAGCCCAGCACGGGCACGACATCTTGAGGGGCTTGGTCAGACATGATCGGAGTGGTCAGCGGTCACGTTGCCGTTAGGGGCAGCGTGTTGGGAGAACTTGTTGGTCAGGTAGGATTGGAGAAATTGGGTGCCATATTTCATGGCTGCCTGCCGGGCCATGCCTAGCAGCGGCAGGGTGAGCAGAGCCATAAAACCCTTTTTTGTATCGGAACCGCCCGAGATGTCACGATCAATTTTCCCGCTTCTTGGGGGCATGATCACCCGCCAGAGGAGCAGACCACCGACTCCAGCCGCCGCGGCCCAGGCCCAGAGGTGCTTTTGCATGGACTGGCGGAGCAGCAGGCGCGGGTTCCACTCCTCGGAAGCGAGGTGGATGTGAACGCCTAGCTGGGCGCGTGCTTCATCAAGATCACGCAGTGCCTGTTGCTTGGGCGTAGGTTTTACTGGGATGTGCCGCTTAGCCATTCGCGATCGCGTTGGAATTGCCGAAAAGTTTCATCAAAGACGTGGAGGCGGCGTAGCAGGGACCGCATGCGCAGCAGGAAGATCAGGCCGAAAAATAAATGTGCCCCGCCAGCGCCGAGGGCGACCTTCCACCAGGGCCAGCCCTGCCATTGCGCCACCAGCCAGACGAGGGCTGGCACAGCGAGCAGCCAACCGCAAAGCAGGAAGCCTGAGGCGATGGCGGCCAGCACGAGGATCGTGGTGAATTGCACGCCCGCTTCCTGGGCCTCGATCTGGAGCAGGCGTCCGCGCGCCTCGCCATAGAGTGCGAGGGCGCGCAGGAGCGATTTGATGCGGGAGACTTCGATATCCATCATGAGAAGCTGGGAACGAGCAGCATGAAGCAGCGGGTGGGAATTGAGATGCAGGCAGGAAAAGCCGAAGCAGCGGCCTGCCCATGCGCCCACAGCTCCAGGCTCTTTGCGATTAACGCCGCAGAAGAAGACCGACCACGAGACCGACGCCAAAGGCCGTGAAGAGCGCCTGGCGTGGCTTTTCGCGGGCGAGCTTTTCAGCTTCGGTCATGAGGTTTTCATAGCGCTGCCGGGCCTCCACGAGTGCTTCATCAGCGTAGGCGCGGATGTCTTCGGTCCTGTGCTCGAG
>JAGKWZ010000197.1 GCA_021151605.1 Verrucomicrobiaceae bacterium
GTGCTCACCTCCGAATTTGGCCGCACGCCGAAGATCAACCAAAACTCTGGGCGCGACCATTACCCGAAAGCCTTCAGCTCCGTGCTCTGGGGCGGCGGCATCAAAGGCGGTCAGATCTACGGCAAGACGGACAAAGGCATCGAGGTCACCGAGAACAAAGTCAACGTCCCCGACCTCAACGCCACCATCGGCTACGCCCTCGGCCTGCCGCTCGATCAAGTCATCTTCAGCCCCACCAAACGCCCCTTCACCATCGCCGACAAAGGCCAGCCGCTGACGAGTTTGTTTAGCTGAAGCCGGCTTTGGGCGTGACATTTCCATGCCGAAGTGGGTATCTACATACTTGTCATGGAACTCCGCTTCATCCTGCCCTTAGCCTTCGCCATGCTTACTACGCCAGCCTCTGCCGAGGGAGAAGCCACCACGGCGCTCAAGGATGCCCGAGCCTTTGCGCGGGCAAGCGAATTCGAGAAAGCTCTAGAACGACATGAGTGGTATCATGCGAATGCGTTGAATGTCGAGCCATCTCAATATGGCGTTCGGCTATCCTTTGCCCTCAGCTACTGGAAGCAGCTCGGCGACAAATATCCGCCTGCCCTGGCATCGCTCACGGCCTTGCGAGATCAGGGCACTCAGGCAGCGCTGGATGGCAAAGCTGCGCCGGAGTTGTTTCATGACGTAGTTTCGATCAATCGGACAATGAAAGAGGAAGCCAAGTCAGTGCCCCTTTTCAAGACCCTGGTCGAGAAGCAGCCAGACTTCGCCAAAAAGTGCTTTCGCTACATGGATGACACGCTCGTGGATGCCGGTGAGCTGGAGCTTTTCGAGAAATACAGCGGGGACTTGGCGGACTATCTGAAGCGCAAAATCGACCATCACGTTAATTTGATCAGGATGATCGGTGCCCGCCCTGGTTCGGAGCGCAGTGTCAAAAGCTTTGAGGAGAAGCTGATCACCATGACAATCACCCTTTCCGATTACGCGGTGAAGAAGGGCCATGCAGATCTAGCTGCCAAGCTAAAGCAGATGACCGCTGAGGTGATTGCTGATCCAAGATTAGCAAAGTGAGCGCGGCTCTCACTGCTCTTCCATCAGCTTCACCGCCAGACGACGCATGGTCTGCCGCAGCGGGAGATTGTCCGTGCGTTCGCAGGCTTCGTCGAGATTGCGCAAGATGCGGAGTAGGGTCTGATCCACGCTGGCGGGCTGGCGGATGACGTCTTCAATGGCTGGATTCGCCGCAGGATGATGCTTGGCCACATCCCCAGCGAGCATGAAACGGCCACGGTTAAAGCAGTCCACCAGCCAGCTGCGACCCAGCATCTCCACACGGGCCAGGAAGTGTCCGGGGAAGTTGCAGCCCTGGATGTCGAGCCCGAAGCGCTGGCCGAGCAGGCGGTAGAGGCAGCAGAGGCTGATGGGATTACCCAGGCCGGTTTCCAGCACCCAAAAGAGATTGCTGTTGCGGGCGGAGTAGTAGTCCTTGCTGTTGCCACGGAAACGCACCGTGCCGTCCTTCATGGCAAAGAGCCACTCACTCAGCTCTCGGGCATCCATGCGGCCACATTCACGGAAGGCCTCCTCGGCGAGGGCATCCAGCCGCTGGGCGAGGTCACCCGGCTGGGTGCGCCAGCCATTCAGGTAGGCGGAAATCTGGGCGAGGCCTTCTTCGAGTTGAGCATGGGTATTGTCCAGCCAGCGCCAGCGCATCCAGGTCTCTTCGAGTTCAGCTTTGCGAGCGGGCTCCAGCAGGCGCCCCACATGGCGCTCCTCATCGAGAGTCAACTGGCGGTCCAGATGCTTCAGGCGCTCTGGCAAATCGCGCCTCATACTGGTAAACTCACGTTGAAGCGCCTCCTGCACCACAGGGGATTCATCGTCCAGGAGAGTGATCAAATGGTCGAGCTGGGCGGATGCGGGCATATTCAGTAATTAGCAGAAAGCGCTCAGGCTTTCCAAGTGCAAACTCGTCTCACTGCGACATCGTCCGTTCATGCGCATCGCAATTTTGCACTACACCCTGCCGCCCACCATCGGTGGCGTGGAGCGTGTGATCCGAGATCAGGCGGCGGCTATGAGGAAGCTGGGGCATGAGGTGAAGATGCTGACTCGGAAGGATGAATTTCACCCCAAAGGCTTCGATGCCGTGCTCATCCATAATGTGATGACGATGCCCTTCGATCTGGAATGGACGAGGAAACTGCATGCACTCGCTGCCCAGCATCCCGAGATCCGCTGGGTCAACTGGGTGCATGATGTCGCCGCCGTGAATCCAGCCTATGCCCACCTCGGCTGGCAGGAGCCCGTGCCGGAGATGCTGCATGCCGCGGTCTCTGAAGTGCGCCGCGCGGACTACGCCAGAGCGACTGGACTGCCTCTGGAAAGCATCCACGTCATCCCAAACGGCATCGACTTGGCCTCCGTGCTCGGTTTGACGCCACGAATCGCAACGCTGCCACTTTGGGATCGTGCGCTCGTGCTCGTGCATCCCACGCGGCTCGTTCGGAGAAAGAACATCGAGCTCGGCCTTCGCGTCCTCTCTGCTCTTCGAGCAAAGGGCTGCGATGCCACCTACATCATCACGGGTGCACCTGATCCCCATCAAGCCGATGGCATGGCTTACCATCGTGAACTGACGGATCTAGTGAATGAACTCGATCTGACTGAACACGTCCTTTTCCTCGGAGATCGAGGTCCGCTGGGGGATGATGATGTCCGCAGCCTCTATGCTGTGGCCGACGCGCTCTTCTTTCCCAGCATGGGCGAGGGCTTCGGCCTGCCGCTGCTTGAGGCGCTCGCTCATCGCCTGCCCATCTTTTGCTCAAATCTGCGCGTACATGGCGAGGTCCTCGGGGAGACAGGGCATTATTTCCAAATCGATGCGGAGCCCAAAGAAATCTCGGCACAGATCATGCGATGGCTTAAAAACAACCAACCAACGCGCCACCGGAGGCTCCTCCGGCAGAACTTTGACATGCTCAAAATCTGCCAGGAACGCCTTGAGCCTCTGCTACTTACCGCTAACGAATGTCCAGCCACATGACCGACCTCTCCCAACCGAACTCCGAGATCCAAGCCATCCTCGAAGCGCGCCACGGCGACCCTTTCGGATTCCTCGGGCGGCACCGGCTGGCGGATGGCAGTTCCGTCGTCCGCAGCTTCCAGCCAAATGCCCATTCGGTAAAAGTCGTGGCCCGTGATGGCAGCGCCGAGTGGCCGTTGGAGCAGGTCAATGAGCAGGGATTCTTCGTGGGAGCAGTCGGTGCCCTGGATCAGGCTTACGACATCGAAATCCAGACCCACGATGGTCGCAGCATCCGGCAGGCTGACCCATACTCCTTTGGCACCTTCCTCGGTGATCAGGACATGTACTTCTTCCGCGAAGGTACGCACCGGAAGCTCTGGGACTGCCTGGGTGCTCATTTGAAGACCATCGGAGGAGTCAGTGGCGTGCAGTTCGCCGTCTGGGCACCAAATGCCCGACGCGTGTCCGTGGTAGGTGATTTCAATCAGTGGGATGGCCGCGTGAACCCGATGCGCAACCGCATCGAAGCCGGTGTCTGGGAGCTTTTCATCCCCGGCATCACCGAGCTGACGCATTACAAATTCGAGCTGCTCGGTGCAGATGGGGGCCTCCACATCAAGAGCGATCCCTTTGCCTTCTTTGGCCAGCATGGCACACAGACGGCCAGCCTCGTCTTCAATCTCGACCGCTATGCCTGGGGTGACAACGAGTGGATGCAAAAGCGCGCCATCAACGACCTCTACCACACGCCGATGAGCATCTACGAGGTCCACCTCGGCTCCTGGAAGCGCATCCCCGAGCAGAAAAACCGCTCCAAATCCTACCGCGAACTCGCTGACGACCTCATCCCGTATGTGAAGAGCATGAACTTCACGCACATCGAGCTCATGCCCGTGTCGGAGTTCCCCTTCGATGGTTCCTGGGGCTATCAGGTCACCGGCTATTACGCAGCCACCAGCCGGTTTGGGAATCCCGATGAGTTCCGCGAGTTCGTGGACCGCTGCCATCAGGCCGGCATCGGCGTGCTTCTCGACTGGGTGCCCGGCCATTTCCCGAAAGACGCCTTTGGGTTAGCCAAATTTGACGGCAGCGCCCTCTACGAACACGCCGACCCACGCCAGGGCGAGCATCAGGACTGGGGCACGCTCATCTTCAATTATGGCCGCCCCGAGGTGAAGAACTTCCTCGTCGCCAACGCTCTCTACTGGCTGGAGGAATTCCACATCGACGGCCTACGCGTGGACGCCGTGGCGTCCATGCTCTACCTCGACTACTCACGCAAACCCTGGGCCTGGGTGCCGAATAAGTACGGTGGCCGCGAAAACCTCGAAGCCATCGATTTCATGCGCGATCTGAACCGCGTCTGCTACGAGCTCCACCCCGGCACCACCATTATTGCCGAGGAAAGCACGGCTTGGCCCGGCGTCTCCAAACCCACCGATCTCGACGGCCTCGGCTTTGGCTTCAAATGGAACATGGGCTGGATGAACGACACCCTCCGCTACATGCAGGAGGACCCCGTCCACCGGAAGTATCATCATGGCGATGCCACCTTCTCCATGCTCTACGCCTACGATGAAAACTTCGTCCTCGTGCTCAGCCACGACGAAGTCGTCCACGGCAAAGGCAGCATGATCAACAAGATGCCCGGCGACCGCTGGCAGAAGTTCGCCAACCTCCGCATGCTCTATGCCTGGATGTGGGCGCACCCTGGCAAAAAACTCCTCTTCATGGGCTGCGAGTTCGGCCAGTGGCAGGAGTGGAACCACGAGCGCAGCCTCGACTGGCATCTCTTCATGGGTGAGGAGCACGCCTCACTGCAAAAGCTTATCCGCGACCTCAACTGGCTCTACACCACGAGGCCAGCGATGCATTCACTCGACCACGAGGGTGGCGGCTTTGAATGGCTGGATTCCAGCAACGCCGACCACAGCATCTTTGCCTTCATGCGCAAAGCTCCCGATGGTGACAAAGTCTATTGCATCATCAATGCCACGCCCGTGCCTCGCAAAGGATACCGCGTGGGCGTCGCCGAGCCTGGCAGCTACCGCGAACTCATCAACACCGACTCCCCCGGCTACGCCGGCAGCGGCATGGTGAACCCACTGCCCATGCCGGCCGGCCAAATCGAATGGCAGGGCCAGCCCTGGAGCATCATCATCGACCTACCGCCGCTCGGTGGCGTATGGCTAGGGAGATGATCTTGCCAGCAGAGGGTAGATTGGGCACTTCCAGGGGTGAAATGTGACTCGTGGGTTCTTTTGCTCTTCTTTGTGCGGGACACCTCCTTGCCAGCCCGCAAACACGGCTTATGTCATACGCTTGTGATCGCCATTGCTACGGCCAGCCAGAAAGGGGGCGTGGGAAAAACCACGCTCTGCATTAACTTAGCCTACTCCCTCGCCAAACGCGGGTGGACGACGTTGCTTGTAGATACGGACCCGCAGGGCGGAGTCGGACTTTCTCTCGCACGTTCCACGCGCTCGAAGCTCGGCTTTTACGACTTCCTCTGCGGGAGCGAGCGGGAGCTGAACCGCCTCGTGCTCGCCACCCGTCTGCCAGAATTTCAAATCCTGCCCGCAGGCCAATATGATGCCGCTGCGCGTCGTGGCTGGGCTCCGCAGGATGTGCCCACCCGACTGGCGGATCTGCTGCGTGCAGCGGAGCTACGCGGAGTCGATTGCCTGATCATGGACACGGCGGCAGGGCTAAATGCGATGACGGAGTCGGTGGTCAAGGCTTCCGATTACGTCATCCTGCCCCAGCAAGCTGAGCCGCTGGCAGTGCGCAGTGTGCCACACATGCTGGAGACGCTTTCCCGCTTCCGCAGCGAGGGTGCGGGGGTGAAAGTGGCGGGCATCCTGCTCACCATGGTGATGGGAGAGAGCCAGATCAGCCAGAAAGTAGTGAACGAACTACGCGCGCTGCTCCCTGCAGACATGATGTTTGACCAGAATGTGCCGCGCCTGAATTCCTTCCTCGAAGCCAGCGCCATGGGTGTGCCCGTGGCTCTTCTCAAAAAAAACCCTCCGCCCGAGGCACTGGTTTTTGACCAGCTCGCCGCCGAGATCGAACAACGCACAGGTCTCCTCCAGGAACGTGAATCCAGCCATGCCCATGCAAGTCTCCTGGATTGATGCAGATGTAGTCGGTGCCCTCGTCGGCCGTCTCCGCCCTGAATCTCCTCTGACCACTACGATGAAGGAGCTCACAGCTCCCGCTGGATTGCTGCTGGACTCACCCGAGCCTGAAAAGGCGCTGGAAGCTTTCCGGGTCGAGGTCGCTGCGGCCACGGCTCCGAAGCCGCCGGAGGAAGTCCGACACCCAGATTTGCAGGATTTCCGCTCGCGCCTCCAGGCGATCCGCGTGCGTGCGATGGATGCGGGGCTGCTACCAAGCACAGTCGGCACACAAGAACCCGCAGTCCAGGAAAGGGAGGAAGAGCCCTTGGAGGAGGAACTCGAAGTGGATGTGCCTACCACAAACCGAATCTGGGGGCCATTTAAGCCAGCCGGCTGCACAGTGCCAGAGCGGATCGAAAGCTTCGCCGCCTGGGCGCAGCCAAAACTTGGATGGAGTGAACTCTTTGTTTTTGGCGATCAGGGCGATTTGCTCTGGGGGCAGTCCGTTCATCAAAGGCTGGTGCAGACCACCGTCATGGCCTGGGTCAGCACCTCGAGAATGAGCGCCGTTTTTGCCTTTGATCGCGCGCCCTTGCTGCGTCGACAGATGGCAAATGGCCAGCAGCTCACCGCTCTCCCCTGCCCCACTCGGCTCGGTCTCATGCACATCGCCGTCACAAGCTCGCAGCCTTTGTCAGATGAGCACATTCCCGAGCTGCGCGCCGCGCTAATCTCGGCGATGGAAACCGCTGCGTGACACAAAAGCACCGGCACCGGGCATATCCCACGGCTGACAAATCGGGTCTTCGCGGCTAATCACAGCGCCATGAAACCGCTAGATCTCCAGGTCAATGGCTACGCAGGCACCGACTTCAACCGCGAAGGGCTCACCGCGGAGGCGCTGCATCACGCGTGCAAATGCCTGCTCGAAGACGGCTGCGAGAGCATCCTCGCCACCTTTATCACAGACAGTATCGAGGCCATGTCTGAGCGCATGAGGACGCTGGTCGAGCTGCGTGAAAAAGACGCCCTCGCGCGCAGCATGATCGCCGGGATTCACATTGAGGGACCGTTCACCAATTCCGAAAAAGGCTACGTCGGCGCGCATCCACCCCAGCATGTAAAACCGGCAACCATCGAGAACGCGAAGCGTCTGCTCGATGCCGCTGGCGGCCTGACAAAGATCGTCACGCTCGCACCGGAGAATGACGAGCATTTCCACACAACGGAGTTCCTGGCGAACAACGGCGTCACCGTCTCCGCCGGGCACTGCAATCCGAGTCTCGAAGTGCTGCGCGCGTCCACGGAGCATGGGCTGAGCATGTTCACGCATGTCGGCAACGGCTGCCCGATGCTGATGCACCGCCATGACAACATCATCCAGCGCGCTCTTTCCCTGCGGGACAAACTCTGGCTCTGCTTCATCCCTGATGGCGTGCATATCGACTTCTTCGCGCTGGTGAATTACCTCCGCGTCGCCGGTCTGGAGAAAACCATCTTCGTCACCGATGCCATCTCCGCCTCGCGTCTCGGGCCTGGCAAATTCACGCTCGCTGGCTGGGACATCGTGATCGGCGAGGACCTCGTGGCACGTAGCCCGGACGGCTCCCACTTCGTCGGCAGCACAGTGACGATCCCGCGCATCCTCGTAAATGGGCAGCAGCACCTCGGTTTGAGCAAAGCTGAGCTGCAACAGCTGCTCGACACAAATCCACGCAAGGCCATCGGGCTCACCTGACCTGGAAGCCGCTGCTTTCTCAAAAACAAAGCTTCCATCGCGAGGCATAGCCTGGCTAAACTCCGGGCATGAAATCCAGCGCCCTTCTCCTGCCTGTCGTCTTCATGCTCAGTGCCTGCGTGGCTCCGCCGAGTGGCACCACGAAATACCGCACTCCTTCACATCGCAGCAGCCACTCCACGTATGCCAATCGTGCGGACTCAAATCCATACTCGATGGGTGGCACCAGTGCGGCGAATCCGCCGATCAAACCCGGCGAGACTTCGTCAGCCTATCGAGATCGCCTCGCGCGCCAGCAGCGTGAGCGTTTGCCTGATGCCGAAGTCTTGTATCAAAGCACGGAGCGTGACTTCTTCGGTCGCCGCACAGATACAGGCATCTACCGCAGCACCGGCGGAGTGACCGAGGAGGTCCACATCGGCAATCAGCAGATCCCTGTCATCCCTGGCCAGTATGGGCCCGCACCGACTTACAACAACGTGTACCAGGGCGGCTACGTCGCACCTGGCACGACCGGGGTGATCGATCCCTACACTGGGCGAGTGCTGCCAGTGCGGCGCTGAGCCTTTTCGAACAGCACCCAACAAGGGCGCTTCACGTGCGTCATACCCATGAGCTTTTTACAAACTCTTGACGGTCCATCGAACACATCTGCGTGAGCTGTGTTCCCATCCGCTTCCTTTCAACCTGCCCAACCTATGCGAGTCCTCAGGCTTCTAACACCACTCCTCTTTGCCATAACTCTCGCCGCGCAGGAGACGCCGCCCGTAGCGCCGCCGACAGCTCCGATCAGCGACACGCCCACGCCTGCCGCTACGGATGCGCGCGTTCCGACCATCGAGCGGGAGCGTACGGTGTATGTGCCGTTTGATGAACTGGAGAAGGTCTTCAAGGATGGCGGAAAAGGTGTGTTCTTGCCATATCGCGAGTTCCTGGATCTCTGGAATGAACTCACGCTCAAACGCGAGACGGAAGACAAGCCGCCACCAGCGGATGCCGTGCTGGCAAAGGCCGAGTACACAGGCCGTGTCGAAGGCGAGAGCTTGATCCTTGATGCAAAGATCACGGTGGAGTCCTTCAAGAAAGGCTGGGTGCTGCTGCCGCTTGTGAACCAAGGCGCGCCGGGCATTGGTGAGGCGGAGACGGGAAAAGCCGTGCTGCGCTCGCGGGCTGATGGAGCGGATGTCTTGCTGCCGGAGAAAGGCGTCTATGAACTCGTGCTCAAGATCTATGCGCCCATCATTCGTCGTGAGGGTAAATCCAGCGTCTCGCTGAATCTGCCACGCGCGGCGGTGTCTCGACTCAGCATTGCCGTGCCTGGAGAGGGGCTGGAGTTCACGCTGAATCCAGCGGCGGCTTACACCACACAGATCGCGGGCGGGCTCACGCAGTTCTCGTGTTTTTTTGGCAGTGGTGCGCAGCAGGAAATCGCCTGGGGCGCGGCGCAGGCGGTGACGCAGATGCAGCCGCTCGTGCTCGCTAGCACGAAGATGAGCACGAAGATCGGCATCGGCTCCGTGAGCACTCAGGCGGACATCGCCTTCCGTATTTTGCGCGCGCCAGTGAGTGAGTTGAAGATCGCCTTGCCCGCCAGCCAGGAGGTGCTCGGCGTCACGGGAGCTGGCATTAAGGAATGGAAACTCGAAGCCGCTACAGCTGAGCGCAAAACGCTCGTCATCATCCCTGAAAAGCCTTTGCGCGATGACTACGCGCTGAAGCTGCAACTCGAAGCACCCATCGCAGCGCTGCCTGCTGAGGTGCGTGTGCCAGAAATCGAGATCGTCGGTGCCGCGCAGGCAAATGGCGAAGTCACCATCACCAGCGAGGCGCAGATTGATTTCACGCCGAAGACCCTCACCGCCGCCACGCGCAGTCAAAATGCCGCCAGCGGCAGTGTCTTCCGACTGCTGCGCCAGCCGTATGCGCTAACGCTCGATGTCACGGAGGCAAAACCGCAGGTCGAGGTCACCAGCGCCTCGCGCGTCGAGATCCTGCGCGATGCCACGCGACTTGAAAGCACGCTCGACTTCCAAGTGCGTCGTGTCGGGCTCTTCGATTTAAAAATCTCCCTGCCCGCTGCCTTGACCGTGAGTGATGTCAAAGGAAGCGACATCGCCGAATGGAAGGTGGATGCCACCTCCACGCCGCCTGTTCTGAATGGGAGACGAACACGAAAGACCTCGGCGACTTCCAGCAGGAAGACGTGGCCGTGCTCGCCCGACAAGCCGCGCAGAAATCCGCCACGGATGGCCCCAGCCTCGCCTTCCGTTATCGCGATGCTGCGAAGCCTGCGGTTCTGTCTTTGAAGAGCCGCAGCAGTCAGATCAGTGTCGAGGTGCTCACGCTCGTCGATGTGCGGGAGCAGTCCACGCGTCACACTTGGACACTGGCTTTCGATGTCGCCTACGCCGCTGCGGATCGCTTTGTTTTGGCTGTGCCGAAGGCCATCGCGGCTGACATCCGCCTCGTCGATCCGCTGGTGAAGGAAGTGGACAAAGCGTACGCTTCAGCCACGCCTCCCACCTTGCCCGACCTAGCCAACTACGCGCTCTGGGAAGTCGTGCTGCGTGGCGAGAAGCTCGGCGCATTCACCCTCAGCCTGAGTTTGGACAAACCTGCGCCCATCGAGCAGGGCAAGACCGGCACCGTGGATCTGCTGCAAGTGCATGTGCCCGGCGCTTTCCAGGAAACCGGCATGGTCGCCGTGGTGAAGGCCGACAGCCTGGAGATCCGCAAGTCCGAGGCCGAGACGCTGGAGGAGATCGACACGCGCGAGCTGCGTGCGGAGTTGCAGCGGCCCGGCGTCTTCCTTGCCTATAAATATCGCAGCCTGCCCGTGAAGCTCAGTGTCGAGCTAGCGCGCAACAGCTTCCTCGCCGTGCCGCAGGCCATCGTCACTCATGCCGATCTGCTCACCGCCGTGGCCACCGACCGCGCGCAGACCACCGAGGCGCTGTATTGGGTGCGGAATAACGACCTGCAATTCCTCGTCGTGCGTCTGCCGAAGGGCGCACGCATCGTCAGCGATGTCTTCGTGAATCGCGAGCCGCAGCAGCCCATGCGCCGCGAGGGCAGCGACGACCTCCTCGTGCGCCTGCCCAGCGGCAGCACCACGCGCGATGCCATCCCCGTGCGCTTCGTCTATGAAATGCCCAGCCCGGCGGCCGGTGAAAAGCTCGGCTGGTGGGGAAGCATCGCCATCGCACCGCCCACGCTCGCGGATGTCGGCGTGCTGGAGACGCGGCATCGCGTCTATCTACCGGACGCCTGGCACTACACCAGCGTCAGCGGCCCGCTCACCCGCATCGCCACCGAGCGCGGCTGGGGAGCCGTGCGTCGTGTCATCGATCCGCTGCTGCCCGCCTTTGGTCCAAACCTCGCCGCATTGGAAAGAAGCGTCTGGCGTGATCCACCAAGCGTCCCCGCCGATCTGCGCACGCTCTACGGCCTGCAAGTCCCGCAGCAGGGCCACCTCGAAACCCTGCGCCGCCTCGGCCCGCCCGCCGAGATCGGCCTCGGCTTCCGTGGCAAAAAAGTGTCCTACTTCTGGAACAGCCTCTTCTTCCTGGCCGCGCTCTTGGTTGGTCTACGTCTGTGGAAAGAGCCAATTCAGTCCAAGATGCTCTACATCGCCCTCGGTGGTGTCGGCTCCATGCTCATGACAGGATTGCTTGGCCCCGCGAACATCTCCGTGGCGCTGTCCGTGATGCTCGCCGTCGGGTTGGTGACAGGCCTGTGGTTTGCGTATGGAATCTTGAGTGTGCTCACGTCCTTCGTGAAGAGAAAGCCGAAGCCCGTCGTCGTGGCACCACCACCCGTCCCCACCTCCACACCTGACGTGCCATGAGCCTGTCGAAGACCTTGGAGTGCGCCCGGCTCCCTCTGGCCTCTCTCCCCGCCGCAGGACTACTTCAACACCTCGACCTTGTTGCGGGGAGAGGTTGGGTGAGGGGCACACGCCTCCGCATTTCGGCCCCAGCGTTCTCCCCTCACCCCAGCCCTCTCCCCGGA
>JAGKWZ010000025.1 GCA_021151605.1 Verrucomicrobiaceae bacterium
CGCGCATGGTGGCGAGCTGGAAGGCCTGGAAGTGCAGCCCGACCTGATGCGCCACGGGCTCCAGTTCGTGCCACACGGCATCGGGGTCGCCGGAACTGGTGGGGTTGAGCAGCAGCGCGTCTACCGCCGCACCGATGGTCAGCAGCTTTTGCACGGCGGGGCGCTCCTGCGGCCATTGTTCGGGCGAGTTGGGGCGCGCGCGCACACTGTCCGACACATCTCGATGCAGTCCCCAGGATTGGCACAGTGCGGCGCCCAAGGCCGAGTGGCTCACGCCGAAGGCTTCGATCTCGGCGGCACGAAGATGCTGGCCTGTGTGCTGGACAAAAATTACCAGGTGCTCGGCACAGCGCGGAAGTCCACGAATGGCTCGGACGGGCAGGCGAAGGGAAGGAAGAAGATCCTCAACGCCATCCACGAAGCCATCGCGGCAGCGAATGTGAATCCTGCAGGCCTGCAAGGCATCGGCATCGGCTGCCCCGGACTGGTGAATCCCGAAAAAGGCATCCTGATCAACGCGCCAAACCTCGGCTGGAACAATGTCCACCTGGCCGACATGCTGCGCGGGGTCTTTACGAAGCCGGTGTGCGTCCTCAACGACGTGGATGCGGGCACCTTTGGCGAATACAAGCTGGGCGCGGGAGTTGGTGCGCGCTCGCTGCTCGGAGTCTTCCCCGGCACGGGAGTGGGAGCGGGCTTTGTCTATGATGGTAAGATCGTGATGGGCCGTGGTGTCTCGGCGATGGAGCTGGGCATGATCTACATGCCGGGCACACATCTCGGCAGTCCGCATGACGGCACTGTGCTGCTGGAGGACCTGACCAGCCGTCTCGCGCTGGCTTCCCAGGCTGGAGTGGCCTGCTACCGCGGACAGCTCCCCGAGCTGGATAAAAAGACCCAGGGCAACCTGCGTGAGATCCGCAGCAAGGCGCTGGCGAATGCCTTCCGTGCCAACGACGAGGCGGCGCTGATCATGTTCCGCAATTCGATTCGGTATCTCGGCATGGGCGTGGCGGCGGTGGTGAATCTGCTCGCGCCGGACCACATCACGCTCGGCGGTGGACTGGTGGAGGAAATGCCCCAGCTCTATGTGAGTCTGCTCAAGGCCGAGGTGGCCCGCTTTGCCGTGCCAGGTCTGGCAAAGAACATCAAATACAGCGTGGCCAAGCTCGGCGGCACGGCGGTGGCGGTGGGCAGTGTGGCGTGGCTGCGTGAATCCAGCGGTAAGTAAGGCGTCTTCAGTGCTCTGTTTAGAATTTCCCAGCCATGTCAGACCCTTCTGCTCAACCCTCCTCTGAACAAGCCGTGATCTATGTCGGCGCTGCCTCCCTCTCCATGGTGATCGGCAGTCGTGTTTCAGGCGCAGCATTCAAAGAGGTGGAACATCTGGACCGGCCTCTGCCGCTCGCGCGCGACATCTTCCGCACCGGCACGGTGACGCGCAGCACCATCGAGCAGGCGGCAGCGATCCTGCGGGACTTTTTGCAGACGACGCGGGAATACAGCATCCCGCCCGAGTCCATCCGCCTCTACAACACAAACATCCTCTCTGAGGCCACGAACCACGAGATCTTCCTGAACCGACTGCAAGTCACCACGGCTCTGAATGCACGACTGATCGATGACGGCGACATGACGCGCCTCGTTTATCAAATCGCCCGCCGGCTGCTGGAAAAGAACCCTCTGCTGGCGAAGGGGGACACCTTCGTTTCCCACATCGGCCCGGGAAACACCCGCGCTTTGTATTTCCGTCAGGGCCGTCTGGCCGCCTACAGCAACTACCGCCTCGGCATCTTCCGGGCGCGTGAGGCGGTGGCGGGGTCAGATGTCGAGTCGCCCCAGCACTTGATGCACCTGGAGGAGCAGATCCGCGGCGTGGTGGACCATCTGGCACAGGATTACTCGGGCTCAAAGTTTGACCATCATGTGGCCATCGGGGCGGAGCTTCAGAGCATCGCACCCCTGCTGACAAAGCCGAAGCAAGGGGCCTGCCGAGTCACCGAATCTGACCTGGAGCGTTTCACGGAAAAGATCGCCGAACTCAGCCCCGACCAGCTCGTGCGGCGGCTGGCCGTGCATTACACCGGCGGCGAGGGCATCGTGCCGGCGCTCCAGACGAACCTGGCCCTGGCGCGGCGTTTTGGTGATGAAATAATCTGGGTGCCCGAGGGGGATTTCCAGCGCGAACTCATGTACGACCTGGTGATCGCCAGTCCCCGCACCGCCACCTTCCAGGAGGAGGTGATGCAGGCTGCCGGAGAGATCGGAGTGCGCTACAAGACGGACCGCAAACACGCGGATCACGTGGCGAACTTTGCGCAGCAGCTCTTCCGCGAGCTGAGTCATCTGCACGGTCTGGAGCCGCGTTATGAACTGGTGCTTCGCGTGGCTGCGGTGCTGCATGAGGTGGGCATGTTTGTGAGTCCGCGTGAGCATCACAAACACAGCCTCTACATCCTGATGCAGACGGAGATCTTCGGCCTGAGCACCAGCGAGCGCGAGCTGGTGGCGCTGCTGGCGCGCTACCACCGCCGCTACAATCCCGAGCCGAACCATCCGCACTTCTCCGATCTGACACGCGAGGAGCGCATGATCGTCTTCAAGCTGGCCGCGCTGCTGCGGGTGGCTGATGCACTGGACCGCAGCCATGCCCAGCGCATCAAAAGCATCGTCCTCCGCCGTGAAGGCAGTCGGCTGACGGTCGTCACGCCTGGCATCGAGGACACCACGATCGAGCAGATCGCCATCAACTCGAAGTGCGACATTTTCCGCGAGATCTACGGCTACGATATCGTGCTGGCCCAACCCTGATCCCCCCACTTTCCCATGCCCTTTTCCGATCATCATTTCCTCAATCGTGAGCTGAGCTGGCTGGCCTTCAACGAGCGCGTGCTCGACGAGGCCGCGCGCGATGACCTGCCCGTGCTGGAGCGCGTGAAGTTCCTGGCCATCTCGGCCTCGAACATGGATGAATTCTTCATGGTGCGCGTCGGTGCGCTGCAGTTCCTGCGCGAGCAGGGACGCCGCGCGAAGGATTCCAGCGGGCTCACTCCGAGCCAGCAGTGGGATCAGATTCACGAGCGCACCACAGCTTTCATCGCCCGGCAGCATGAGCTGCTGAAGCAGAAGCTCGTGCCCATCCTCGCGGAGAAGGGCATCCGCCGACTGACCACAGCGGAGCTGACGCCTGCCCAGCGCACGGATCTGGAGGAGCACTTCATGGAGCATATCTTCCCGGTGCTCTCCCCAATCGCCATCGAGGAGGGCGTGCTGCCTTCCATCCCAGCGCTCCACATCAATCTGCTCTGCGCCGTCGCCTCACAAAGCGAGGATGGCAGCAGCTCTCAGCGGCTGGTGCTAGTCAGCGTGCCGGGCAGCCTGTCGCGGCATGTCATCGTGCCGGATGCCGAGGGTGTGCAGTATGCGTATGTGAATCTGGAGGATGTGCTCGGCTTGTTCCTGCACCGCTATTTCCCCTCGGAGAATGTCATCGCCACCGCACGATTCAGAGTCAGCCGAAATTCCGACATCGCCGCTGATGACGAGAATGTGAGCGACCTCGTGAGCGAGATGGAGGGCATTTTAGACAAGCGCCTGCAAAGCGCGGCCATCCGAATCGAGATCGAGGATGGCGCCAAACGTGAACTTGTGTCTGCCATCCGACTCATGTGTGAAGCGGGCAAAGCGCAGACCTTCACCATCCCTGGCGAGCTGGATCTCAGCGCCTATTTCGGCATCGCCGGGCTGCCTGGCTTTGATGACCTGAAAGTGGATGCCTGGCAGAGCCAGACACCGCCGCAGATCGAGCCTGGGGTGAGCATGTTTGAGGTGATCAAGCGTGGAGATCTGATCCTGCATCACCCTTACGAGAGCTTTGAGCCCGTGGTGAAACTGATCGAGGAAGCGGCGGCTGACCCGAACGTCATCGCCATCAAGCAGATCCTCTATCGCACGGCTAGGAACAGCCGCGTCGTCGCCGCTTTGATCAAGGCCGCCGAGGCCGGGAAGCAGGTGACGGTGCTCGTGGAGCTGAAGGCCCGCTTCGATGAAGCGCGCAATCTGGACCGGGCAAATGATCTCCTGAATGCCGGGGCGCAGATCATTTATGGCGTCCGTGGTTTAAAAACACATGCGAAGGTCTGCCTGATCATGCGCCGCGAGTCCGGGCATCTGGTGCGCTACATGCACTTCGGCACCGGCAACTACAACGAGGCCACCTCCAAGCTCTACACCGACATCAGCTACCTCACCTGCCGCGCCAACTACGGCAGTGACGCGAGCGCCTTTTTCAACACCGTGACCGGGCGCTCACGCTTCGTGCACTTCCAGAAGCTCAGCATGGCTCCCTTTGGCCTGCGCGAGCGATTGATCACCATGATTCGCAGCGAGACCGAGCGCGCCCGCCAGGGTGAAAGCGCCGAGATCATGCTGAAGATGAACTCGCTGGAAGATCGCGAGATGATCGAGGCACTCTACGAAGCCTCCCAGGTCGGGGTGAAGATCCGCCTGAACGTGCGAGGCATCTGCTGCCTGCGCCCCGGCGTGAAGGGGCTCAGCGAGAACATCAGCGTCGTGAGCATCATCGACCGCAATCTGGAGCACGCCCGCATCTACATTTTCCGCCAGGGCGGACGCCATGTGGTCTTCATCTCCAGCGCGGACTTCATGAACCGCAATCTCTCGAAGCGAGTCGAGCTGCTCGTCCCCATCGAGGACAAAGAGGCGCGCAAACGCCTCATTCACATCCTGGAGACGCACTTCACCGACACTGCTCGTGGCCGTGTGTTGCGTAGCGATGGCACCTGGCATCTGGCTACGGTCACCGCCAAGAAAGCGAAACGCTCCCAGGAAACCTTTGCCAAAGAAGCCACCCGCCGCAGCAAGCAGCGCAATCAGTCACCTGACGTGCTCGTGCCACATGTGCCGAAGGCCTGAGGCTCAGGCATGTAAGGGCTGCACATTCGGCACGGAGGGTCCCGTGGCCTGAGGGAACTGGATTTTTGATCTCACCATGAGCGTTCCCAGGCAGAAGTCGGCCAGGGGGAAGACCACGTTGAAATTTTTATGCATGTAGCGGTGATGCAGGAGGTGATGGCCGTTCAGGCGGCGGAAGAGCCAGGGCTTCTCCACGCGGCGTGCCTTTGGCAAATGCATGCACCAATGAATGTACTCATAGGCGATGTAATAGAGGACGAAGGTCGTGGCGGCTCCAGCGAGCATGATCCAGTGCCCGGTGATGGCGGAGAGGAGGAGCGTGGGGCTGGCTCCCATCAGGATGAGCACGGGACCGTTCCACCAAGCCATGGGGATGGTTTCCTTGTCCTTCGGATCGACGAGGTGGTAGGTGTGGTCCGCCTTGAAGACCTGATGATGCACCACGGCGTGCGCCTGGAACGCGTATCGGAAGCTACCGACAGGCCGGTGCATCACGTAGCGGTGAATGGACCATTCAAAAAACGAAGCGAAGATAACATTGCCCACAAGGGCACCGACAAACCAGAAAATGGAATCAGACATTAGAGAGGGGTTGGAATGGCGCGGAAAAGGTCCGAACCAGGGGCGGCGAGACTCTCAGTTCTCCCGGACTTGTCGAGACACAATTTGGAAAGATTGCCTTCCCAGAAGGATGAGGTCCACCCAGGTCGGGCTGGCAGGTTTCACTTCACAGCCTTGACCCGCACGTTTTGGATGGCCGCCGTGGTGTTGAAGGTGGAGATAGCGAGCGGGGCGTAGGTTTCGATAGGGCCGGGGCGGAGGCTGATTTTACGGCCTTTGATGTCCTGATCCACGATCTGTTTGTCATCGATCCAGACGGAAAGATTATCCGGCGTCACGCGCAGACGGATCTTGTACCATTTGTCGTCCTCGTATTTCTGGTAGGTGCCGGTGGCGTTGTTGCTGGCGTCCACGTCGTCGATGCTGCTGATGCCGGTGACGCTGCCGCCCCAGCCGCCGCAGATGAGGGTGGCGCACTTTTTCAGATCCCCGACGGGGAAGGTCAGGCCACAGAAGAAATCCACGCCCTGGAGGCGCTTGGCTTCCAGGCTGATCTCGTAGTTGTTCAGAGGCAGATCGGCGGCTTTTTTATAGACCACACCACTGAGGCTGTCCCCCTGGTTGATGATCATCACTCCGCCTTCCAGTTCGATCTGGCCGCTGCCGCCGATGTCCACGGTCTCCCAGGCATCCAGGGATTTGCCATCAAAGAGTACCCACTCCTTCGCAGCGGCCTCAGCGGCAGGTTTGGAGGCTTCCTGAGCGGGGGAAGAAAGCAGACAGGCGAACAGGATAAGGGAGGTGATAGCAGCGATTTTCATGCGAACGGGGGCCGGATGGTCCCATAGAACGTCTGGGTTCGTCAAAACCATCTTTTCCCCATGTAGATAAATCGTGACAACACAGCACTCCCGAAAGTCTTGCGCTGGCGGGGGAATCCGGTTAGCACGGCGTCCTGCCTTTTAACCGAACTGCGCCATGCCTGACTCCGATGCCTCCTTTCGCCTCGCCGTGGTGACCCCCGGTGGCAAGGATGGGCGGCAATCCTTCCCCAACGGTGCAGGAAAACTTGGCGACCCCGGGCATCTACCGGTGAACTTTCACGCCTATGCCGCCTGTACGCGGGGCACCTACCTGAGTGGTGATGCGGCCATGCCAGAGGAGGACAACGTCCTGTTGCTCATCGGCAGCAAGATGGAGCGGGCCGAGGCCCTGCTGCGGCGGCTCAAGGACGCGGGCAAAAAGGTGGTGATCACGATCAAGGAAACCGGACTCCAGCAGATCGGCGGGCATTTTCAGAAATTCGAGAATTGGAGTGCCTTCCAGCGGATCTGCGCTCTGGCAGATGGTGCCCTGGCGACGACGTTCGATACGGAGCCGCTCTACCAGGCGGCGAACCCGAAGCTTCCAGTAATCTTCCTGCCACCGCCCTACCCAGTGGAGGAGTGGGATCTTTCCAGTTCGGAGCAAAGCGGGATTTTCATCGGCACGCGGCAGCTTTTCGTGGGTTCACGCAATCACGCTTTGGCCCTGATGCTGGTGGCCCCAGTGGCAGCTGAGGTGAATGAACCGCTGACGGTGATCAGTGGACGGGCGAGCGACCTGCCGCCGGTGAAGCGCGTGCTGAACAAGCTGGTGGACTACAGCCACGACTGGCACCGCCGTTTTGCCGAAACGGCACCGCAAATGCGTGTGATCTCGCGGCAGATGCCAGCGTCGGATTACCTGCGGACTCTGGCCGCGCATAAGCTGGTCTTCCAGCTCGATCAAAGCTCGGTGCCCGGTCAGGTGGCCGGAGATGCGCTGATATGTCGGGTCCCTTGCGTGGGCGGAAACGGCACCGCCGAGAGGATCGTTTTCCCAGATCTCTGCGGTCATGGCCGGACAACTGGCGAGCTGCTGGAGCTGACGCGGCAGCTTTTGAAAGATGGGGCTCGGCGTGAGGCTATGATGCAGCGGGCAGTCGCACTGGCTCGGGAGCGAATGTGTTTCTCAGTGGCTCGGCGCGAGTTGAGCGCATTTTTCTCTGCTGGCTGAGAAGCGACCTTTGGCAAAGGTCAATCTGCCTGGTGCTTCGCTGAAGTTCCCACGGACTGCATCTTCACCGAAATGAGATCGCCTCTGAATCCGTTCAGGCGCTCCCCATGAAGTTTTTCCTGTTTGTTTTCACCCTGGCCACGCTGGCAACGGCTCACGCGGCTCCGCGCCCCAATGTCCTTTTCCTCATCGCGGATGACTTGAACAACAGCCTCGGCTGCTACGGGCACCCGCTGGTAAAAACGCCGAATCTCGACAAGCTGGCGGCACGCGGTGTGCGTTTCGAGAAAGCCGCCTGCCAGTTCCCTCTGTGCGGCCCGAGCCGAAATTCGATGCTCACAGGCCTCTACCCGAACAGCTCCGGCATCCTCACGAACGGGCAGGTTTTTCGGCAGACCATCCCCACGCATGTCTCTCTACCTCAGGCGTTTCGGCAGGCGGGTTACTTCGCCGCACGGATCGGGAAGCTTTACCACTACAACGTGCCCAAATCGATCGGCACGAACGGGCACGATGACCCGGGATCTTGGGAACTGGAGCTGAATCCGGCTGGAGCGGATCGCATGCAGGATGAGCCAAATATTTTCAGCCTGCTGCCTGGAAACTTCGGCGGCACGCTGAGCTGGTATGCCTCGCCGAGTCCTGATGAAAAACACACCGATGGCCTGATGGCTCGTGATGCCGCCTGGGTCCTGGAACGTTGCGCGCGGGATAAGGAGCGGCCCTTCTTCCTTGCGCTCGGATTTTTCCGCCCGCACACGCCCTATGTGTCTCCGAAGCAGTGGTTTGAAGGCTATCCCGTCGGTCAGATGCCCGTTGTTTCCGGTGTGGAGGAGGACCAAAAAGATCTGCCCAAGCACGCGCTCGGCAGCCAGAAGCAGGAGCAGGAAACTTTGACCGATGACCTCCGGCGTCAGGCAGTGCAGGCTTACTTTGCCGCCATCAGTTTCATGGATGCGCAGGCCGGAGTGGTGCTCGATGCCTTGGACAAGCTCGGCCTGAGTCAGAACACCATCGTCGTCTTCACCAGCGACCACGGCTATCACCTTGGCGAGCACGGCCTGTGGCAAAAGCAGAGCCTGTTTGAGGAAAGCGCCCGCGTGCCGCTGCTCATGGCCGGCCCGGGCATCACAAAGGGTGGCGTGGCCAAGGCTCCGGTGGGTTTGATCGACCTTTATCCGACGCTGGCCGACCTCTGCGGAGTGAAGGCTCCTGCGAATCTCCAAGGGCAGAGCCTCGCCCCCATCCTCAAAGACACCACACAGATGGGACGCGGCTGGGTGCTGAGTCAGGTGGTTCGTGGCGGTGGCTTCAAGCGCGCCGGAGCCAGTCCTGCGGCGGGAGACAATGGCCGCCGCATATTCGGCTACTCACTGCGCACGCCACGCTGGCGCTACACGGAGTGGGACGAGGGCAGGGAAGGCCGTGAGCTTTACGATCACGATGCTGACCCGAAGGAACTCACCAATCTAGCCGACAAAGCAGATCACGCGGCAACCATCACGGAATTATCCGGGAAGATTCAGACCGCAGCGAAGGCTACTTTCCCCGCCGATGGCGTGACGCCGAAGCTTCAGGAAGCCAGCATGTGGGCCCCAAATCTTACCGACCCTTAAAACTCAAATCGCTGACAAGGCATAAGCTGGTCTTCCAGCTCGACCAAAGCAACGCCGCAGGGAATGCACTGCTACGACGAATCCCTTGCGTGATTGGAAATAGAGCGACTGAGAGGATACCCTTAAGTCTATGAACCCATTCAATTGCGCACAATTCATCAAGGGAGTTCTGGGCAATCCTGTAGCGCCTGAGACTGAGCTATTTTCAGTCAATTAAACATCGACTTTGTGTTCAAGATTCGATGAGGCTGGCGTAATTGTCACTTCACTCGACTCCAACCAAGTCCCCCCAACCATGCTAAAGCTACGCCAGAATAGACGTATTCTGGGCACATTCCTCTGTGTCCTCACCGCCATCTCACAGATCCGACAGCCTTTGATGGCCGCCACTTACTATTGGGATATCGATGCGTCAGAGTCTGGCAATTTGGTCGATGGCACAAATCTCGGAGGAAATGGCACATGGGATATCGCCACATCAAACTGGTGGCCGGTTCCTTCATCCTCATTAACGACATGGGGAAATAGCAGTTCAGATATTGCAATCTTCTCGAAGGCTTTCGCTGCTGTGCCGCTGAATAACACCGTCACCTTGAGCGGCGCGATCACCGCGAATCAGGTGCGATTTAATCGCTCTAGCTACACGCTGGCAGGGGGGACGTCTCTGACACTAGCAGGCGCAGGAGCCGGGTTTTACGCTGAGTTGGGTGAGTCTGCCACGATCAACTCCGTGCTTGCGGGCACAGATGGCCTGACAAAGTCAGGTGGTGGCTCGATCCGACTTGCCGGAGTTAACACCTACACGGGTGTAACGACGATCAGCCATGGCAGTCTAGTTGTCTCGGATACAAACCAGCTTGGCGCTGATACGTCGGCGGTCGTGGTAACAGGTTCTGCAACGCGTGGCTTTGGGGGCGGGGCCTTGGTCGTGGACGGAACGTCGATGGGAGTCAACCTTTCCCGAAATCTGTCGTTGCAAGGCTATGGTCCCATTTCGGACCGGAGTGCTGCTCTTGTGAGTGTCGGAAACAACACACTCTCTGGCAGTGTAAACATGAGTGTTCCTGCCTCGGGGGCTGGTATCAGCACTCGAATGACCGCATCGAATGGGACCTTGACCCTCAGTGGTTCACTCGATGTCGATACAGTGATCGCTATCGGCACCACTGGCACGGCAGTCAGCACGTTTGGCGGCGTTAATCAGGCCGGTGTGTCCAACTACAATTTGACTGGAGCATTGACCGGTGATGGAACTTTGGAAAAGTCGGGTGGAGGCACATTGATTCTGAATCCATCCAACTCCTTGGGTTTCTCAGGTGCCGTACGGGTAAGCACTAGTGCCACAGGGCAGCAGAGCACTGTTAGAATTACATCCAATGGTGTGCTTGGCACCCGCACAGCGTCGGGGATTAGCAGCGTGCTGGATATCAACGCTGGCATTCTCGAGTTGCGCATGGATTCGCCACTGATTCAGTCGGGCGGTAGCAATGCGAATGTTTACATTCGCGGCAATGGCAGCACCCTGTTCGCAGACCATTCTGCTGGCGGAAGCGCGCTTAACGGTGTCGCCAACTTTGGCATTTTGACACATGAAGACGGTGCTGGCGTCACCTTCAGCAGTCGCAACGGCTATGGAATGGCATTCACCACTTCGCCCGTGAATGGTGCGGATGGGGACAGCACCTTTACCAATAGTCTAGGCGGCACGCTCAGCTTCACGGGAGCTTTCTGGAGCAATGCCAACAATACAGCCAATCGAACGATGAACATCGCTGGCAATGGTAACACGCTCATCAACGGCAACGTGACCGCTTCCGCGGCTGCCTTCAATCACAACTTAGCGAAGACAGGTACGGGTCTCCTCACCATCTTAGGTAACGCGGCGACTCTCGATGGTACGGTGAGTGTACAAGGCTCGATGGCGATCACAGACTTCAGATCCATCGGTGCCGCTGGGAGCGCGGAAACCATCACGCTGGGAAATGCAACCACCACAGCAGGCAATTTGATCATCGGCACCTCGACAGCGCCCACAGTTGCTAACCTGACTTCTTCACGGCCCATCGTTCTGAATGGCACTACTGCCTCGAACTCAATTTATGCGAATCAAGCTGGCACCACCGGAGTAACTCTGAACGGCACCATTACCAAGCCTGTTGCAACCACCGGAAATTTGATTTTGGGTGGCACCAGCGGTGCCGACAACAATTTGGCATCTGCCATACCGCTTACTGGAACTGGCGGCTTGGTCAAAGTTGGAGTCGGCACTTGGGTGCTTTCCGGCACTAATCTTTACACGGGCGCTACTTCGATTGCCAACGGCACGCTAAAACTGAGGGCCAATGCGGCGACGTCAACGATCGTGGATAACGCCTCAGGCGTGACTTTTGCACAAACCAACCAGTATGCTGGCGGCACGCTTGAGCTGGTAGGTCAGAATAGTGTCAATAATGTAGAAACGATGGCGGCCCTGACACCGACGGATGGGGCCAACAAGCTGCGACTTACTCCTGGCGTAGGTGGTACGGCCTCCATGGTGTTCACCTCCGTTGGAACTATTGGTGATGGTGCGACAGTGAACATCATTGGTTCCAATGGCACGACGAACACCGTCACACTCACCGGCCAAGCCGGCTTGAACGCGTCGCCACGTCTCTTTTTTGGCGGCACCGATTTTGCGTTTGGCGGTGCTGGCGGTGTGATGCGAGCACCGATTTATGGGACGGATGCTGGTTTTGTGAATGCGCCTGCGGGTGCTGCTCTGCCTGCGGGTGCGGATAGCTTTTCCATTAACGGTGCCATCACTGCCCAGGGATCGCAGACTGTGGACACACTCAAATTTAATGGCGCTCAGTCCCTGACACTGTCTAGCGGTTCTACCCTGACCATTCGCACGGGGGCGGCAAACACGGATGGTGCCATTTTGGCAACAGGGGGTGCCTCGACGATCACGGGCGGTACCGGACTCAGCACGGGTGGCAGTGGTTCTCTGACCTTTTATGTAAACGGAGCGACTGACACCCTCACGATCGATACCGTTCTCACTGCAGGCACCACAGGTGGCATCACCAAAAGCGGTGCTGGAACGCTCATTTTGACCAAGGATAACTTACAAACCGGAACGATCACCATCAATGAGGGGACTATTCAGTTGTCAGGCACCGGAGATCTTGGTGCTGCCTCTGCCTTAACGATGCGACAGGCGACGACGTTTAATCTCAATGGTATCACTCCCGTGAGCAGTGTTAATGCATTCACGAACAACGGCACGGTGACCAGTATTGCACCCGCAACTTTCACGGTGGGTGGAGCTAACGGAACGGGGACATCACTCGGCATTGTAAGTGGAGCGATTAGCTTGACCAAAATCGGCACGGGCGCACAAAGCTGGCTGGGAAACAGCACCTACACCGGAGTCACGACGATTGGCAGCACTGGCCTCGTGACTGTGGACACCTTGGCAAACGGTGGGCTAGCCAGTGGTATTGGCGCTTCGACCAGCGACGCAGCTAACCTCGTATTCAATGGTTCGACGGGTGGACTGGTCTACCAGGGAAACATCGTTGATGGCAACCTCACCTATGGATCCAGATCTGCTTCCACTGATCGCCTCTTCACCCTTTCGGGCACAGGTGCTACCCTTTCGAGCACCGCCTCGAATGGCAACTCCATCGTCTGGAGCAACACAGGAGCGATTGCACACGGTATTGTGGGCCCTCAAGCACTAATCTTCACGGGCACTTCCACGGCTGACAACACCTTCAATCCTCAGCTCTCTGACAGCGGCACCGGTTCCAATATCACCAGCGTGACCAAGACTGCAGCAGGGCAATGGAACCTTGGAAACAGTGCTAATAACTACACAGGAGCCACAACGATCTCTGAAGGCATTCTTGGTTTGAATAACAACGGTGCTTTACCACTAAATAGTCCTCTTGCCTTGGGCACGACTACGACTTCGGGGATTCTCCAGATGAGCGGTAGCTTCACTCGAAACGTTGCTGCAACAGCCACGGCAGGCAGTGGAACTGTGACCTGGACGGGCACCACTGGTAGCGGTGGTTTCGCCGCGCATTCCACGCCTCTTACCGTTACTTTGAACAACGACGCTGTCACTCCGCTGAACTGGGGCGCGGGCGGATTTGTCGGCACCGGAAGCGTCCAATCACTTCTTTTGAACTCCTCCACGGCTTTGTCTGAAGTGATTTTCGCCAATGCTATTAACTTCAATGCGGCTGTTCGCACGGTCAGTGTTGGCGATAACGGAAACACGGGCGCCGACTTCGCAACCATGAGCGGAGTGCTCAGTGGCGCAGGTGCCAGTGGTCTCAGGAAAGAAGGCGGCGGCATCTTGCGGCTGACCGGAGCGAATACTTACACTGGAGTGACAGACGTCAGCGCCGGAACTTTGGTCGTGACTTCACTCGGGCTTAGCACGAGTGGCGCAAACACCGCCACCAGTGTTGGGGTGAGTGGAATTGGAGTCACCTTTGATGACACCAACGCAGTCACACTTGGGAATGCAGGCACAGGCGGTGGTATCCTCCAATATGTGGGTGCAGGTGAAACCAGTGACAGGAAGATCCGACTCAATAGCACCACAGGTAGTAACCAGATCCACGCAGAAGGCTCTGGCCCACTGATTCTCACCAATGTCATCAATGACTTCGCGACTCCGACTGGAAACAAAACACTGTTTCTGCGTGGTAGCAATACTGCTGGAAACATAATCACGAGCATCCTCAGCAACGATGCTGGTGGAGGCACGCTTGGGGTGACCGTCGATGGTGGCGCTACCTGGATCTTGACCGGAGCCAGCACCTACACGGGCACGACAACCGTCGGTGCCGGTGCGTTGGGGATCGGAACCAGTTCGCTGGGTAGCGGGATCGGAAATTTTGACCTGAATGCAGGAACCTTCTTTGCGTATGGCGCAGATCGTACGGTTTCGAATCCGGTGCGTCTGATTAACAATGTGACCACTGCGGCATCTGGGGACTACAGTCTGACTTTCTCACAGCCACTCCAGTTGCTGAACGCAGCCAACAACACGGCGCTGACGAACAACATCGTTTCTGGCAAGAGTCTGACATTTGCTGGTATGAACGCTAACTCGTTGCCTAATAACGCCAACCGTCTTTGGACGTTGGATGGCTCGGGCACCACCATCATTAACGGAGACATTACGACATCTCAGACGGCCGCAGGTGGTCTGAACATCACCAAAAACGGCACTGGTATCCTGATCCTGGGTGGGACTGGCAGTAACACCAACAACTTTAACCGCAACAATGCCGGCATCGACTTTGACCGTGGCACGATTCTCCTCACAGCTAGCGAAGTAATTGGTCATGGATTGGATACCCAAACCGTCCCAGTCGCCTATGGTGGATTAACGCTCAGCCCGGAACTCGCCACTAGCGACACCGCCACTTTCGATCTCAATGGTCAAACCGAAACGATCAATGCACTGACTGCTACGACAGATGGCACGGTGATCATTGATAACAGCTCCACGAGTGCGGCTACTTTCCGCTTTGGTGCCAACAATAGCACCGTCAACTTTGGTTCCGGCGCTGGCACATACAGCATCAGTAACACGGGTGCTGGTGCTCTCTCGATCGTTAAGCTTGGTAACACGATCGCGACCTTCAATGCAGGAATGACCCTTTCCCACAAGGGTATCACGGCCAGCGAAGGTGGTGGTGCTTTCAACATCGCCTCTCCGGTCACGGCGACGACCGGTCTTCGTGCCATCGAGGCAAGTACTCTGGCTTTGACGGGCGGCTTGACCAATCCCAACCTGATCACAAGCCTTGAGGTCGGTGGGGGATCTACTCTCAGTCTTCTGGATGGTGCTGGCAGCCTGATCTCCAACCTCACAAGTCTGAGTTTGGGTAACACAGGCACTGGAACAGTCACCCTGAACCTCAACATCGGCGATAGTGCCACAGACACTCTCACCCTCTTGACCGGCGGCACGCTGAACTTGGGCAACACAATCACCTTCAATATGACGGACGCGGGCCTCAGCCCTCTCACGACCTACACCTTGCTCAACCTGAGTAGCGGTGGCCTCAACTCTTTCGGCTTGGGGAATATCATTCAGGGAGCGACTCCCGGCGGATTCACGGCACCCACATGGACAGTTACCGACAATGTCGTTCAGATCACAACCGGGACATTGATCACGGGTTCCTCTTGGTGGAATGCCGGAGGCACCCTAGACAACTGGAATGACGTGGCAAACTGGTCCATCACAGACAAAACAGGTTCCATTTCCGCAGCATCAATTCCTGGGCAGGGCACGGATGTCATCTTCATTGCGGACAACATCGCTGGCGGTGCAGCTATCACCACCACCTTGGAGCAGAACTTCAAAGTGAACTCGCTGAACTTTGAAGCCAGCACCAATCCTGCCAACACCCCGGCTTCCGTAACGATCAATCCCGGGACAATCACCACCAGTCGGCTTGAAGTCGCACCGCAGCTTCCAACTGCTGGGGTGGCGATCAGCACTGGCGGTCCTGCAGCGGTGACTATTTCGGCTCCCTTCCGCCTCGGCAATCATCAGACTTGGACCGTGGCAGATGCAACCTCCACCCTTACCCTCTCAGGTAGCCTTCAGGGCGAGAAGGATGTAACGAAGGCAGGTGCAGGCAGGGTAATTCTTTCTGGTGCAGCCGATTCCTCCTTCAATGCCGGACTCACTACCGACATTACAGTGACAGCAGGCAATCTCGAACTGACCAACGTTGGAGCCCTTGGTACAGTTGTGAATGGCAACCTCGCCAACGTCATCGTCAATGGTGGAGGTTTCTACTTTAATGGAGCGGCATCCACCATACCCAACCCCATCAGCCTGAGTGGTGGCTCTCTCTCCGCAGGTGGCGGCACCCAGACCTACAGCGGAACGGTCAACGTCAGCTCGGCCTCTACCATCAACATGGCCGACTCCAATGGACCGAATACCAATACAGCACGGAGCATTACACTCTCCGGCGTTGTCAGTGGGAACGGCAATCTAACAATCGACAGCAACAACACGGCTTCCTCCGGCAACCAGTTGGGAGGCACCCTTACCATGAACAACGCCGCCAACACTTGGACTGGGGATCTCTTCCTCAACCGTGGCACTGTCACCCTGGCCGCTGCGGCGAGTCCTAACCTCACAAGCAATGACGTCACCTTCAATTCTTTCGGGCGTGTGATTCTTCAGTCCGTCAACGGGGCAGTATTAAATCGGACGGGTGCTCTTAGCTTCGCGAATAGTGCCGTCGGAGAGTTTCAGGTGGATAACACAAGCGGGACCCTGACTTCCAATTACACGGTCAATCAAAACGCGGCGCTAACCCTCGGTGCTGGCTCGGCAGCTCGAATCTTCCTGGCAGATGCCGCCAGCCAGTTAAACTTGAATGCCGGAGTGGTACTTAACGGTAACGCCAGCATCTCTGTCGCAGGTGGAGATGCCGACTCTGTGGTGCTGATCGATACGGTCGGTATTTCCGATGGCGGAAACAGCTTCGCCCTAGCCATCAACGACGACACAGGTGGCTGGGCTCAGACGAATACCCGTGTGCAAATCAACGTGGCGAGCACCCACGGAGGCGGCACAACCCTCGCTGATGGCATCCTTATTCTTGGAAACAAAAATGCCCTTGGCACAGGTGCATTCACCGTGACGGGTGGCACCTTGCAGGGAGCCGTTGACCTCACAGGTGCCAACGCACTAACGTATGCCACTACCTTGGCTGGCAATCTTACGGTTTCTGGGACAAATAATATCACCTTCAACAGCACGGTCGTGCAGTCAGGTGGTAACCGCACTCTCACCAGCAGCCTCACGGGGCCGGCTGCTCTTCTCATCAACCAGTTGAATCTTGCTGAGGCAGCATCTGTCGCCGCTCGCACCCTTACCGTTTCTGGTGCGGGCCTGACCACAATCAATACACTGGTCAACAACGACCAGAACAACATTCTGACCAACAACATGACGGTCAACACGCTGATGATCGGCGCAGTGGCTATTTCTGACAACGCGTTGGTGGGACGCACTTTGGAGTTCGGAGGCACAGGGAATACGGCCGTGACCGGCTTGATTGAAGACGTTGCTGGCGGAGGTGGTGTGGCGGGCACCCTTCAAAAAACAGGCACTGGCACGCTCACTCTCCAGGGAACCAATACCTTCACGGGGCCAGTCAATTTGAACGGCGGCAATCTTGACTTCTCCACCGTCACCAACATCGGGGGTGCTGCCAGCAATCTCGGAGCTGGCAGCGTCATCAATCTCGGCGGTGGCACCCTGCGTTTCATTGGCAGCACCAGTCAAACGACGGACCGCCCCATCAACGCGAGTGTCAATTCGACCTTGAACACCTCTGGTACTAGCGGCGCCGAGATCAGCTACACAGGTCCTGTCAACATGGGGGCTTTTCAACTCACCCTCACAGGTGCAGCTTACAGCAACGTCGGCAACCTATCTGGCGGCATTACCCAGACTGGCACGGCTGCGGATATTTTGGTGAATTCCGGCACTTGGAACCTCACCGGAACCAACACCTTCTCTGATGACGTCATCGTTACCGGCACGTCTGCAATCCTGAATTTGAACTCCACAGGCACGCTTGCATACACTGCTGGCACCAGTAACGGACTATACTCGCGTGACGGGGCCGTAATCAACATCAACGTGGCCAACGCGGGCGGCGTCGCCAACAGCGGAAGCCTCGACTTTATTCTTATTGCCGATACACCAAGTGGCGCGGCAGCCACGCTAAACATGGCGAGTGGCAGTAGCATCGAGACACCGCGCTTGGATGTGGGATCCACCGTCATTCCAGGAAGAACTGGCAACGTTACCGGCACAGGGCTGATCACGGTCACCAGCACCGCCACTGACTACCTCACAGGCATCCGTCTTTTTGATGGTTCCATCACGGCGAATTTGGCCGGTGTATCCAGCATACTCAAGCAGGGTTTGGCGGACTTCACGTTGAGTGGAAACAATAGTGGCCTCACCGGCACGGTGGCCGCCACTCGTATTGATGCTGGAAATCTGATCCTCGATTACACGACCCAAAATAACAACAAGATCAGTGCCGTCGCTGCTCTCGACATGCGTGGAGCCACACTGACTCTCAATGGAAACAAAGCAGCGGCCACCTCTCAAACAGTCGCAAGCTTCACCTTGGCTAATGGTGGTGCGAACACCATCGGCCTGAATGCTGGAACAAGCCAGGCTCTGGTCCTTAACTTGGGTGCCATCACCCGTGCCGCAACCGCTGGCACTCTCCGCGTGCAATTGCCGACCGGCACTCAGGATGCAACAAATGGCATCACCACGACCACAGCAGTTAATGCTTTTGGGACCTTGGGCGGCTTCCTCACCGTCACAGATGCCACCGGCACTTACTTCGCTGCCAAGAGCGGGAACAACATCATCGCGGTCACACCCACAGTGGCAGCCGACGCCAGTGCTTGGACCAACGGACAAAATGTCACAAACACGGGCTCGTCCTTCTCTGGCACCACCGGTTTGCGCTCGATCAACTCACTTAGCTTTAACCACGCTACGGGTGGCACGATCACAGTCGCCAACACTGCCACTCTGGATCTGTTCAATGGAGGCGCTTTGGTCACCAGTAATGTGACCGGAGGTGCTCCTACCATTACTGGAGGGCGCCTGACATCATCCGTCGCAGATATCATCGTCACGCATGATGGAACAGCTCCCTTGACCATTGCCTCGCAGATCGGTCTCAGCAACGGGGTCACCAAAGCCGGGAATGGCTCCTTGCTGATTAATGGTGCCATCAACAATTACACCGCAGCCACGCAGATTCTCTCTGGCACCCTCCAAGTCTCCGGCGGAAATGCGATCGGCAATGCATCCTCCGTAGTCCTCTCGGATGATCGTGCCTCGACTCTCGAACTGCTGGCTAATGAGACCATTGGAAACCTTTCTGGAGGCAATGTGGGCACAAGCCAAGTCTTCGGGACTGTCGCCTTGGGCGCCAATACCCTGAATATCAATTCGACGAGCAATGCTACTTACGCGGGTGTATTCACGGGAAGCGGTAGCATCGTGCGAAATGGCACCAGTGGCCTTGGGAACCTCCTCTTCACAGGTAACTCGGGTGCCGGTTTCACCGGAGCACTCGTCGCAAATGGAGGCCTCATGTATGTGGAGGGCGTCACAACGATGAATGCCTCAAGCCTCACCATCAACAAAGGCGGCTCCTTCCTCATCAGCAACAATAGCACCACCCGCTCGGGGACTCGATTCCTGGATACCATGCCTATCACTCTCAATTCGGCGGATGGTGCCTGGGGCACTGAAACACGACCAAGCGGGCTCTCGATCCGCACTGATCAGGGTGCAGCGACCAATGAAACCGTGGGAGTGCTAAATCTGGCTTCTGGAGCCAGTTACTTCCGAGGGGACGCTACGGCTGCCGGTGCGGTGTCCGGCATCATTACCAGTGACATTGTTCGCTCCAACTCATCCACGATTAATGCTCGTGGTCGTGGCCTTGGTGCAACGGCAGGAGACCGTAACTTCCTGAGGATCGCTTCAGGCACCGCCAATGAGACTGCGTTTGCAGCTACGCTTGTCGGTGGCGCAGGTGCGGCAGGTTCAAAAAATATCTCTATTTTGCCTTGGGGAATTGGGGAAGTGACAACCGCTAGCCTTGCTGATGCCAATATGGGCAACTCGCTTCTAACTTATGTCGTTGCTACTGGAAGTGGAGCAGGCCTCCGGCCACTCGATTTTGCGACAGAGTACAGCACATTTGCCAGCAAGACGGCCAATACGGATAACCTCCGCGAGTCCCTAGCCGCAGACCTCACTGGAATCGTGGGTCAGACGATCAGCTCCCTTGTTATCAATAACAGCAACACGGCGGCAGGTTCAGTCAATGTGACTGGCACAGGTGCCGCTCAGACGCTTGCAGTAACTTCGGGCACCATGCTCTTCACTGCGACTGCCGCAGTCACTGGCACTCCGGCCATCGGAATTAACTTGGGTGGTTTTGACGGTGGTATCACCGTTGGTGGCACCAATGAATATGTGATCTTTGTCCAGAATCCCACCTCCGCAGCGGCTGGTGGCACAGTTACGGCGACCATTTCCTCTCCGCTCACATCGAGTGCCGATATCACCAAGTCAGGGCGTGGCACACTTGTCCTAAGTGCCATCAATACAGCAGGCGGTGGAGCGAGAAAAACGACTCTGAATGAGGGCATTCTTGAAATTTCAGACTTGGATAACATCGGCGGCAATACCGGAAGCTTGGTATTTGCGGGCGGCACGCTACGACTCGGCACCGCTCTGACGGATGATATCTCTTCCCGCAGTATCACGTTCCTCAATGGCGGTGGCACAATCGACACCAATACGGTCAATTTGGTTCTGGCCAATTCCGTCGGGTCTGGTGTTGGCGGCTTCACGAAGATGGGCGCGGGTACACTTACCCTGGGTGCTGCCAGTACTTACACCGGCCAGACCACCGTCTCTGCTGGAACGCTGGCGACCACAGCGAACAATGCCACGGGCAGCGGAGGCGCTTTGGTTGTCGGTGCAGGGGCGACACTGGATATCGGCACCAATTCGATCACCCACAGCACCGTTACCACCACAGGTGCCAGCCCAATCATTACAGGCGCGGGCACGATGACATCGAGTGGCGGATTCAATTTCACCCATACGGGTGATACCACCGTCGATGCACTGCTAGCGGGCTCAGGTGGCTTGTTCAAAAACCAGACCAACGTCCTCACGCTGAATGGTGCGAGTACCTACACAGGCGGAACCGAAATCCAGAGCGGAACAGTCGCCGTTTCCACCCTTGCCAATGCTGGTGTGGCTAGCTCTCTGGGGGCCCCTGCTGCTGGAACTGATGCATCAGTTATCCGCCTGGGGCTGACAACTGCTGTGACTGCGCTGAATTACATTGGAACCACGAATAGCAGCACCAATCGAATCATCGCAATGCAGGGCACTACGGGCGGAGTTACGCTCAATGGAAACGGAACCGGGGCCGTCGACTACACTGGTGGTGTGGCTGGCTACAGCACTGGAGCCAAGACTCTCACCCTGTCTGGCACCTCGTCTTCAACGGTGGTCAATCGCATGACAGGAGTCGCGGATGGCATCGGCACCATCACGCTTGCCAAGTCGGGCACGAACCTCTGGGAAGTCTATGGATCAAGCTCTTACACTGGTGCCACTCAGATCAATGAGGGCACGCTTCAGATTGGAAATGACAATGCATTACCATCAGCCACTGCGGTTCGCCTCGGCACAGGAGCGACGGCTGGCACTTTCGATCTCAATGGCTTCAATCAAACCATCGGATCTCTACTTGTTCAAACCAACAGCAACATAGCAACCAACAACATCGTTGTAGATGTGGGCAAAACGCTGACGGTGAATGGTGCTGTGACGATTGGCGTGAATGCCGACAACTCGGACACCAATCTCACAGCAATTGGTGGCGGTTCGATTGTCATCAATAGTGGCGGGGCAGGCTTTCAGATCGGCGGTGCGAATGGTGCGACCAATGAAAACCGCGTGGATGTGGACTTCAGTGGACTTGCCACATTCACGGCAAATCTCGGCACGGGAAGCTTCCGGCTCGGAGATGCTAATTCATCCTCTGGAACTTCAGGGCTCTCCACGCTTAAGCTTGCGACTAACAACACCATCACCTCGGCCAATATTCGTATCGGCGACGGAAGTGGCAACACGGATACCCATCTTCTCACCCTGGGCAGCGGCACGAATGTCTTCAATGCAGACTCGCTGAATATTGGTTCTGCAGGAGCGGCGATTCGCTCTGGCGGATCTGTTGTTTTTGATGGTGCAGACACGACGGGGACTTTCGCCCTGCGAGCCTCAGACGGAATCGGGCGCTCGACACTAAATATGGTCAATACCACAGGTAACACTGCTGGGAACATGGATGCTGTCCTGAACCTCGCAGGTCACACAACGGACATTCTCGCCTCTACCGTCACTCTCGCCACACGCAGCCTCGGGACTGGAGCAGCTACAGCGACACTCAGCTTCGATCAGGGCACGCTCGATATTACTACATTGAATATGGCTAACCGCACGAGCACTGGCACGGGTGGGGCCACGGCCGTCGTCAATCTGGGTGACAGTGTTGCTGCTGGAAGCCCCGTCACGACGATTGGTTCTATCAACATGGCAGTGAACACCAGCTCAGGTGGAGCGGTGGAGGCTGACATTAACATCACAGGTGGCACTGTGAACATCGGCACAGGCAGCGGCACTGCCATCAACATGGCCAACGCCAGCGCCGCACGGACAGTGACCTCAGACATCTCCCTCACGGGCGGCACGGTGGAAATCCTTGGTAATATCCTCCGAACAGGTGGAGCCGGTACTGAGAATGCGACGGTTACCCTCAATGGAGCGACCCTCGACTTGAATGGCAACAGCATCGGTGCCTCTGCCCAGACCATCAATTTTGCAGCTCAGTCAGGAACTCTGACCGGGCTAGGACAGTTGAATGGAGGAAGTACTCTCAACAAGACGACCTCTGGCGTCCTGAACATGGGTAATTCAAACACGTATACGGGTGGAACTACAGTCAGCTCTGGCACTTTGATGGCAGTTAATACAACAGGATCCGCAACAGGGACCGGAGCCGTGACCGTGAGTTCTGGGGCTACCCTCGGTGGCATAGGTTTCATCGCCACTGGGGCAGGAAATGCGGTGACGGTAGACGGGACTCTCCAGATCGGCGGCGTATCCCCAACAACAGGACAGACGCTGACTATCGCAACCAATGCAGCCGCACTTACGATCAACAATCTGATCACCTTTGATATCTTCTCTGGTGAGGGCAATGTGGGGCTAAATGCTGGCACGGCAGCGGACCTGCTACTTTTGATTGGCAATTCCGGTGGTGCCTCCGCCGTGCTTGGGGCTTCTTCGATCTTCAGAATTAACACCTCGATCACCTCCGGTTGGACGGCTGGTGCCTCCTGGAAGTTGATCGACTGGGCAGGTTTGACCCCTACGGGTACCTTTTCAAACCTCAGCACCAGCATCGGCAATTTCAATGATATGCCCGATCTTTCCGGGTTAGGACTCGGCTGGGACGTTTCAGCTCTCTACACAGCAGGTATCGTAAGTATCGCTGTGATTCCTGAGCCTTCGCGTGCAATGCTCCTGCTGCTGGGAATTCTGGCGCTCTTCTTCCGTCGTCGCAGGGATTGAGGGCCGTCTGACGAGGTCTTTATTGTCAAATCTGGAACCTCACGGGTTTGTTTTCTCCCGTGAGGTTTCTTCTATCTGTGATTGCTTCCCGAAACGGAAAAGCATCGTGCCCTAGCTGCAGGAATGCCGAAACGCACTCTGTGTTAGAGTGGGCAGTTCATCCAATACCCATCAAATCACGCCTTGGCCACCCGCATTGGCATATCGATCCACTGTGTGATCGGATTAATGCAGGACGTACGCCGGGGTGGCGAGATTTATGGGGGGCGTAGTTGGTGATCGGTGCGGTGGTTTCACCCACATACCAGCTTGCGAACTTCAGCCGAACTGAGGTGCCGCCAGGTTCCCTTTGCCAGTGTTCCTAGCTTCAGGCCGCCGATTTCCACGCGAACGAGCCGCATGACTTCGAGTTCGTGAGCTTCCATGACTCGGCGGATGTGGCGGTTGCGGCCTTCGTCGAGGGTGATTTCCAGCCAGGAGTTTTTTTCACCTTGGCGCAGCAAGCTGACGGTCTGCAATTTCAGCCTCTCGCCCTCATCTTCCACGCTCCTTCGCAGTTTCGCCAGGAGGGTGTCATCCGCGAGTGCGCTTATCTGCACATGGTAGGTCTTGGGCACATGCGTCGCCGGATCGGTAATGGCATTCGCCCAGGCGTTGTCATTGGTGAAAAGGAGGAGACCCTCGCTGGCTTTATCGAGCCGACCCACGGCTGAAAGATGGGGCAGGGTATGGCCTTCGAAGCAGGCAAAGACGGTGTCGCGTCCCTTTTCATCGCTGGTCGTGGTGACGAGGCCGCGCGGTTTGTTCAGCATGAGATAGACATGCTTGGTGAAGCCGATGGGTTTGCCTTCCACGGAAATCTGATCTCGGTCGATCTGCACCGGCTTTTCGGGATCGCGGCAAAGTTGGCCGTTGAGAGTGACTTTGCCTGTCCTGATCAGCAGTGATGCCTGGCTGCGTGAGCAGAAGCCGAGCTTTGAAAGAGCGCGGGCGAGCCCAGTGCGGGGTTGGTCTGAGGAGGGAGGTGGCATCGGCGCATAAAAAAGGCGGACTCGGGTTACGAGTCCGCCTAAAACTGTAGAATTGCTTGGGCGAATTAAGCCTGGAGGGCGGCTTCGTCCACGTTCACGCGGCGACCGTCCTGATCGAAGCGTACACGACCTTCAACGAGGGAGAAGATGGTGTGGTCCTTGCCGATGCCGACATTGCGACCGGGTGTCCATTTCGTGCCACGCTGGCGGATGATGATGTTTCCGGCGATGACGACTTCACCACCATACTTTTTCACGCCGAGACGCTTGCTGTTGCTATCGCGACCGTTTTTGACGGAACCTTGACCTTTCTTATGAGCCATGAGTGTGTTCTCCTGAGTAAGTGTTTTGGGGTGAAGAATTACGCGTTGATCGCAGTGACCTGCACGCGTGTGAGGGGCTGGCGGTGGCCCTTGGTCTTGTGGTAGCCCTTGCGCTTCTTGAATTTGAAGGCGGTTACCTTCTCACCCTTGAACTGGCTGAGCACGGTGGCCTGAACGGTGGCACCAGCGAGGGTAGGAGCACCGATTTTAAGGTCAGCACCTTCGCCTGCGGCGAGGACCTGATCGAAGGACGCGGTTTCGCCTTCGGCGACTTCGAGTTTCTCGATGTCGAGTTTGTCTCCCACGGAAACTTTATACTGTTTGCCGCCGGTTTTGATGATTGCGTATGCCATGACTGTGACTTCTGAAGGGTGAAAATGCCGCTTCGAGCGTGGTCGAAACAAAAGCCCGGGCGGCAAGGGGCGTGGATAGTGCCATGAATCATCCACCCGGCAACCTGTTTTTTGTTTTCTCAAACTTGTCAGGCCCTTCTGACCACGCCAAGGATGCAAAATGCTCCGCGGCGCTCAACAATGGCTTCTCCCTTATCTCAAATTCCGCAGCCATCCGGCTCAGCTTTCACCGGACCGTCCGCTGCACGCCTGCATCGCCGTCTGTGACCACTACGAGCCGCTCCATGACACCGATCTCGCCGGTGCTGAGCGCACCGTGGCCCACTGGCAGCAGGTGTGGCCGAAGCTGGTGAATGAATACCGAGACAGCGGCGGACGCGGCCCGAGGCACTCCTTTTTCTTCCCCATCGAGCAGTATAAGCCCACCTTGCTGGCCTCACTGGCCGACCTTTGCCATCAAACGGGCAGCGAGGTGGAGATCCACCTGCATCACGACAATGACACGGAAGCCACCGTCACAGCAAAGCTGGAGCAAGGCGTTTCCGACCTCACCAGTCACGGATTGCTAAGCCGCGACGCCGCTGGCCGGGGCAAGTATGCCTTCATCCATGGCAACTGGGCGCTCGACAATTCGCACCCTTCGGGACGCAAATGTGGCGTCTCCAACGAACTGAGCGTGCTCAAGCGCACCGGCTGCTATGTGGACATGACCATGCCCGCCGCGCCAGATCCCTGCCAGACGAGCACGATCAATTCGGTTTATTACGCCCGCGAGGATGGCCTGCCGAAGTCGCATGATCAGGGCATAGCCGTCGAGGTGGGCAAAACGGCCTCGCTACGCGACAAAGAGGACCATTTGCTGCTGCTCCAGGGGCCGCTAGGTCTGAACTGGCAGAGCCGAAAGTGGGGTCTGATCCCGCGTTTGGAAAATGGTGACGCTTCCGGCAGCAATCCTCCCTCCATCGAGCGCCTTCGCCTCTGGCTGGAGCTGTGCCCGAGAGTGAAAAACGGAGCCCCATGGGTGTTCATCAAGCTCCACACGCACGGCGGCGTCTCGAAAAACTACGACACGCTTCTTGGAAAGCGCATGCGCCGCTTCTACGCGGATCTGGCGGCCATGGCTTCGGCAGTG
Source organism: Verrucomicrobiaceae bacterium (assembly GCA_021151605.1). Classification (GTDB taxonomy): domain Bacteria; phylum Verrucomicrobiota; class Verrucomicrobiia; order Verrucomicrobiales; family Verrucomicrobiaceae; genus Prosthecobacter. The sequence goes on from JAGKWZ010000025.1 coordinate 26,240, forward strand.
CCGGGCTTCCATTACCACTTCGTCACCGCGCGTGAAATGACCAACCTGGTCCACGCGGCGGAGGATGGAAAGACAGGTTCGCCCGCTGACTGGCTGGACTACCTGCACGCGAAACCACCTGTGCTCGGCTGATTCAGATCAGGCCCGGATCGGCGGACCATACCAGACGTAGCACATCAGATAGACGATGATGCCGGTGACGCTGACGTAGAGCCACACTGGAACGGTCCATTTGGCCATGCGCTTGTGTTTATCAAAACGCTGACGCAACGCCGGGATGACGGTCATGATGATCAGAGGCACCGTCAGGATCGCCAGCGGGATGTGCGTGAAGAGGATCGTGAAATACACGGGACGCGTCCAACCTTCGCCCGCAAAACGCACATGGCCGATGGTGTAATGGTAGTAGAGGTAGCAGCCGAGAAATGCAGCGGAAAAGAGCAGCGCGATCACCATGCTGGCGATATGCGCCTGCTTCTGGCCTTTTTTGATCAGGATGAGGCCAAGGATGATGTGGAGCAGCGCAGCGGCATTGAAGAGGGTGTAGAGGCCGGGGAGTTCAGCAGTGGTCATGGGGGGAGCTTGCCGTTGTTTACTGTCGATGAGAATGCGTGAAGGAGGTTTAGGAAACAATGCTCAGCCATCGCCAACAAGTGTAAACCAGGGTTAACCTCTTCACTTCTGGTCCTTCTTCTGCTCTTCGAGGAAGTAGCGCAGTTCGTTGCGGAGGAGCTTGTCGTAGAAGGCCTGTGTGTCGGCGTCGCCATTCATTACGTCGTAGAGCCCGCGCAGGTGCCCTTTGTGATCCACGACAGCCACGCGCAGATCGTGGATATACTTGTCATCCGGCGTCAGGCGGTCCGCTTCTGGCAGATCTTGTACAGGGCGGAATCTGAGGGAGAAGGTCATGAAGTTCCGCACGACATCCTTTTCGCCATTCAGAAACCACCAGTTGTCCGTATCCTTGATCTCGATGCCGCTCGCGAATTTCTTCATCATTTCGGGCGTGTCATCGGGATCGAGGGTGAAAGAAAGGAACTGGATCCCAGGGTTAGCACCGAACTCATCATGCAGCTTCTTCAGCTTGGCGATCACCCCCGCACAGCCTCTTGGGCAGCGGGTAAAGACCCAGGAGGCGATGAGGATTTTGCCCTTCAGTTCTGCCAGATTGACCTTCTTGCCACTGCGCTCGGTGAACTCCATGTCCTTCTCCAGGCGCCCCATCAGAGGTGGGCGCTTGATCACCGTGCCATCGCTGAGCGTGATCATGTCACTCTTGGCCTGCATCGAGTTGAAAATCAGGTAATTGTAGAGCACCACGACTCCGAGGCAGATCATGATGATCGGAATCCAGAGAGTCCAGGGGTTGATCGGGCGTTGAGCGGGTTGTGTTGGGTCGTCTGACATGAAGGAGGGATGCTTTATTTCCAAGCCATTACGCTGACAATCAGAATGACGGGCAGATAAATGAGCGTGCCGAAGAAAAGACGGCGTGCAGTGGCGCGGTCAGGCTGCTTTTGGAAGCACAGCGCACGCTGGCAGAGCCAGAGGTTGAGCAAAAGAGCAGGTGGCAGGAAAAGCCAGACATTCACGAGCCCATAGGCCACGGGCTGAAACATCAGTGCCAGCATGGCGATGGACCAGGCGAGCGCGTGTCTGGAGGTGCGGGCACCTTCCTCGTCATCGTTTGCCAGCATCACGAAGCCTCCACGCACATATTCATCGCGGTACATCCAGTTGATGGCCAGGAAGTGGGGCAACTGCCAGAGGAAGAGCAGCGCGAAGAGGTAGATGGCACCGGGTTCGATGAGCAGACTCCAGCGGAAGTAGGCGTCTCCTGCCGCCTCAGGGCCTGCCGCACCCGCCCAGCCGATCAGCGGCGGCAGCGCGCCAGACACGGCTCCGACCAGCGTGTTGAGCGTGGATTGGCGCTTCAGCGGTGTGTAGATGAAAAGGTAGGTCGCCAGGGTCATGGCCGTGAGTGCTGCGGCCTCCGCATTCACGCGATGCACCAGGTGGATCAGGCCCAGCGCACTCAGTAGCCAGCCGATGCCAAAGGCCGCGCTCGGGCTGATGCGCCCCGCGGGCAGCGGACGATCCGCCGTGCGCTTCATGCGCGAGTCAGGACCGATCTCCATGAGCTGATTGAAGACGGCGCTGCCAAAGGCGGCCAATGTGCTTCCAATAATCGTGTGGATGAGCAGCCACACATCCATCTGCGGGCCGGCTCGCAGCCAAAAAGCCACCAGGGTGGTCACGATGACGAGCGCGCTGAGGCGGAACTTCGTCAGCGCCAGCAGATCACGCAGCGTGAAGTTGGAGCCGACCTCCGGCTTGCTCCCGACACTGGGTGATTCTGGCTGTACGATCTCTTCTGGCATGGACCACCGCTAGACGGCGACTGGCGCTTTGCCAGCGGGGAGTTGCTCACTTGATGAAGATAAACTGCTGCGTGTTCAGCAGCGCGTAGATGAGGTCCTCCGCGCTGGTCAGGCCGGATCGTGCCCAAGCGGCTTTTTCCGCCGCCGTGGGCTGGCGGGAGAGCAGAGTCAGATAAATGGCCGCCAGTTGCTCATCGGGATACTTCGCGCCGGCCAGATTCAGGCTGAGCTGGGTGTGTGGCTTGAGGATGCTTTGGAAAAGCTCGCTGTTCATCAGAACGAGGGCCCGTGGCATGGAGGCGTCTGCGTTGGCATTGTCGATGAGATCACGGTCGCTCTGACCAAACTCGCGCAGGTAATGGCCGCGCGGTGCAGGCGAGTCGAGGTCAGCGGCGCGGGGCCAGTCGCGGGCATGGGCTTGGCGTGACTTGAGGAATGCGGCGTTGTCGGTGATGCCGAAGTGTTCCGCCTCGGCTTTAAAAATGGCATCGCGGGCATCAGCAGCAGCCTTTTCCTCGCGAGGAATGGTCTGGTCGATGTCGTAACCGGGCACGTCGATGTAGTCGCGGTTCTGGCCGGTCTTCTTGAGTTCTTCAAGCGTCGGCTTCCTCACGGGAATCGGCGGCGGAGCCGGTTTGCCGGTCTTTTTCGTGTAAAGCCGCGCCACGGCGGGCACGACGACATGATCATGAATGCCCGTGCGCGCGACAAACTCGATGCTGCGGATCTCCAGGTTCAGCTTCTCGATCAGCTCCTTGTCCTTCGCCTTCTGAGCGGCGGTGTATTGCTCCCGCAGCGGCTTGCTGCGTGCGGAGATGGCCTCGTAGCCCTCCGAAGCTTTGGCGGCTCCATCGAAGATCTCCTGCGCGCTGAGCAGGTCGAGCGCATCGCTCAGTTTGCCGCGATACACGAGCTTCTGCGCCATTTCAAAGTCGATGCCCTTCCGACGTGGCAGATCGGGCGTGGGATGGATCAGCGTGACGAAGCTATCGTAGATCTGCTCCGCTGTCATACGGCGCAAAACGGGGCCGGGGAAGTGATAGACCTCGCCGAGCACGGGCTCCTTGCGGGTGACTTCGTTTTGATAAGCCTGTGTGTTGTAAAGCACACGGAGGAAGGCCTTCACATCGTAGCGGCTGGAGATCATGAGCTGTTCCAGGTGCTTCATCAGCGCAGGATTCATCGCCACGGTGCTGTCCATCAGTTCATCCACCGGCTCGATCAGGCCGAGTCCGAAAACTTTCTTCCACAGGCGGTTGGCGATGACCGTGGTGAAACGTGGATTCTCCGGCGCAGTCATCCAGTCGGCGAATGCCTTCAAGTCTCCCGTCACCGTTTTGCCAAGCATGGTGGAGGGGGTGATGACGTCGTAGGGCTTTTTGTCTTTGTATTGATAGTCGTGCGGCAGCTTAAGCACCCGCGTGGGCAGCGCCGCCACTTTGCTGTAGCGCACGAAGTCGCCCAAGTTCTCCAGCACGCGGCCCATGTGGCGTGTGGCCACGGCCATCTCGGGCTTCTTTTCTGCGGCGCGTTTCAAATTCAGAACCGCTCCCTGTTCGCCGATGCCGGTGAAGTTCGTCTCCAAAGGATAAGTGAAGGCCGCCATCTGGTAGAACTGCATCTGCGTCCATTTATCGAAGGGATGGTTGTGGCACTGTGCGCACTCGATGCGCGTGCCCAGGAAGACACGCGTCGTGTTCGCCAGATTGTCCAGCGGCATCCCAAGATCGCGCATGTAGTAGCCGATGGCGGGATTGTCCCACACCTTGCCCTGCGCGGTGATCAGCTCATGCACAAAGGCGTCATACGGCATGTTCTCGCGGATGCGCTTCTTCACATGCTCCAGGTATGGCTTCGAGGTCATATCCCCCTGCCCACCGTTAGCGCGTGACTGGATGCGTAGCAGGTCAGCCCAAAAGTGAAACAAGTGCTGTGCATAGCCCTCGCTGGCGAGCAGCTGGTCGATCAGCTTCGCCCGTTTATCCTTTTCCGTGCTGGTCAGAAACGCCTGCGCTTCCTGCATCGTCGGGATGCGGCCGATGATGTCCAGATGCACCCGGCGGACGAAGGTTTCGTCACTCGCAGGAGGGTTGGCGGTGATTTTGTTCCTCTGCCAGTCCTGGGTTAGGATCGCATCGATCTGCCTGGAAGCCTCGCTTGCTGAAGCAAAGGAGCCAAGAGTGCTGAGAATGATAAAGGCGCGGACGATGGACATCATGAAGCGGCCAGAAAACGCCAGCGACAAGCGCCGTTTATCCGCACGCGGACTCATTCACCCAGCCTCTACTCACGCCAGAAATACTTCCTCGCTGGATCGCGGAAGGCATGTTCCAGGCTGTTGAAGAGTGAGTTCAGGCGAGTCTCTTCCTTTATCACGTACTCCACCGTGTGTGCATGGGTGGAGACGGGATAAGTTTTCACCACCTTCGGCTCCGTGAGCGTGGGGGAGATACGTGCGGCGGCGTCCTGCACCATCTGGCGTGCCTTATCGATCGCCTGCTGCCCAGCCGCGATGGTGCCGGTGCCTTCCAGCCGCACGGGTTCCAGGTAATAAAAGCGCACCGCTGTGTTCGAGCTGAGCGTCAGATTCACCTCCACCACACGCGCTGCGGCATCAGCCACATACTCATGTTTGGAGAGGGCGATGATGTCCCGGCACTTCACGATATAGCGCCCGCCCTTCAGCGAACCGGTCCAAACACCGTCCTGGAGGAAGTCCTCCGGCACGGGATTGGCCTCCGTCGGGCCCGTGTTGCCGCTTCCCTGCCCTCCTCCCTGGCCTCCCTGCTGCGCGTAAGCGACGAGGCTAAACATTCCGAGAGAGGCGAGGAGTAGAAGGGTTTTCATAATGAACAACTCAGACTGCCAAACTTCCTCTCATTTGTAAATCACGGAAGCAAGCCATGCTCCGAGGGTTGCCAGTGCTCCACGCCTGTGCCAACAAAGGCCCCATACGATGAGTAAACCCAAAAGCAGCCAGTCCACGCGTTCCGAACTCGCGCGCCACTGGCTTGTTTACATGGCCTTTCTGACGATGGAGGCCGTGCTCAAGGCGCTGCCCATCACCCTCATTTGGCATGTCGGACGTGTGCTGGGCGTCGTGGGTTGGATCGTGGCGGGCAAATACCGCCGCCTCGTGCTGAAGAATCTGCGCATCGCCTTCGGGCAGGAGCATGATGAAGCCTGGATCACAAAGACCGGCCGCGCACACTTCCGCTGCCTCCTTTCCAACATGTTCTGCGGCCTGAAGCTCGCCACCATGACGCGTGAGCAGATCGAGTCCCGCATCACGCTCTCTGGCATGGAGCACATGCAGGCCGCACTGGATCTGCAGCAGCCCATCCTCGGTCTCGTCACCCATCAAAGCTGCTGGGAGGTGCTGAACAAACTGCCCGGCTTCTGCTCCTTTGGCCGTCATGCTGGCGTCATCTACCAGCCGCTGCGGAACACTTACATGGACGCCCATTTCTTGCGCGCCAGGCAGAAACATGGCTATGCCATCTTTAACCGCCACGAAGGATTCATCGCCCCCATGAAGCATCTGCGGGATGGCGGCAGCCTCGGCATCCTCGTAGATCAGCACGCTGGTGATCAGGGCGTGTGGTCGCCCTTCTTCGACCGTCTCGCGTCCACCACGCCAGTCGCCTCCATGGTCGCCCTGCGCACGAAGGCCGTCATGGTCACTCTTGCCGTTTACGATGATGGCCCCGCGCGCTGGCGTGCCGCCTACGGCCCTGGCATTCCTGTCACCCCCGAGTCCACCTTTGAAAGCCTCACCGCTCAGATCAATCAAGCCGTGGAGGCGCTCGTCCGTGTGCAGCCGCACAGTTGGTTCTGGGTTCACAACCGCTGGAAGACACCGAACCCGCGCTTCCTTCTCGATACTTACCGCCGTGGCATCGCCTTCGAACCGGGTTACGACACTGCCAGCCTAAAGCCTTTCGAGCTACTTCTCCGTTCCCCGAACTGGCTCGGCGATGCATGCATGGCCTTCCCCGCCATGCGCGCCATCAAAGCAGGCCGCCCCGACTTGAAGCTCACCGTCTTTGGTCCCGAAAAACTGCGCGATCTCTGGGAGGCGCAGCCCGAGGTGGACCGCTACATCGGCAAGGCTGGCAAAGAAGGCCTCTTCGCCGTCGCTCGCCGCATTAAACAAAGCGGCATCCATTTCGACACCGCCGTGCTGCTAACCAACAGCACCCGCAGCACCCTCGAACTCAAGCTCGCCGGCATCGAGCGCCTCGTAGGTTATGCCGGATCATTCCGCAGCAAACTCCTCCGCCAGAAGATCCGCGAGCCCAAGATCAAAGGCCCGCCGCTGCATCATACCCAGCGCTACCTGCACATCGCCCAAGTCATCGGAGCCGACCTTTCAAAATCAGAGCCAAGGACCTTAAACACCGAATCATCCGCCAAAGGCCCCCTCCGCATCGGCATCTGCGCTGGAGCCGAATACGGACCTGCCAAACGCTGGCCGCTGGATCGCTTCGCCGCCGTCATCAAGCAGGTGTCGGCGCAGCATCCGGGCATCGAGTGGGTCTTCTTTGGTGCTCCGCGAGAGGCTGAATCAGGCGAGCAACTTTCCTCGCTCGTCGGCAACGAAGTGAAGCACACCAACCTCGTCGGCAAGACCAAGCTCGCCGAACTCATCGTCCAGCTCCGCACCTGCCGGATGCTCGTCACCAATGACACTGGCACCATGCACCTCGCCTGTGCCGAGGGCGTGCCCACCGTCAGCATCTTCGGCTCTACCGAGCCCGTGCTCACAGGACCACTGGGAGATCAACACACCGTCCTCCGCCACCAGGTGCCTTGCAGCCCCTGCTTCAAACGCGAATGCCCCTTCGGCCACTACGAATGCCTCACCAAGATCACGCCAGAACAGGTCGCTGGAGCCGTGCTCAAGCGTCTGCGCGGCTAAAGATCAGTACATGATGCTGCACGAAACGAGCCACCACATGCGCCTTTGAAAAGCCTGCCGCCTCTGCCATGCGCGTCAGATCCGAGAGCGTTTCAGGGAAGTCGAAAGAGGCTACATGCTCACATGCCTGATCAAGCTCAGCCTGGGGCACTGCTGTCCAGTGCGTGCGCATGTTGCCCAGATAACCATCCAGGTAGTCTTCTCGTGATTGGCCTTCCTCACGCACGACATCGACCATGATCAGCACTCCACCGGGGGAAAGCCGACGCTCAGTGGCATGGAAAAGCTGCTGCTTATCTTCAGCGCTCAGATGATGAATGGCGAAGCTGGAGAAGATGACGTCAAAACAACGATCTTCGTCTTGCAGCGCCCTCAGCATGTCCATTTCATGGCATTGCACGTTGGGCAGACCACTGAGCTTTAGCGACGCTTCTTCGAGGGCCACGGCGGAGAGATCCACACCATCGTAGCTGGCCGGAGGATGAGCGTGGAGGCAAGGTGCCAGGAAGCGCGCATTGCCGCAGCCGAGATCGAGCAGTGAATACTCACTCCGCTGCCTCAGCAGGTCCGATACATGAGCGTAGATCTCCCGATGGAACATGTAGTTCTTCTCGGAGATCGCGTCGTAGAGCGTCCAGGTTTTGCGGAAGAGGGCGGTTTCGTCGTCCTGCGTACTGAGTGTCGTCATGAGTGCAAAAGAAAGCAGGCAGATCACTCCACACGCACGGCTGCGCAAACCATTTCCAGCACACGATTGAGCGAAGCCGCCCCCGATCCTTCCTGGAAGGCATTGCCGGGGATCGGCTGCCAGTTGTCGCGGTCATGCTTCTGCTCCGGCTGTGGGATGCGGGTCAGAGTCGGGTCATACTGGCCGTCTTTGCCGCCGAGCTTGTAGATCACGAGATCCAGCGATGGCACGACATAGAGGCAGAAACCGCCCGCACCGCTTTTCCAAAACGCATCCTTCGGCGCTCCGGCCACATGCCCGTCCTCATTGTGCTCCCACTGGAGGCTGAAAGGCGTGTGCGGGTTATAGGGGCTCCAGGTCTGGCACTTCTTGATGTAGGCAGGAGGCACGAGTTGTTGATCTTTCCACTTCCCACCCTGAGCCAGGCAGTAGCCAAAGCGCATCACGTCTGTGGCATGGAGCGCCGTGCTGCCTGCGCCGTTCGCGTGCGGCATCACAAAGTCACCGCGATGCAGGCAGTAATCCCACGCGCCCCAGCCCTGCGGTTTCGCCAGGCGCTCATGAATGAAATCCTTCAGCTCCATGCCGCTCACATTGCGCAGCACGATGCTAGCGATGTGTGGCGAAGGCGACGAATACGAGTAACCCGCCCCCGGATCACACCACAGGGGAACATTCAGCGATGACGCGTCCAGATCCTTGATGTTCTGCCCTGGCACTGGCTTGAGCTGCTTCGGCTTCGGGTCGCCTTTCACATAGCCCGTCGGGGTTTGTCCCTCGCCCCAGTAACCACCCGTCATGCACAGGAGCTGCCCCAGCGTGATCTCCGCCTTGCGGGGATCATTCAGCGGAAATGCCTGCGGCAGATACTTCTCCGTAAAAACTTTCGTATCGAGCCCCTGCGGGATCTTGTCCTTAAACTCCTCCAGCATGATCCCGCACGCGATGCTGCAAAAGCCCTTGCCTGTCGATGCCATGTCGGGATTCGCATTGCGGCTGGCCCGGCCAAAGTAGCGCTCGAAGCAGAGGTAACCCTTGTGAACCACTACGAGCCCGCCATTGCCGGTCGAGCGTTCCGTCATCGTGTAGGCAGGCTCCAGCTTGCTCAGGTCCATGCCCGCCTTGTCGCGAATCTCTTTCTCCGTTTTCGCCTCCCGCCAGCCGCCTTCAGCATCCGGTGGTGGGAAGTAGGTGTCGGCGGCTTGGACAGAAAAGGCGAGACTTAAAAGGAGATGGCGGATCATCATGTGAAGATCGCAAACGTCAGTCTCAACGGCAAATTGTCTCTTTATTCTCTACCTGAACAAAGCTGAGGAAACTCAAGACCATCTCTTCAAGCCATACCTGCTGCCGATCTGCGCCACGGATGACGTGAAGTAAAATTGCGCCCGATGCTTTTTTGCCTCTTAGATAGCGCTCATGCGAGTCCCCGCCGCCCTTCTCGTCCTTTCAGTCTCTTCCTTCGCCGCCACGCCGAAGGCCATCACGACCTTCCTCGACCAGCACTGCGTCGAGTGCCACGACGCCGACGTGAAGAAAGGCGGCCTCGACTTGACCTCCTTGACCTCCTTGACCTTTGACCTGCGCGACCCGCAGCTCTTCGAAAAGTGGGTCAAGATCCACGACAGCATCGCCGATGGCGAAATGCCGCCGAAAAAGAAGCCGCGTCCCGACGCGAAACTCGCCGAAGCCTTCCTCGACTCACTCGACAGCCAACTCCGCGACACCAGCGCGGCGCAAACCGCCTCCCAGGGCCGCACGCTCGTGCGCCGACTGAACCGCATCGAGTATGAAAACACCGTGCGTGATCTGCTGCACATTGACTTGCCGCTCGCGGGCCTTTTGCCGGAGGACACGCCGATGCACGGCTTTGACACCGTGGCGGAGGGGTTGCGCTTTTCGCAGCTCCAAATTGAGAAATACCTCGAAGCGGCGGATGCGGCGCTCGATGCCGCCGTGGACCTCCGCGTGCCGGTGGAGATGAAAAAGCAGCGCTTCAGCTACAAGGACCAGAAGAGCATCATCGACAATCTGAAGCTGCCGGATGATCCCCCCGCTGATCCGAAGAAGAAGTATCAGCGTCAGCGCCAGGTCTTCCGCTCGCTCGATGATGCGCTCGTCATGTTCACGGATGCGGATTACATGCTCGGCCTCTCGAATTTCAAACTGGGCCGCCCAGGGAGCTATCGCATCCGCCTTTCCGCCTACGGCTATCAGAGCGCGGGCCAACCGATCACGCTGCGTCTTTACGCGAACGATTACAAAGTCGGCAAGCGCCTACTCGGCACCTGGGACATGACCGCCGACAAGCCACGCGAGGTGGAAGTCATCGCGCAAATCAATCGCAGCGAGCACCTGCTCGTCCTGCCCTTCAGCGTCGGCTACGATGCCGATGGCAAGCGCCTCAGCGACTCCGACACGACGAAGCAATTCACCGGGCGCGGCCTCGCTGTGCAGTGGGTGGACATCGAGGGGCCGCTGGAGGCTCAGGCCTGGCCGCCGCCTTCCGTGAAGTCGATCTTTGGCGAGGTGCCCGTCGTGCCGATTGACAAAAAGAAGATCAAAAATCCCTGGGATGGCGAAAAGGCCATCGGCTACGAATTGCAGCCCGCTGATCCCGTCGCGGCGCTGAAAACGGTCATCGAAACCTTCGCCGCGAAGGCCTTCCGTCGTCCGCTGGAGACCGGTGAGGCAGATCGCTTCGTCAAACTCGCGAGCGACGCCCTCGCAGGAGGTGGCAGCTTTGCAGAAGCCACCAAGCTCGGCC